>DATEGX010000001.1:0-4111 GCA_035279875.1 Binataceae bacterium (SeqCode)
CGGACCGGAAACCACCATGCTCAAATCGAGTACTCGAACTCCGGCTAACGGACCCATGCGCAATCACCTCGCCCGATTGTCTAGCACCGAATGGCGCGGAGGGGCCAGTCCGCGGCGCGCGCCGGCCTCGCGATCAGGCGACCAATGGCGATGCCTCCCGGGCTAATGAACCCGGGAGGCGTTAATTCTGGGAACCAGGTCTGCGTGAGAAGAGAAACGCTCTGGGTGGCGCGGCCTCTATTGCGGGGTCAGCCTGCCAAACAAGCCGTCGGTTTCGCCGTTGGGACCGGCGGTGAAGTAGAGCTGGGCCGGATCGGAGAGCGCGCCGCCACCGAACACGATCGACCATAGCCCATCGATCGAAATCGGACGATGCGACGGGTCGCGCAGGCTGCCCTCGAACACCCCGGTATGGGCATCGAAGGCGTTGATGCGGCCGTCGCCGAAATTTCCGATTAGTATGTCATTACTCACTTGACCGAAGTTATATGGAGCCAGGGCGACTCCCCAGGGCGAATTGAGCGCGCCGCGCACGGCAAAACGCTTGATGAGGTTACCGCTGGTATCGAATACGTCGACGAACCCGCGTCCGACGCCGGCCTCGTCATCGTGCTTGGCGGCATTCTGCTTGGCGTAGGTGACGAAGAGATTACCGCTTATGTTCACGATCCCGAACGGGGCGTATCCTGGCGGAATAAGCGGGTCGCGGAACTTGCCGGCCATTGCCGGAGCCCAGGTACCGTCAAAAACGTCCACCGTCCCGCAGCGGAAATTCGTCGCGTACAGGAACGGACCGGCCGTCGTCGCACCATAGGCCAGCGCCTTGTAGACCGCGCCGGTTGCGCCGTTCGTACAAGTTTCGGCGGAGTTGTCTACTTCGAGTTCCGCCGGGCCGGGGAAACCCGTGCCGAGGTTCCATGCTGAAATCGTTCCGTCTTCGGTATCGAAGATAAATATGGAGGTCGTCTTGTTTTTTAGTTGAAAGGCCTGCGTGCCGTTGAGGACAATTCCGGTCGGTGCCGATTGTCCGGTTCCGCTCGGGGTTGGCACCGTAACCGCCAGGGCCGTGGAGCCGCCGCCCACGCCGCTGCCGTCGCCTAGAAACAGGGCCGATTGCCCGCTGCCGTTCTCGTTGAGCCAGAACGGCCCGGCCGGGAAGAATACATCGCCCCACGGATTAACCAGTTCGGTATCCTGATGATCGGCGGGAATCTTGGAAGTGTCATTCGACACGAGATTTTTCTGATTGTAGCCCTGATGGCCGAAAAACATGTCGGATGCGTGCGCGCTGGTCAGGGCCAACGACGCTACCCCCAAAACCACCGCGGCCGCGGTGGCCTTCTTCCAAGTTTGCATCATTTATCTGCCTCCATGCTTACTGTTTGGTTTGGTTGTTTTGCTGGATATAGCGGCGATGCGTTTTAACGGCTGTCTAGTTGCTAATCGCCCCTCCTTTGAGCAATCGCCTCTCATGATAAGTGGCCTCAAGCTAGCTCGTCCCAACGCGCTCGCGAGATTGCCAGCGCGATCCCTGCTCATGAGCAACATTGTCGAAAATTAGGTCATAAGTTACAGAGCTCCGTCGAAAGGCACTAATCAGGGCCGTATTGCTCGGGCACAGGGGCTGAAATTTAGTCTCCCGTCCGGACGGGAGAGGCGGCGGAGTAGCAATCAGGCGACGCCGTGCTCGTCGAACCAGGCCAGCATCCGCTTCCAGCCGTCGCGTGCCTGGGTGGGCCGGTAACTGGCGCGGTAGTCAGCATTGAAGCCGTGCGGGGTGTCCGGATAGACAACGATCTCGGAAGGCTCGCCGGCGGCCTTGAGCGCCGCCCGCATCTCGTCAATTTGAGAGATGGGTATGGCGGCGTCGGCCCCGCCGTAGAGTCCAAGCACAGGGACTTTGACGCGATTGGCGAGGTCGAGCGGGCTTTCAGGCGTGAGGTCGGTCTTGGGAATGCGCAATAGCCCGTACCATGCGACGCCAGCCCGCAGTGTCGGATTGTGGACCGCATAGAGCCATACCTGCCGCCCACCCCAGCAAAAGCCGACGATCCCGAGCTTTTGCGTGTTCGCCTTGCCGGTGCCCGCCGCCCAGGCCACCGTCGCGTCGAGGTCGGACGCAACCTGGCTGTCAGGTACGGTCTTCACGACCTTCATGATTTGCGACATATCGCTCATCGCGGCGACGTCGCCTTCGCGGGCGAAAAGCGCCGGGGCGACGGCAAAATAACCGCGCTTGGCGAGACGGCGGCAGAGGTCCTTGATATGCTCGTGCACGCCGAAGATCTCGTGCACCACCAGGATCGTCGCAAAAGGGCCGGATTTGTCAGGCATCGCGCGATAAGCGGGTATCTGGCCCCCGTTCACCGGAATTTTGACCTCCCCGGCGATCAACCCCTTGCTATCCGTAGTTATGGTTTCGGCTGATACGGGCAGAACGGCCAGCGCGAATCCGGCTGCCAGGCTGCTGACCACGAATACCCGCCGCGAGATTTTCTCGCCCCCGGTTAGTTCGGTGCCGATCGATCCATTTGCGATTTTGTTCATTGCCGCACCTCGGTAGCTGATGCGAATGCCCGCTCGGAGCACCCGATGCTAACCAAGTTGCCGTAAGAATTCTAATTTGAAACGGCGTTTGCCCAAAGGCGCGTCATTGCACCGGCGGAGCATCGTTAAGACGGCGATTGGGGTTCGCAGGGACTAGCGGGCAACGCGCAAGATCGCGTTCCGCGAATCGGAAGGTAGAGCGGATATCTGCGTCTTAGGCGGTCCACCCGTTCGTTCCAGAACCGCCAGATTTGCACGGGGTGCTTCGAAATCGGGATGGGCCCGAGCCAGATCGCGCCAGACTTGCCGCGCTCGAGCGAAATCTCCTTGCTCGGCGTAAATCAGGCCCAGCATGTTACTGGCGTCGACCTGAGCCGGGTCGAGGCGCAAGGACGTGAGCATTTCCTGCCGCGCCGCTTCGAGCGACCCCTGCCGTTCGTACGCGAGCGCGAGATTGTAGTGCGCTTCGGCGTGAAGAGGCCCAAGTGCCGCCGCCGTTGCGAATGCGCCGGTTCCGGCGGCAAACTCGCCGTTCTCCAGGTAAAGCCGCCCGAGGTTTACGAAAAGGTCCCACTTTCGCAGGCCAAGGTTGATTGCCCGGCGATATTCGACGAGTTCGTCATCGCGCCGGCCCAGCATCCCGTAGGCGAAGCCGAGATGGTAATGCGCCAGCGCGTCATTGGGATGAGCGGAGATGACCCGCAGGTGAGATTTGACCGCTTCCGGGTAGTCTTCGACACCCAGGAAGTAGTCCGCAGTCGCGTCGCAGACTTGATCGTCGTTGGCAATCGCCGCCGTCACTGGTCGGATGTATCCGATCAATGCGGCAAAAATCACCAGAGCCAACGTTCGCAACCATATGCGGGGAGTCATCGCGGCGAGGCGATACAGCAAAATCGATGCCTGGCATATATTGAATCTGTGTGACGCCAAAGCCCTTGATTTTCCTATGAAATCCGAAAAGCAAACTATTGCGCGAACGCGAAATATCGCGATTTTGGAAATCGTAAACGGTCCAGTGCTAATAAAACTTAGCACATCAGCCCGGCAGACGGCGCCGTCCCGGCCCCGCGGCTGTCACCTTTTGTCTCATCGGAGTATTAGGGGAGCATGAACGTGCGCGGCCCGATGTTGGGAGACAACGCGGAACCTGGGAGGTTGAACCGATGAAAGGCGTAGTCTTTTTGGGAAATCGAAGCCTGGAACTCGCCGACTTTCCCGACCCGACTCCCGGGCAACGCGAAGTCGTGCTTGAGATCAAGGCTTCCGGCATGTGCGGCTCTGATTTGCACATCTACCGGGCGGTAGGCTCTCAGACGGCGCTCGGCTTTCAAACATCGTCGCCGGTCGTGGCGGGTCACGAGCCTTGCGGCATAGTCGCGGAAATCGGCCCCGGCGTGAGCGAGCGGGAAGCCCGAATCGGCGCCCGGGTGATGGTCCATCACTATTCGGGCTGCGGGCTCTGCTCGCATTGCCGCACCGGCTGGTCGCAAATGTGCTCCGAAGGCTCGGTGGTCTATGGCATCACCAGCCATGGGGGGCACGCCAAATACATGAAGGTCCC
>DATEGX010000002.1:0-2239 GCA_035279875.1 Binataceae bacterium (SeqCode)
GTGTCTCGATTGCGCGCGCCATTCTCGCCGACCCGCGCATCCTGATTCTCGACGAAGCTACCTCGAGTCTCGATTCGGAATCGGAAGCCGCTATTCAGGAAGGCCTGGCCTACCTGATGAAGGGCCGCACCACGTTCGTGATCGCACACCGTCTTTCGACCATTCGCCGCGCCGATCAGATTTTAGTGGTGGAGGCGGGGCGGATTGTGGAACGCGGCACGCACGAATCGCTCTACGCGCTGGGCGGCCGCTACTGGGATTTGTACACGCGCCAGCACGGGGTGGAGTCCAATTTGTTTCTGGCGCCCGGCGAAGGCGATTCGGTTCCCGAGCAGAACGGCGGCCGGTCGGCGAAGGAAGCGAGCGGCATCAACGAAGCCATGCGGCTGCTGCGGGGGCGGTAACTGCGGACGGCGGACGCGCTCCATTCCGGTCGCGCCTCACGAATCGCTTCGAACCGAAGCTTAGTTCTTGGAGCCTCAACCGGGTTTCCATTCCGGGACGCTGTCGCCGGGTCCAAAGGGGGCGATGCCGGCGCGGACGCCGAGCGACTCGAGGTCGCGTTTCAAGAAACCGTCCACCGCCAGGGAGACGCGGCTGTCGCTTTCGATCAGAAACAACGACGGGACGTGGGTAATCCCGTAGGCGTTGCTGGCGGGATAACGGTCGCGCTCGCGATCGAGCAGGGTAGGCATGGTGAGGCCGTATTTCTGCTGGAACTTCGCGGTGCCGTTTTCCTCATCCTGCGAAATGGCGATCACCTGGAGCGATCCTTGGGCGATGCGCTCCAAGAACGGCAGCGCGAGCTGGCAGACCGGGCAACTGATCTTATAGAAGGCGATGAGCGCGGCGCCGCGATTCAGAATTTCCGCAAGCGACCGTTTTCCTCCACCCATTTCCTCGAGCTCGAAAGGCGGCGCGAGGGAGCCGGCTTCGAGCATCAATGCTCCTCTTCCTGGCTGCGCACGAACTGCAAAATATCGAAGCGCTTGATTTCGCGATCGGGGAAGAAGCTGTTGACGGCGTCCTGTTCATCGGAGAACACTTCGAAAATGGTGTGCAGCTTGGTGAGCAGCAGCAGTTCGATATTGCGCTTGTTGAGATTCAGCAACTTGAGTGCGCCGCCCGTTTTCTTGAGCGTGGTGTAGCAGATGACCATGCTGCCGAGGCCGGTGGAATCGATGTAATCGACCTGGCCGAGATCGAAAATGATGTTATTGTGGCCGGCGGCCAGCAGCGAATTGACCTTATCGCGAACGATGGAGGCCTCGCCGGCGGTGAGGCGGCCCTTCAGTGCGAGGGTAACGATCCCCTCGCGGTCGGTCTCGCGGATATCCAGGCTCATGGGATATTTTTAGTCTAGCGGAACGGCGCCGAGGACGGACCCACACTACGGTTCCCGCCGACCTGCCGCATCAGGCGACGGCTTCGGGGGTCGGGGTTTCGACTGCGGATTCCTCGGCGGGGAGCAGCACGGTGAAGCGCGTGCCTTCGCCTTCGGCGCTGGCGACGTCGATGCGTCCGCCGTGCACTTCGACGATCCAGGCGACGAAGCTGAGGCCCAACCCCAATCCGGCGACGCCGTCGGTTTGCGCGTTCTTGACGCGGTAAAAACGGTCGAAGATATGCGGCAGATTTTCGGCCGGGATGCCGACGCCGTTGTCCTCGACGACCATCTGCGCCCATCCGGGCGACCCGGCCTGGCCGATGCGCACCCGAACCCAGCCGCCTTCGGGCGTGTACTTGATGGCATTCGAAAGGAGATTCGAGAGCAGGCGCTCGATCTGGGTGTGATCGGCGGAGACGACGGCGTTGGCGTCGAGATCGGCGCTGAGCTTGACGTTTTTTTCCTCGGCCGGGATCTGGAACTGATCGACCACCTCACGCGCGAGGCCGGCGAGATCGATGGGCGCTTTTTGCAGCGCCAATTGCCCGGATTCGGCTTGCGAGAGCAGCAGCAGGGCGCGCACGATGCTCGATAATTTTTCCACGTCTTCGAGCGCGTTGAGCATTGCTTCCCGGTACTGTTCGGGCGTTTCGGCGGTGAACAAAGCCACTTCAAGCTGGCCGCGGATGGCGGTGAGCGGCGTGCGCAGCTCATGCGAGACGTCGGTCGAAAAGCGGCGGATCTGCTCGAAGGACTGGTTCAGGCGCTCGGTCATGCGGTTGAAGCTTTCAATCAGCCGGTCGAGCTCGTCGCCGGCGCCGCGCAGCGGAATTTGCAGCGACAGATTCGATC
>DATEGX010000003.1:0-2563 GCA_035279875.1 Binataceae bacterium (SeqCode)
TGCGAGCTTGATCGGTTCACCCCCGACCCGGAACGATTTAACTGAGGTTGCCGCGCTTGCGAAATGGCGCGACAGCCTCCACCGCCCGCCCGGCCTCACGGCGTATCATAACCAGGTCGGTCCCATAGAGCAGAAATTGGGCTCCCGTTTCGATCACGGCCCTGGCATTGTCAGGCCGGTTTATCGCTCCGGCGGTGGCGATACCGCGCTGCTTGCACAATGCGCGAACCTTGGCCTCGGCCTCGCGGACACGCGGATCCGAATACTGGCCGGGGACGCCCAGGCTTTGCGCGAGGTCCTGGTGTCCCACCAGCGCGAGGTCGATGCCGGGGATAAGGATTTCTTCCAGGTTTTCAACCGCCTCGCGGGTTTCGATTAGCACGGCCAACAGTGTGTTGGCGTTAGCGTGAGCGGTAGCCACCTGCGGCTCCACGTCCTCATAGCCGGTACTGGCGCCCTGATAGATCGCCATCCCGCGGCGACCTTCCGGATGATATTTGGCGTACTCGACGAAGCGCCGGACTTCGGCGCCGGTCCTGACATGCGGCACGATCAGGCTCTGGCAACCGGTGTCGAGCATGCGGGTGACGTGCTGGTAGAGCAAATCGGGAATGCGAACGATCGGAGTGATGCCGGCCGCATGGGCGTGCGCAACCAGATTAACCACGGTTTCGAGGTTGTACGCGGAATGCTCCATGCAGATCATCACGAAGTCCATTCCGGCGGCCGCCAGTGTATGCACCACGCCGCGCCCCTGCGTTTCCCACATCAAGGTGCCAAGCGCGATATCGCCGGACTTGAGAACAGCGCGAAGCTGATTTACCCGCATTCAACTATCTCCTCCGCCGGCCCGCGGCGGCCGAATGATTCACTACTGCCGTGCGGATTGAACGATTCGACAATCATGATCGCAAAACCTGCCCGGGCATCGCACCGGTATGACGATTGCCCTGGTACAGCACCTCGCCGTTGACGATGGTGTAGTGGATTCCGTTCGCCGGAACCACCAGCCGCCGCCCTCCGCCGGGCAAATCGTGGCGAGATTCGGGATGCTCTGCCGATGAACCGACCGTATTGGAATCGAAGATTGTCACATCGGCGCAATGGCCGACGATCAGCCGCCCGCGCCCCCGGATACCAAAGAAATCGGCGGGTTCGGAGGTCAATCGTTTGACCGCGAGCTCGAGACTCATCAGTTGCCGCTCGCGCACGCTGGTTCCCAGCAACTCCGTGCAATAGCCCGCGTCGCAAAGCATATCGACGTGGGCGCCGCCGTCGGAAAGCCCAATCAGAGTGCGAGAGTCGGCCAGCAGGTCCTCCGGCACATCGAATCGCGCCATCGTGTAGACCAGCCGCAAATCGTCCTCGAGAGCGAGGTCAAGAAAGACATCGAGTCCGTCCTTCCCGCGTTCGCGCGCGACGTCCGCGACGGTCCGGCCTTCGAGCGGCTTGAGTTCCGGATTGGTGACTTCCTTGACCCATAGCAGCGACCAGATTCCGTGAAATACGCGGGGGGTCTTCAGATCATGGCGAAAGCCTGCACGGAATTCGGGATCCGCGTAGAGCCTTTTCTGCACCTCGACCGGCTGATTGAACGCCTTCATCCAGGAAGGAAAGCTCGCCAGCATGAAGGGCGATCGGAGGTCGAGTTCGTTGACCAACCGCAGATTGGAGATCTGCGGCAAACCGCCGCGCTTGATCAAAGGGGCTGCGCGCCGAATCGTCTCGCGATACGAATCCGGCAGATCGTAACGCTTCATCAGGGCAAGCCAGGTGACCGGCCGCGCACTCTCGGTCAGCAGTAAATCGAGCAAAGCATATTCATCGTCGCTCATCACGGCCGGAGTACGAGTGAGGGCGATTTCGATTGCACCCTTGCCGAGCTCCCTGAGCGCGTTGCAGTAGGCCTTGAGCTCGCCGTCACTGGCCAGGCGGCAGGCCAACGGTCTGCCCTTGAAACCGATATGCTGCAAAATATTAGTGGTGCTGAAACCGAACGCACCGGCCGCCACGGCCTCCTTCAATAGCGCCTTTATCCGCGAAGTCTCTTCGGCCGTGGCCGCGCGCTCCATCGATTCGTCGCCGATAACAAAATGGCGAAAGGGCGTGAGCGGAGCGAGAAAGGCCAGGTTGATAGCCTTGGGCCGTTTCGCGGCGGCGTCGAGGTACTCGGGAAAGCTCTCCCATTCCCAGCTTATTCCCTGATTCAGAACCTCAAAGGGAATCGCCTCGACGTTGACGAGGTCCCAGGTCGCCACTTCGCGCACGGCTGGCTTGCAGGGCGCGATACCCACGCCGCAGTTGCCCATCATCACGGTGGTAATTCCGTGCCACGACGAGCAGCTAATCAGAGGGTCCCAGCAGATTTGCGCGTCGTAATGGGTATGCGGATCGATGAAGCCCGGCGCGACGATCAGGTCCGACGCGTCGATAACGCGCTTCGCCCCATCCTTGATGGATCCGACCGCCGCGATTAGACCATTTGCTACCGCGAGATCGGCGCGGCGCCCGGCGGCACCAGTACCATCGACGATCGTGCCGTTCCTAATGATCAGATCGTACG
>DATEGX010000004.1:0-3226 GCA_035279875.1 Binataceae bacterium (SeqCode)
TCCCCGTAAAAACGGAGGTCAGTGGATAAGCGCGGGAATGGCAGGAGAGCCTAGTCTGAGATTAAAAATCAGTTTCGTGCCCATTGGTCCAGGTATCCTGACCGTGCGGCCCATACCACATGTGTGAGGCCGGTGAATTCGCCTTGCATCCACAAACTGCCGCGAATTACGCAGCGCTTCTCTTCGGTCTCGTCGACTCGAACGCGCAACAAGTAGCCTCGATATTCGGTTTCCTAGCATCACGTTGTCTACAATCAGGTTGTTTCGTTGGGCGGCCATCGCAGCAATCGCGCACCGCATTCCCCGAAAGGTTCGTTCAGCAAACACACCAGACTTGATAATCACTGAAGGTATGCCGTCTTCTCTGACCTCGAAAACCAGCCCATCGGGATCTCCAAAACAGGATTCGGGCATCATCCGAAGAAACACGTCCATCTCGACGTGAAGGAAAGGTTCGCTGTTTATCGCCTGTAAGGCTTTCGCGATAGAGCTTTTGCCGGCACTCCCTACACCATGAGAAGAACGATTCGAGAACTAGTCACGTGTCAACCGGAAAACGGCGAAGGCATTCGCGTTAGCTACCCAGTTCATTCAGCAGTGCTTTCGCCTCTTTCAGGTCCGCGGTATCGAAGCCCTCGGTGAACCAGTTGTAGATTTCCGCTAGCATCGTGCGCGCTTCATCGCGACGCCCCGTATCCCGGAGCAATCGCGCGAGACTCGTCGTCGCGCGCAACTCCCACGACTTCGCACTCATCCTTTGAGCGAGAGTGATCGCCTCGCGGAAGTCGATCTCGCCCAATTCGATCTGCTCCTGTTTTAGCCTCAGTTCGCCCCGTATCCTGAGCGTCTCGGGGCGGTGTACGACCTCCTCGGGGTGCGCCCGTAGCGCTAGTTCCGCTGTTTCAAGCGCATCCTCGACAGCACCTTCAAGTCCCTGGGCTTCGGCTAACTCGGTGGTAGTTATGGTAATGCCCATACGGGATCCGATCTCGCGCATGCCAGCTATGGCCTGTCGGATTAACGCAACGCCTTCGGTCGCGCGTCCCATATGCGCTAGCGCCGAACCGAGGCTAGCTCGCGCACGTATGGCGGGGTTGGGAAATTCATATTTCTTCGCCAACTCCAGCGCGTGTAAGGAGCGAGTTTCGGCTCGCTTGTAGTTCCCCATATAAACCTCGAGTGATGCGCCACAATATTCAGAGTTCGCAATGTCGAACGGGGTTCTACCCTTTACCGAGGCTACCATTCGGCTGTCCCGCTCGCGGGCAACATCCGCGCGACCGAGCAACCATGCGTTGCGGCCAGCGAAAAAAAAGGTGTTGACGGCTATTGGCGGCGGCGGCTGCAAACGCCGATCGCCAAAGAACGCAAGCCAAGCGCTAAAATGTCTCTCCGCTCCGGCGAGGTCGCCGCGGTATTGCCGCGTGATAATTTGTGTCTGGTACGTTTGGCCTAAATTGATCGAACCGCCTTGAGCGCGCGGGGCAAGTTCCAGTATCCGATCGGCAAGGGCGCCAGCGCCGGATAAGTCACCCCCGACAAGCCCGGCGGCAGCTTTCGAACTCAACCAAGTGATTAGTTGCGTGATATCTCCGCTCTTTTCGGCCAGCGGCAGAGCCTCTTCGATAGCCGCGATCGTTTCCGGAGCGGCATAACCCTTCGTCGCGTTGAGCGTCGAAACAACTAGTCGCCGGAGTTGCAGCTCACGATTATTGCGCTCGGGCGATTCGGGCAACACATTCAGCAGCGTTAACGCCTGCTGGTAACTGTCGAGTGCTTCCTTGAATGCGTTGCGCGCCTGCGCAGCTTCGCCAGCTCTTGACCACTCGGCGATTGCGCGTTCGGTTTCGCCGGCTTCCGTCCAATGCCGCGCGAGGACTTCAGGATGCGTCTCCCTGATGGACGGGAACTGCCCATCGATGGTGCGCGCAACAACCCGATGCAGTTCTTTGCGGCGACTCTTGAGCAGCGCTTCGTAGGCGGCGTCACGGATCAGCGCGTGCTTGAACTGGTAGGTCGCCTCGGGTGCGATGCCGCGGACGTAGAGCAGTTCCGCGTCGGCTAGAGTGCCGAGCGCGTGTTGCAACTGCTCGTCGGCGATCGGATGCACCGCGCGCAGCAACTCATATGAAAACTCGCGACCCAGCACGGCACCGACCTGCGCCACCTCCTTGGCCGGTCCCAGCCGATCGAGGCGCGCCATCAGCGAATCGTGCAGCGTGACCGGAATATCGCGCTCGCTCGGCTTAGCGTCGCCGCTTTCTAGCAACGCACGCGTCAACTCCTCGACGAACAGGGGCACCCCGCCCGTGCGCTCGATTACGGTCGTGACGGTCTCATCCGCCAACGCCTTGCGCTATGCGACTTCCTGCACCATCGTGCCCACTTCGCGGGCGCTCAGCCGGTTCAGGGCGAGCTGCGTGTGATGGGCTCGCAACGGCCATGGCGCGCGAAACTCGGGCCGTGCCGTGTACAACAGGAGCAACGGCGCGGTCGCTGCCTGTTCGACCAGCAACCGCGTCACCTCGAGTGTCGACGGGTCGGCCCAGTGCAGATCTTCGGTTGCCAGCACCAGCGGCTGCGCCTTCGCAAACCCGATCGTCCACGCGGCCAGCGTGGCCAGCAGCCGCTTACGCCGCTGATCGGGCGGCATCCGCAGTGGCGGATACTTCTCGCTCACCGGCAATTCCAGCAGCGCCGCGATCAGCGGCACCGCCTCGTCAAGCGCAGCTCCCGTGGCCGCGAGCGAGGCTTCGAGTGCCGCCAACCGTCGCTCCTGGTTTTGGTTGCCGTGCCAATGGAAGGTCTGCCGCAGCATCTCCACCACTGAATAGAAAGGCGTGTTTTGAAGAAGAGCGGCCGCCGCGCTTTCGAGCCAGGTGTGCCGTTCGCCCGCGATCCGCTGACGGAACTCCTGCACGAGCCGCGATTTGCCGATGCCCGCTTCGCCGATAATCGTGACGACCTGGCCTTCGCCTTCGGTCGCGCGCTCCCAGCGATTGAGCAGCAGGCGCAACTCCTCTTCGCGGCCGATAAAACGAGTCAGCCCTCCGGCGACGGCCGCCGCGTCGAGTCGTCCGCGCATCCCGCTTGGTCGGATCACGCGATAGAGCCCTATCCGCCGCTCGACGCCTTTGAGCACCGGCGCGCCACGTTCCTCGACGACAAACAGCCCCGAGATCAGCCGATGGGTCGCGTCGGTCACGACCACGGTATCGGGCTCGGC
>DATEGX010000005.1:0-2406 GCA_035279875.1 Binataceae bacterium (SeqCode)
CATGTAGAAGTCGCCTGTCGCTCCGGTGAAATGCCGGAAATCGAGCCCGGTTTCCGCCGAGGCTTCACGGAACGGCTCCGATCCGGGCTTCGCGGGGCTCACCGCGCGTGACCCGCAGCCGCCCAATGCCGCGAACGAAACGCAGATGAATATGTTTCGGATCATGGGTGTGCGGATGCTGCCGACGCTCCCTGCAGAACGCCTGCGCTTTGTCCGGCAAGCGACTCACCCGACGCTGAGGGGATCTGTCCGCCTCCGGCGATTTGCAGGTAGTATCGTGCGCGTTCATCGTTGCCCAGCTTGTGATAAGCGGCTGCGATTTCGCGCGCATACGCCGGAGTCTTTTCGTCGGCCGGCGGCTGAATTGTCTTCAGCAGATGCTCGATGGCGGCCGGACCCTGGCCGGACTTCAGCAGAGCTTCTCCCAGCACATAATTTGTCGCCCGTGAATTCGGGTCGGTTTCGAGGGCCTTTTCATACTGCCGGATCGCGCCCTGCAGGTCGCCCTGGAATTCCAGCACGCGTCCGAGCTGTGTATTCGCGCCGTTATCGCGCGGATTGAGCTCAATCGCCCGCCTGAACGCCGCGGCGGCTTCGGGATATCGTTTCTGATCCAGCATCACCAGGCCGAATATGTAATGTGCGCCGGTCGCCGGATTCAGTTTCGCGGCGATTCGGTAGTGTTGCTCGGCCTTGTCGTACTGCTTCAGTTCCCAGTAAACCGCCACAAGGTTGGTATGGGCGATCTCGTCATTCGGGTCGTTTGCCACTGCCGTCTCGAGCTCCTTTGCCGCATCGAGCGGCCGATGCTGTGCGATGTACTGCTGAGCCGCCTGCGCCCGCTGGAGGCCTCCCTGATTGAGCGCCGTGACCCGCGCCATCAGGGTGTCTTCCGGTGGAGCAATGGCGGTTGTGTTCTTGTAAATCTCCAGCTGTTGCCGCGCCGCCGGAAGGTCATTCGCCGATCGGTACGCCATCGCCAGCGCATATCGCGCCCCCGCAAACGAGGGAGCGAGTTCGCACGCTTTCCTGTAATGTTCGATTGCCTGCGACAGTTGACCCTGCCCTTCCAGACTCCTGCCCAGACCGTACTGATACATTGCCAGATCCGATTCCTCATCAACCAGCTTCTCGTAGATTTTTCGGGCTTCGCCGAATTGGCGCGCCTGCAGCAGCGCCTCGGCAAGGCGCATCCGCGCAGGCTGGCTCGCGGAATCGATTTTTACCGCTGCGCGTGCGTCGTTGATCGCCTGCCGGGTCTCGCCATGAATCTGCTCCAGCACGGTCAGGTAATAGGCCCAATCGAGCGATTTCGGGTCCAGCAGATGCGCGCGGCGATAGAGGGTTTCGGCAAGATCGAGTTGCTGATAGCTGTGGAGCACCATGGCAAGCCGTCCCAGCGAGGGGGCATCGTCGGGGTGCGCCGAGGCCTGAGCGAGTGCCGCATTAACCTCTGCCCGCGTGCGCTCGGGGAAGGCCGAGGTGTCGACCTTCGGCAGCGCGGGCAGGGGTTGCGTCTGCGTGCAGGCGGAATCCCCCAGTACCGCAGCGGCGATCAGCAATATCAGTGTGGTCCGGTGGATAGCTACATTATCGTATGAGTTCCCCCGGTAACGGAGTACTCCGTTCTCGTCGAGGTTAGTTACCAAAGACCCCAATGATGAAAACCAACGACGTCGACGGCCAATAGTGTGTTCGTGATCGCATGGGCCACTACCGCGTTGCCCAGACGGCCCCGCCGCTGAACACTTAACGCATAGATCGCGCCGGCCAGGGTGCCCACGATCCAGCGATTGCCATGAAGCAGGCCGAACAGAATCGAACTGCCCAGGAAAGCGATCCACGAGAACCGGCGAAAGGAAACGGCCGCGAAGTCGGATGAGAGGAAGCGGCGGAGCAAAAAGCCGCGGAATGCGAGCTCCTCAGCGATCGGAACCGTCACCACCGCACCCGATATGCGCAAGACCAGCCAGGCTGTCCGTAAAGCGGGCGGAGCGGCTGAAAGTTGGGCCGGCGCTGTAACCGCCGGGGAATTGCCAGGAGTAATCCAGATTACGAATACAAGCAGGCCGGCGACCAAAGCAGTCCAGTCGATGCGCCAGTCGAGAGACTTGTATCGTTCGCGAAAAATCCAGAGCACGATGACCGCAGCGAGAAATCGCAAACCGTAGAGCCACTCAAATCCAGCAGACATCGCGTGGGATATCATGCCTGCGCCCAGAATGGCGACGAATGGAGCGACCCACTCGGCCGTCGGATTCCGGTCGATCGCCTGCGACTCTGACGCGCCCCGTGAACCGGGCCGCGTCGATATCCAGCTGACTTCGCGCGCCGTCAAGCAAAGCCCCAAAGCGACGATGTTGAAGGCGATCCATCCGGCCTGCGAGTGAAATCCGCCGACTGCGA
>DATEGX010000006.1:0-6223 GCA_035279875.1 Binataceae bacterium (SeqCode)
TTCGGGGCAGTTGGTCGCCCAATCCGAATTCTCGGTGGTCACCACGTTGGCCGTGGTTTCCGGATAATGAAAGGTCGTGTAAACCACGCCCGGCTGGATCCGCTCGGTAATCTCGGCGCGGAGCAGGATTGCGCCGGCCCGGCTGGAGAGCTCGACCCAATCGCTGTCGCGGATACCGCGCTGCTCTGCGTCATGCGGATGAATTTCGAGCCGATCCTCATGATACCAGGTGACGTTCTTGGTCCGCCGCGTCTGGGTGCCGACGTTATACTGGGTCAGAATCCGCCCGGTGGTGAGAATCAGCGGATAGCGCGGCGTGGTGCGCTCATCGGTCGCGATATATTCGGTGAGCATGAAGCGGCCCTTGCCGCGGACGAACTCGCCAATATGCATTACCGGCGTGCCCTCGGGCGCGGCGTCGTTGCAGGGCCATTGCACGCTGCCGAGCCGGTCGAGCTTTTCGTAGGTTACTCCGGCGAAAATCGGCGTGAGCCGGGCGATTTCGTCCATGATCTCGGAGGGGTGCCCGTACTCCATCGGATAGCCGAAGGCGGTCGACAGCGCACAGGTGACTTCCCAATCCTCTTTGCCGGCGAGCGGGGGCAGCACCTTGCGCACCATCGAGATTCGCCGCTCGGCGTTGATGAAGGTGCCGTTTTTCTCGAGGAACGACGAACCCGGCAGGAAAACGTGCGCGTATTTGGCGGTTTCGTTCAGGAAAATATCCTGCACGACGACGATTTCCATCGCTTCGAGCGCTTCGGCAACGTGCTGCGAGTTCGGATCCGACTGCGCGATATCCTCGCCCTCGACGTAGATTCCCTTGAAGCTGCCGTCGAGCGCGGCGTCGAACATATTGGGAATCCTGAGGCCGGGCTCGGGATCGAGCTCGACCGCCCATTCACGCTCGAAATCCGCACGCACCTTGTGATCGGCAACGTGCCGATAGCCGCTGAACTCGTGCGGGAACGAACCGATATCGTTCGAACCCTGCACGTTGTTTTGTCCGCGCAAAGGATTGATGCCAACGCCGTCGCGGCCGAGATTGGCGGTGATCATTGCCAGGTTGGTCATCGCCAATACCGCCGTACTGCCCTGGCTGTGCTCGGTAACGCCAAGGCCGTAGTAGATCGCGGAGTTCGGACCCTTGGCAAAGAGGCGCGCGGCGCCGCGCACCGCCGCGGCTGGTATTCCCGTGATTTGCTCGGCGGCCTCTGGTGAGTTGCGCTCCTGGACGATGAACTCGCGCCACATCTGGTATTCGCGATGCTCGCACCGTTCCGCCACGAAGCTTTCGTTCGTCAAGCCCTCAGTTACGATTACATGCGATAGCGCGTTAAGCAGCGCCACGTTGGTGCCCGGCTTCAGTTGCAGGAAGTAGTCAGCTTCGAGATGGGGCATCCGCACCATTTCGATCTGGCGAGGATCCGCGACAATCAGGCGCGCGCCCTCGCGCAGCCGCCGCTTCATGATCGAGGCGAACACCGGATGGCCCTCGGTCGGATTGGCGCCGATTACCATGATCACGTCCGACGCCTTGACCGAATCGAAATCCTGGGTGCCGGCGGGCGTGCCGAATGCGGTCTTGAGCCCGTAACCGGTCGGCGAATGGCATACGCGGGCGCAGGTATCGACGTTGTTATTGCCGAACCCGGCCCGGACCAGCTTCTGCACGAGGTAAGCTTCCTCGTTGGTGCATCGCGAAGAGGTGATACCGCCGATCGAGCCGCGTCCGTATTTGGCGCGCACCCGCTTCAACTCCGAAGCGGCGTAGTTGATCGCCTCGTCCCACGAGACCTCCCGCCACGGGTCGGCTATCCGCTGGCGGACCATCGGCTTGAGCACGCGATCCGGATGAGTCGCGTAACCCCATGCGAAGCGGCCCTTGACGCACGAATGGCCATGATTCGGCATGCCGTCCTTGTTCGGCACCATCCGAACTACTTCGTCGCCCCTGATCTCGGCTTTAAACGAGCATCCGACGCCGCAATAGCCGCAGGTGGTGACGACCGCTCGCTCGGCTGGACCCTTTTCGAGCAGGGTCTTCTCCATCAGGGCGTCGGTCGGGCAAGCCTGGACGCAAGCGCCGCACGAAACGCATTCGGAGTCGATATAGTGCTGATGCTCGCCGGGCGACATCAGGGAGTCGAAGCCGCGGCCGTCGATCGTCAAGGCGAAGGTACCCTGGCGTTCGTCGCAAATCCGCACGCATCGCGAGCACAGGATGCAGCGCGCCGGGTCAAAGCTGAAGTAGGGGTTCGAGTCGTCAACCGTCAGGTCGAGATGACTACGGCCTTCGCCGTAGCGCATCTGCGCGAGGCCGACCACACGCGCCATCTCATGCAATTCGCATTTGCCGCCGGCCTTGCATTCGAAGGGATCCAGCGGATGGTCGGACATGTACAGTTCCATCACGTTGCGCCGCAGCTTCGCCAGCGCTTCGCTTTGGGTGCGGATCTTCATCCCGGCTTCGACCGGTGTGGTGCAGGAGGCCGGGTAGCCGTTGCGGCCCTCGACTTCGATCAGGCACAGCCGGCACGAGCCGAACGGCTCGATTGCGTCGGTCGCGCACAGCTTCGGGATCGCAACGTCGGCCAGGGCGGCGGCGCGCAGCACCGAAGTTCCTTGCGCAACGGTTACTTCGCGGCCGTCGATTTCGAGCGTAACGAGTTGGTCCGAATCACGTTCGGGTGTGCCGAAATCCTTGTCATTGATCGCTAACACGGCTTGAACTCCATCGCTTCAGGTCAGAGCTTGCCGTCTCCGGCCGCCAGTCCGAAATCCTCGGGAAAATGCTTCAGCGCGCTCATCACCGGCAGCGGCGTCAGCCCCCCGAGAGCGCATAGAGACCCGCTGGTCATGGTGTCGCAAAGGTCGCGCAAAAGCTCGACCGCCATCGCCTTGCCGCCGTTGCGGGCAGCCACGATCCGGTCAATCACTTCCATTCCGCGGGTAGAGCCGATACGGCACGGGGTGCATTTGCCGCACGATTCGACGGCGCAGAACTCCATTGCATAGCGCGCCTGGCGGGCGAGGTCGACGGTATCGTCGAAGACCACGATTCCGCCATGGCCGAGCAAGCCGCCCTTGGCCGCAATCGCCTCGTAATCGAGCGGCAGGTCCAGCAGCGATTCGGGAAAGTAGGCGCCGAGCGGTCCGCCGACCTGTACCGCGCGGATCGGGCGTCCGCTGGCTGTGCCGCCGCCGTAATCATAGATCAGTTCGCCAAGGCTTATGCCAAACGCCGTTTCAATCAAGCCGGGCCGCTTGACGTTGCCGGCGAGTTGAACCGGCACCGTCCCTCGCGACCGGCCCATGCCAAAGTTTTTGTAGAACTCGCCGCCCCGTTCCAGGATGATCGGCACGGAGGCCAGCGTAATTACGTTGTTAATCACCGTGGGCTGGCCGAACAACCCGGAAATCGCTGGCAAAGGCGGCTTGAAGCGTACCATCCCGCGCTTGCCTTCCAGGCTTTCGAGCATGGCGGTCTCTTCGCCGCAAATATAGGCGCCGGCGCCGACTCGCACTTCCAACATGAACGACTTGCCGCTGCCGCGAATATCGTTGCCTAGGTAACCGGCGGCCGTGGCCGCGCCGATCGCCGCTTCGAGCGTCCGCAGCGCATCGGGATACTCCGAACGCAGGTAGATATAGCCTCGAGTTGCACCCGCGGCGACTCCGGCAATCGTCATGCCCTCGACCAGCACCAGCGGGTCGCCCTCCAGGATCATCCGATCCGCGAAGGTCCCGGAATCGCCTTCGTCGGCATTGCAGACTACGTACTTTTGCGCGGCCTTGGTCTGCACCACCGTGCGCCATTTGATGCCTGCCGGAAAACCGGCGCCGCCGCGGCCACGGAGGCCCGAAAGCGTGACTTCCTCGACAATCTGTTCCGGCGAGCGCCCGAGCGCGCGTTCGAGACCGCGGTAGCCGCCATGCGCGACATAGTCGGTTACAGAGACCGGGTCGGTAATCCCAACCCGGGCGAAGGCCAGCCGCTGCTGGCGCTTGAGGTAGGGAATTTCCTCGGTCACGCCCAACCCGAGGCGATGGTCGCCGCCGTGCAGAAAATCCGCCTCGAACAAGCCGGCGACGTCCTCCGTCAAGACCGGCCCGTAGGTAATCCGCCCCCGCTCGGTCTTCACCTCGACCATCGGTTCGAGCCAATACAGCCCGCGCGAGCCGTTGCGTTCGACCTCGAGTTGGACACCGCGGCGCTCAGCCGTGGACAAAATCGCCTCGGCGACCGCGTCCGCACCGAGCGAACGGGCGCCCGAATCGCGCGGGACGTAGACCGAAGAGGTCATCGCGCTTCACGCTCCCGGGAGGCGAGTGCCCGATCGAAGCGCTCCGGAGTTACCCGGCCGAGCAATTCGTCGTCGAGCACCACCGCTGGCGAGCATGCGCAATTACCCAGGCAGTAGACCGCTTCGAGCGTGTACGCGGCATCGCCACTGGTGGCACCGAAGTCGCATTTGAGACGCTGTTTGATATGCTCGGCCAAGGCTATGCCACCCATCGCCTGGCAGGACTCAGCCCGGCACACCTTGATAACGTGGCGTCCGGGCGGTTCATGACGAAAATCGTGATAAAAACTCACCACGCCGTGGACTTCGGCGCGTGACAGATTGAGGATTTCGGCGATCACTGCAACGCTCTCGCGCGGCACCCAGCCATACTCATCCTGGATCCTGCGCAGGATTGGCATCAAGGCCCCCGGGCTGTCCTTTAGCCCGCGCGCGATCGATTCCACCGCTCCTCTGTCCCATGAATTCCGGCCGCTCATCACACTCCCGCCAAGGCGCGTCAGAAATGGCCAAATATCAGAGAAATTAAGGCCAGCCCGCGCCTGCGGCTCCTACCGCTGAGCGTCGTCCATCAGGCCAATTCCGTCAAGAGGTGTCGGCGGCACCGGTCTTCAGTGCGCTGCCATCTCGCCAGTCCCGCTGAGTGTGCCGAGCAGCTCGCGCGCCTCAAGCAAATCGACGGTCTCGAAGCCCTCGGTAAACCAACCGTAAATCGGGGCCAGGATGGCGCGCGCGTCGTCTCCGCGCCCCTGTCCGTCCCATAGCCGCGCCAGGGCCACCCCCGCGCGCAATTCGAAAAGCTTTGCATGCTGACGCTGACTTATTTCGAGCGCATGGCGGAGCAGACGTTCTGCGGCGGCTTCCCCGTCAGCCCCATCGCGGGCCACCACCAGGTTCGCTTCAAGCAGCGGCAGGGTCGCCGTGAGCGTTCCGAGCGTATGCTGGCGAGCCATACGGCCGGCGATTTCGAGTTGTTCCGAGGCTTCGGCGAAGCGGCCCTGGCGCGTATACGCTTCAATCAGGACGGTCCGCCAGGTGCTCAGCACTCCGTCTTCGGCCTTAAGGATGATTTGCTCGCCGGCGCTTAAGGCTTCCTCGATACGGCCCTGCTCGACCAGCCCGGCACAGCGCATCACGGTGGCCCCCGTCCCCCAGCCCGAAAAGCCCTTCTTTGCGCATAACAAGCTGAGCGTGTCAGCGAATTCGAACACGCCTTCGGGGTCGCGCAAACGCTGCCGTATCTGGGTCGCGTAGGTGAGCGCCAGCCCGAGCGAGTACGGCCCCGCCTGCCGGGCCACGGCCACGGCCTCGCGGGTGCGCTCGAGGGCGCGCACCGGATAGCCGAGCACCGACAGCGTGGAGGCGGAAATTGTCAGGATCATCGTGCGCGAGTCGCCAATTTCGCCCACCGGAATTTTCGGCAGATCGGGCGGCAGCTTGAGCGCGCGCTCGGCGAGCGCATAGGCGGCCTTGAATTCGCCGGTCATGAACAGGGTCTGGGCCAGGGCGAAGCAGGCGGCGGCAATCTTCGCGGGATCGTGGGCGTCTTCGGCAATACTCATCTGGCGCTCGCCCAATTCACGGGCGGTGTCCAGTTCCAGGCGCATCGAATAATGAAACCCGAGGCCGAAACTCGCCCAGAAATGCTCGTCGGCATCGCCGAGCTTTTCGCTCAGCTCGCACATCCGCAGCAGGTTGTCGCGCGATATGTCCACGCCCGTGCCCTTGAGCGGAATCAGGCAACCGCAGAGGCCGCCGCGCAGCTCGAGCTCCAGATGATCGCGCTCGGCGCCTTCCGGCAGGCTGTCGACTTGCCGCAAGGCTGAATCGAGGTACCCGACCGCTTCCGCATAGGCGAAGCGGCGGCCGGCCTGAGCCGCCGCCCGCAGCAGATACCCGGCCGCCTCGCGGCCGTT
>DATEGX010000007.1:0-3248 GCA_035279875.1 Binataceae bacterium (SeqCode)
CGCGTCCTACTGCACCGTGTCGCGGAAGAAGAGCACGCGGCCGCGGATGGTGCCGAAGAAGGTCTTCGCCTCGAGCTTCACCGGATAGCGCAGTTGCGTCTCGTCCATGCGCGCTCACCGGCTGCGGCGGCGCTTTCGCGACCGGCGGCGGCGCCACGGGTATGGCCGCGGCGGGCTTCGCCGGTTCGCCCTCGCCGGCAATGCGCGCGATCGGCGCATTGACGGCGATATGCTCGCTGCCTTCGGGCACGAGAATTTCCGAAAGTGTGCCCTCGTCGACCGCTTCGAATTCCATCGTCGCCTTGTCGGTTTCGATCTCGGCGAGCACGTCGCCCGCCTTGATCGCGTCGCCGACCTGCTTGTGCCACTTGGCGAGCTTGCCCTCGGTCATGGTCGGCGAGAGCGCCGGCATCAGAATATCGACCATGATCAGGCGCCCACTTCGCCGTAGACGTCGGTCCACAGCTCGCTCGGATCGGGCTCGGGGCTTTGCTGCGCGAAATCGGCGGCTTCGGTGATCTGCGCCTTGACCGCGTTGTCGATCTCCTTGAGCCGGTTTTCGTCGGCGAGGCCGCCATCGATCAAACGCTTGCGCACCTGGTCGATCGGGTCGTGTTCCTGGCGCATGCGGCTGACTTCGTCCTTGCTGCGGTATTTGGCGGGATCGGACATCGAATGGCCGCGATAGCGATAGGTCAGCATCTCGAGAACGTACGGCCCCTTGCCGCCGCGCGCGTACTCGACGGCTTCCTGCACAGCCGCGATTACAGCCAGAACGTTCATGCCGTCGATCTGGTGGCCGGGAATGCCGAAGGGCGCGGCGCGGCCGAACAGATTGGGCGACGCCGAGGAGCGCGCGATGGACGTGCCCATGCCGTAGCGGTTGTTCTCGATGATGTAGACCACCGGCAGCTTCCACAACGCCGCCATGTTGAAGCTTTCGTAGACCTGGCCCTGATTCATCGCGCCGTCGCCTAGGAACGTGAGCGACACGCGCTTGTTGTCGCGGTAGTGGTGCGCGAAACCCAAACCGGTGCCGAGCGGCACGCAGGCGCCGACGATGCCGTGGCCGCCGAAAAAATTCTTCTCGCGCGAGAACATGTGCATCGAGCCGCCCTTGCCGTGCGAATAGCCGGTGCGGCGGCCGGTGAGCTCGGCCATGACGCCTTTCGGATCCATGCCGCAAGCCAGCATGTGCCCGTGATCGCGGTACGCGGTGATGACGGTGTCGCCAGGCTCAGCGACGGCCATGGCGCCGGTGACCACCGCTTCTTCGCCGATATAGAGATGGCAGAAGCCGCCGATCAGCCCCATGCCGTACATCTGTCCCGCCTTCTCTTCGAAGCGGCGGATGAGCAACATCGCGCGGTAGAGGTCGAGCAGTTTTTCGGCGGAGACTTCGGCTTCGACGGGCTCGTCGGGGCGGGACTTGGGCTTGCGCTTGGCGGCGACGGCCATGGTATCTCCCGGAATTCAACGGCGACGCAGCGACCGCGGCGGCGCACCGCTATCCCTACCCAGCCGATGCTAACAATGCAACAAAACTATTCACAAACGGTTGTTATACAAAGCAAAATGAAACTTAACTGATTTCCAGTTAAGCGGTCTGAAATGCTTGCTGGACGACGGTCGCGTTCCGGCCCTAAGGCGCGCGACCGTATCGCGGACCCGTTGCCTCGGCGTGTGATCTTTCCGCGAACGGCCGAGCCGTGCGCGAGCCGTCGGGCCGATGGACCCGGGTTATTGCGCCTTCGGGTAATAGATGACGAGTTCGCCCGGCGCGGCGTAATTCAGCATCGCGCGCACCTGCTGGTCGAGAAAATCGCGGTCGATGTGATTGCCCTGGAGCAACGACACGCGCTTGGCCAGCGGATCGCGTTCGGCCTGGAGCTGGCTCAGGGTCGCCTGTGCGTCACGCACCTGGGTTTGCAGGTTCCACAAGGCCAGCAAGCCGCGATCGCCTTCGACCAAGTGATAAGCGAAATAGGCGCACAGCGTGAAGCCGAGCACCGGTCCGACGATCTGCCGCGCGCGGGCGCGCAACGCATACAACACGTCCATGACGACTCGTTTGAATCACGACCGAGTCGCTGGGTCAAATGAATTCCGATTCCCTGATTTCGAATCAACGAGTCGTCAGCCGACTCTGCGGTAGCCACCATTCCGAATATGATAGCGAATCGGCTAAGTTAAGAACGCCGTCGCCGTGACTGCTCGCGATCCGTAAAGTACCAGATCAAAAACATTAGGAGCGAAGCTATCCCAACGACGATAGCAAGATTCGCCAAAAAATAACGACCCGGATTTAGCGGTGCGAGGAACGTGCTCAGATCTTGCCAATGGAATGCAACGTAGAGCGAGCCATAAAAGACAGCTGAAAAACATGTCTCACGGACGAGCGTTTTGAATGGAATATCACCCGTAAGCTCTCTCTGTGGCTGAAGACCAGGATGCAAAAATGAGTTTACCGCTGCCGTGAATCCGTACGGCCAAATACCCACAACTGCATTCAACCTCTCAACATACGGGCCAGGGTCACCCTTGCGTAAAAGGACCGCAGTCATCGCGGCAAATACCGCCGCGAACGATCGGCACAGCATTGCAAACCACAAGGCGATTCCTAAGGTGGACCACACAACGAGAAATATCGACAACGCAATGATCATTAGACATCGAGTGACAATAGATATTGCTTCCGTACTTTCCATGTTGCCCCCCAATTTTGTCTAAATAAAAAGACTGTTATTGGGAAAGTATAGCAGAATCTATTATGGGTCGCTCGTCAGTTAAATATTGGCACCTGGGTTTACCGTGTGCGGTTGGGCGCTAAAACAATTACGCTAGCGCCGGAATACGGCGCGGCCGGGATAGCGCGCGGCGCCGCCGAGCTGTTCCTCGATGCGGATGAGCTGGTTGTACTTGGCGAGCCGGTCGGAACGCGCCAGCGAGCCGGTCTTGATCTGACCGCAATTGGTGCCGACCGCGAGATCGGCGATGGTCGCGTCCTCGGTTTCGCCTGAACGGTGCGACATGACCTGCGCGTAATTGGCGCGGCGCGCCAGCGCCATGGTCTCGAGCGTCTCGCTGAGCGAGCCGATCTGATTGACCTTGATCAGGATGGCGTTGCCGACGCGTTTTTCGATGCCTTCGGCCAAGCGCTTGGGATTGGTGACGAAGAGATCGTCGCCGACGAGCTGGATTTTCTTGCCGAGCGCGGATGTGATCGCCTGCCAGCCGGCCCAATCGTC
>DATEGX010000008.1:0-27394 GCA_035279875.1 Binataceae bacterium (SeqCode)
AGGTCTGGGTCAGGGATCCTGACGGCAACGTGATCGAATTGCAGCAGCGCGTCGAGTAATCGCCGGGTCGCGGCGCGGAAAGGGTAACCGGTACGATGGGAGCTTTGACCGACAAATACTGCATCGTCGGCGTGGGTGAAACGCCCCACATGCGGCCCTCCAACCGCACCACGCTTTCGATGGCCTGCGAATCGGTGAGCAAGGCAATGGCCGACGCCGGGCTCAAACCGGCTGATATCGACGGCATGACAAGCTACCAGGTGGGGGACTCCACCACAGCCGCGGCCGTCGCGACTTCGCTGGGGATTCGCCTCAATTACTCGCTCGATATACTGGGCGGTGGCTCCAGCACCGAAGCCCTGGTCGCGCACGCGATCGGCCTGATCGAGGCTGGCTATGCCCGGACCATCGTGTGCTTCCGTTCGATGAACGGCCGCTCAGGACGGCGAATGGGAGGACAGGTGCCGGGCGGTCCGATACCGGTGGCGACGGCCGAGGGCGACAACCAGTTCAACATGGGATGGGGCTGGACCACGCCTGCGCAACGCTTCGGGATGAGCGCGATGCGCTACCTGCGGGATACTGGCTGTACGACTGAGGCCTTCGGCGAAATCGCGGTGGCGCATCGGCTGCATGCCAGCCTGAATCCCAAGGCGATCCATCGCACGCCGATTACGCTCGAAGACCATCATCGTTCGCGCTGGGTGGTGAAGCCCTTCCGGCTGCTGGATTGTTGCCAGGAGACCGACGTTTCCGCAGCGATTATCGTGACTTCTCGCGAGCGCGCCTATGACCTGCGCCATCCACCGGTCTTCATAATGGGTGGCTACGCGCGGACGATGACCGACAATCCGCAATGGAACTACTCGCGCAAGGAAATCCATTACGTTGCAGGGAATTACGGATGGAAGCGGGCTTTCGGCATGGCTGGCATCAGCCATAGCGACGTGGACTTCGTCTCCTGCTATGACGCGTTTACCTTCACTACGCTGATTCAACTCGAAGCCAATGGCTTCTGCGGCAAAGGCGAGGCTGGGTCGTTCGTCAAGGGCGGACGGCTGCAAATCGATCACGAGTTGCCCAGCAATCTCTCCGGCGGCCATCTTTCCGAAGGCTACACCCACGGCGTCCAGATGGTCATCGAGAATGTGCGCCAATTGCGTCATCGCGCCGACGACGCCTGCCCCGGATGGGCGGAAGGCAAGCATACATACGACCGCAAGGCGGGCTGCCGCCAGGTTCGCAAGGCTCGATTCTGCTGCGGGATGGCGTGGGGATATGAGAATATGGCGAGTTGCCTGATTCTGCGCGGAATTGCCGCCTAACGGGAACAACAGCGTTTTAACCGGGCTCTCCTGAGTTTTGGAGAGATTTTGGGAGTTGGCGATGCCGGGAGCGATCGATTACAGCAAGCTGCGAATCCTGCCCGATTTCGATACGCACGAATGGTGGGAAGCGACCCGCCAGCACAAATATCTGGTGCGCCAATGTAAGGAATGCGCACATAAATGGTTTCCACCGACATTCCCATCGTGCGCCAACTGCGCGTCAATGGACATTGGATGGTTCGAAACCGCTGGCAAAGGCGTTCTTTATAGCTATGTAGTGGTAACGCAACCTATCGTGGGCGCATTCATCGCCACGGTTCCCTATGTCGTCGGTATTATCGAGCTCGACGATTGCCACGAAGCGGACGGCAGCGTAACTCGCGTCGCAGGCGTCCTCACCAATGATGAGGCCGAAGTCGCCATCGGCCTACCCTGCCAGGTGCTTTACGAGGAAACCAACGACCCCAAAATCGTAATGCCGCGCTGGCGTATCAGCGGCACAGCCGAAAACACCTGGAAATTCAAAGAGTAAGGCCATTGCGCGCCGAGCCGCACACGACCGCGACTATGCGGCGAGCGCAGTGGATGCGCTGCGCAGGCGCGCTCCAGCATGTCTAGCTGCGGCTAGCCTCCGGCGAGCTTGCGCGCATAAGCAGTGACGGTTTTAAAGTCGTATTCGCGATACGCCTGAAGCTTTTCCGCTTCAAAACCACCTTCCGCGTGAACCGCCAGCACTTCCTGATAGCCACCGTAATCAGAGGCCGTCAGATCGGCGATTAGATTGAGCAGACGGAGCCGCTTTTCCGCGTCGAATCCCTTCGCCCCGCCGAGATACTTGAGAACATACTCGCGCGTTGCTTCGCTGGTCAGATCTTCGGCGGCGGGCCCGGTCACCAGGATTCCGCCGGCAAGATCCTGCACGATCTGAACCGCCTCATGATAATTGTGCGCAAAATGATACTTGGCGACGTTGGTGATGAGTGTATTGGGAACCGCGAAACCATCTTCGACCGTGCACGTCGCGGCCGCATGCTCGATGAGACCGCGCACTATCGTGTGGTAGGCAGCGAGTTGCGTCAGCTTGTCGCGCACATGGCCGGCTCTCGCGATGCCGTTGGCCTCTGCGATCGCGGCGCCCGCCCCCGTCATCAGTTCGAGCAGCGGAAGTTTGTAGGAAACGGCGGTAAAACGATGGTAGCGCACGAACGTGAGCGCTAGTAGTCCGGCGAACTCGATCTCACCGTTGAGGAAAATCCTTTCGTTGGGCACGAATACGTTGTCAAAAACCGTCAACGTTTCCATCATCTTGTGCCGCGCGCTAATCGGATGCTCGAACGGGTCTTTTTTGGAGCCGCCGTGCGGACTCGCGATCAGCTTCAGCCCGGGCGTATTCACCGGCAGCGCGAAGGCAATCGAGTAGGCCTTGTCCTCCGGACGCATCGCACGCGTCGGCAACACGATCACCTCGTTGGTATTGGTCGAAACCGAGGTGTGGATCTTTGCTCCGCTTACCACCACGCCGTCGGAACGCTGCTCGACCACCCGCACGTAGTAGTCCGGATGGTCCTGGGCAGTGGGTCCGAGCGAGCGGTCACCCTTGACGTCGGTTTGCGCGACCGCGATCGCCAGGTCGTTGTCGCGGCAATGACGGTAGTATTTATGGATACGTTCGCGATACTCCGGTTTGCCAGCCGCGGCCAGTCGCTCACCGATGATGTGCAGGGCGAGCAGCGCATCGGTGCCGATTTCCTTGATCAGCACCACGAGGGTGGCGCCTTCGCGCGTTGACGCGGCAATCAGTTCGCTGCGCTTGCGCAAATCCTCGCCGGTGCGCGGCAGGTGGAAGTATCGGCTATACTCAGCGCCGCCGTCTTTGACGACGGCAAGGCCATGATATTGAGGGTCCTCGGCCATGCGGTAGTCGATACAGGCGTGCTCGACGGCGATTCCTATCACCGGATGAGTCGTCACGTCGTTGACCCGCTCGCCCCGGAAATAAACTGCGCGACCGTCGCGCAATGATTCTTTGTACTGCTCCGCTGTCCTGAGTCCCATCAAATGCTCCAGATTCTTAATTTGCCGGCCGCACACGACGCGCTGGGTCTGACGCCTTTTGTCATCAATTGGACGGCAGCCGGTCGACACGCCACTATAGGAGCGGACTTTAGCGCTGTCCAATCGTCGGACGCTATTGGCGGCCAGAACCGCGGTGTCAGCTCTCGGCGGGTTGACGGGATGTGCGAGGCGCGATGATCTCGGCCCTCGGGCGGACAAATTCGATGGCAAACCTTGCGATGTTCGACTTGAGCGGGCGGACCGCGGTGGTAACCGGTGGCAACGGCGGAATCGGGCGCGGCATCGCCCTCGGCCTGGCCGAAGCGGGCGCGTCGGTCGGGATTCTGGCGCGCAACGAGCAGAAGAATCAGGCAGTGCTCGCGGAATTGCGCGCGTCCGGGGTTCCCGCCTTCGCGATGCAACTTGACGTCACCGATCGTGCCGCGCTCAAAGCTGCGATCGACCAGACGGAAGAGCGTCTCGGCCCGATCGATATCCTGGTAAACAACGCAGGCATCGCGATTGCGGGCGGCGCGCTCAAGCTCGCGCGCGCAGATTGGGATCGCGTGATCGAGACCAATCTCAATTCGGGCTTTTTTCTCGCACAGCTTGCGGCGCGGACGATGGCGGCCCGAAAGCGCGGCAAGATCATCAATATCGCCAGCGAGTATTCGCGGTTTGGCAATCAGATCGCGCCATCCTATGCGGCCAGCAAGGGCGCGCTCGTTCAGCTCACCAAATCGCTGGCAATCGAGTTGGCGCCGCACAATATCCAGGTTAACGCGATCGTCCCCGGCTGGATCGAGAGCGATATGACCGCGCCGATCAAATCGCGGCCATTCTACAACGAGATCATAATGCGTACGCCCGCCGGACGATTCGGCACGCCGCGGGAATGTGCCGGCGCCGCGATCTTTCTGGCCTCGGCGGCCTCGGATTTCGTTACCGGTGCGACAATTTTCGTCGACGGCGGATATGCGATCCGTTGAGCCGCGACGGCGATGGAGGACCACCAGCAATGGCGATATATCGCGCTGAGGTGATTGGCTCGATGCTGCGGCCTCCTTACTTGAAGCAGGGGCGGCTGGATTTCGCCGCCGGCCGCATCTCGACCGCTCAGTTCAAACGGCTCGAAGACCGCGCGGCCGACGAGGCAATCGCAATGCAACAGGAAGCGGGCCTCGATATTGTGACCGACGGCGAGATGCGCCGCGCGAGCTTTATCGCGCCCTTGAGCGAATACCTCGATGGCTTCGAAGCCATCGGCCTCGACACGCGTCGATGGCACACGCCGTCGGCCGGCGAGACCGAATTGCGCGTGCCCCTCACCATCACGGGCAAGCTGCGCCGGCGGCGCTCGCTGGCCAGCGAAGAATTCACGTACGCGCGGGCTCGTGCGGCGCTTCCGCTTAAAGTGACACTGCCGAGTCCACTGATGCTCGCGCTCCTATGGTCGCCGGAATTTTCCGGCGAAGCGTATACCGATCCGTTCGATTTGTTCGCCGACGCGGTCGGGATCCTGCGGCGGGAGGTCGAGGAACTGGCCAGCCTCGGCTGCGAATATATTCAGGTCGACGCCCCCGAAATCGCGACGCTGGTCGACCCGGAAACCCGCCGTAAGGTTTACGAAGCTATCGGGATCTCGACCGAGCGAATGCTGACCGAGGGGGTGGACCTGCTCAACGCTGTCGCCGATGCTCCCGGGGTCAACTTCGCGATCCATTTCTGTCGCGGCAATAACGCGGGTCATTGGATGTCGGCGGGCGGTTACGAGTCGATTTCGAAACAGGTCTTCACGCGGCTCACGCGTTACGAGACCTTCTTGCTCGAATACGACAACTGGCGCTCGGGAAGCTTCGAGCCCCTGGCCGATATTCCGCGTGACAAAATGGTCGTGCTGGGCCTGGTTTCGACCAAGACCGACGAACTGGAACCTGCCGCCGACCTTGCAAAACGGGTCGACGAGGCGGCGCGCTATTTCCCGCGCGAGCAAATGGCGCTCTCGACCCAATGCGGTTTCGCGTCGGTCGCGGCCGGCAATCCCATCCAGTTGGCAACCCAGGAAGCCAAGCTCAGGCTGGTTGCGCAAGTGGCCCACCGACTATGGAAGTAGTCTCGCAAGTGCGCTGCAAACTCGGGCCGCTCGCGGGGTGAAGAGTTGAGCCTCAACCTCAACGCCCAGCCGATTCGCGTCGGGGTTTCGGCCTGTTTGCTCGGCCACGAGGTGCGGTTCGACGGCGGTCACAAACGCGACGGGTTTCTGACGGAAATCTTGAGCCGTTTCGTCGAGTTCGTCCCCGTATGCCCGGAAGTCGAACTCGGCCTGGGCGTTCCACGTGAAACTCTGCGGCTCGAACGGCGCAGCAGCGAGATCCGGATGATCGCCAACCGCAGCGGCGTCGACCACACCGAGGCGATGCTCTCCTATGCCGCTCGGCGCGTCGATGGACTCGCCGGCGAAGAACTCAGCGGCTACATTTTGAAAAAGGATTCGCCGAGCTGCGGAATGCTGCGAGTTCGC
This sequence comes from Binataceae bacterium (SeqCode), assembly GCA_035279875.1. GTDB lineage: Bacteria > Desulfobacterota > Binatia > Binatales > Binataceae > JAMXLL01. The sequence continues at coordinate 5,905 of DATEGX010000008.1, forward strand.
GTCTATGGCGACGGCGGGGTTCCGTCGCGCGACGGCCGCGGCTTATTCGCTGAAGCGCTGATACGCCGCTGGCCGTATCTTCCGGTCGAAGAGGAGGGACGTCTTAATGACGCCGTTATCCGCGAGAATTTCGTCGAGCGGATTTTCGCATACCGGCGGCTGCAGGATTTCTTCGCCTCGCGATGGACCCGCGGTGGCCTGGTCAAATTTCATTCGGCCCACAAACTGATGCTGCTGGCTCACGCCCCGGCCTCATACCGAGCGCTCGGCCAGATAGTGGCGGGCATGGCCGCCGTCCAACGGCCAGTGCTGCGCGCGAACTACGCGGCTGGTTTCATGAACGCGCTTTGCAAACCGGCTACCGCGGCGCGCAATACCAACGTGCTCCAGCATATCGCCGGCTACTTCCGCAAGCTTCTCGACGGCGACAGCCGCCGCGAATTGGCCGAGCTTATCGACGACTACCGCCGTGGATTGATTCCGCTGGTGGTACCGATCACCTTGTTGCGTCATTACGCGCGCCGCTTCGACATCGCTTATCTCAAGCAGCAGATCTACCTCGATCCGCATCCGCGTGAACTGATGCTGCGCAATCACGTCTAGCCTAGGCGTATCGTCGATATTCGAATTCATGAGAACGCCGCCGAATTTGCCCCCTCGCTCGACGTTAATAGTGAACCGCTCGGCGAGAGCCGTTAGTAGCCGGCCGACCAATCAATCACATTGGTCAAAGGCATCCCCTCCAGATATGCATGCAAATTGTCGCAAAATAGATCGACTCCACGATGCTGGCCAACGTCGTTGGCGCCCGAGACATGCGGCGTGATGAGAACGCGTTCGTCGTCCCACAGCCGCCGGTCCGGCGCTCGCTCGAACTCCCCGACGTAGACGTCCAGTGCCACACCGCGCAGTTTGCCCTCATTCAGCGCCACGGCCAGTGCGTCTTCATCGATAATTTCTCCGCGCGCGACGTTGACCAGGATGGCTCCAGGTTTCATCGCGGCGAAGGCCTCGCGTCCGATTAGGTTCGTCGTCTCAGGCGTCCATTGGCAACACACCGCTACGCAATCGCTTTCGGCCAGCAGCGCATGGAGCCGGTCGGGGCTTTCCAGGCGGGCAAAGCCAGGCGGCGGTGTCTCACCCGCAATTGCTCTGCGCCGGGTGCCCAGCACTCGCATCCCGACGCTTGCGCAGAGCCGGCCCACCTCTTTGCCAATACCCCCGGCGCCGACTACGCACACCGTCTTGCCGTCAAGTGCAATCGGACGATAACTGCGATGGTCAAAGTGATGATGCCGCTGATCGCTGTACGCACAATGGAGTCCACGGGCGAAATTGTAGAAGCAAGCCAGGACGTACTCGGCCATCGCGCGCGTATTACCGTAGCCACGCGAGGTCGTGACGATTACGTCACTGCCCCACAGATCAGCGTTGAATAGATTGCTGGCCCCGGCCGGTAGTTGATGAAACCATCGCAGGCGCGGAGCGCGCGCTCGCATATCAAGCAGGGGCGGCCAGCCCGCGAGCACGACCTCGGCGCTGCCCAGCAGCCGGTCGCGCTCTTGCCGCGAGCTCACTGGAATCTCCCGCTGAGCCAAGTAGCGCTGCACCGTCCACGCTGGCCAGGTCTCGCCTATTTCGACGTCGAACCATCCGCGCGCGTCGACCACGCGGACACGCGGGCTTATTGCCGCAATCCGCGTCACTGTTGAGTCAGCTACTTGTGCGATCAGCAGAACTTCTACTTCATCCGTCGGCATCGCGATTCTTCTCCCAGCCGCCGAGCTTTTTCTGCAACATAATCGCCAGCGCGGAGTCAATGTCTATAGCTCGGGCCCGGGCAGGTCACCTTTTCGCGGCCTTTTCGGTGGAATTCTTCTCAGCAATATTTTCGCTGAGTCGGAGCGCAAACTGCCGGCTGATATTGAATTGCGGTGCGCAGCCTTCAGAAGCTTTCCTTGAACGGCCGCAGATCCAGCTCATGGGTCCACGCGCTCGAATCCTGATGCGCTAACTGCCAGTAAGTTTCGGCGATCGCCGACGGCTTGAGCAGGTCCTCTTCCTTGGCATTGGGCCTGAGCTTGCGGATGAACGGCATGTCGATGCCGCCGTCGATATTGACGTAGGCGACATGAATGCCCTGCGGGCCGAGGTCGCGCGCCATCACCTGGGCGAGGCCGCGCAAAGCGAATTTGGCCGGCCCGAAGGCGGCCGAGGTCGGAAACGGTTTGGTACCGGCGGTCGCGCCAGTGAAAATGATCGCGCCGCGTCGCGCCGCCAGCATATCCGGCACCACTTGCTGCGCGCAGAGGAATGCGCCGAAGGCGTTTACCCTCCAGGTATTCTCGAAAGTGCTGGGCTTGGTTTCCATCAGCCGGCCGAACGGTCGCATCGCGGCGTTGTAAAGCAGCACGGCAGGCGGGCCCAGCCGCTCGCGGATCGTGGCGAAGGCGGCTTCGATCGAGGCGGTGTCGGCAGCATTGGCCGGCACTGCGAGCGCTTCGCCGCCTGCGGCGCGAATCTCGTCGCCGATTTGCCCCAGGTAATCGGCGTTGCGCGCGAGCATCGCGACCCGATACGCGGCGGCGAAGCGGCGCGCCAGGGCGGCTCCGGTGCCGGGACCAACCCCCACAACCACGGCGATTTTCTTCTCTTCAGCTTGAGCCATTTGTCGACTCCTTGAGTGAGACGTTGCGCAATCAGTGCCTGTCGAAAAAAAGCGGCTACCGTCCCTTGAAGACCGGCGTGCGCTTCTCGTTAAAGGCGCGTATCGCTTCCTTGGTGTCTTCGGTGGAGGCCATCTCGTAGATACTGCGAAGCTCGTTTTCAATCTGGCTCTCGAGCGTGTTGACAAACCCCTCATGCATCAGGCGTTTGGCCGCCGCATAAGCGCGCGTTGCCCCTTGCGCCAGCTCAGCGGCGAGCTTATGCGCCTCGGTCTGCAACTCGGCATCGCTGGCGACGCGGTTGACGAGGCCCCATTCCAATGCCTCGCGCGCGCTCAACGTGCGATTCAGGTAGGCAAGCTCGAGCGCCCGGCCGATACCGATCCGACGCGGCAAAAAGTAGGTGGTCGTGCCATCGGGCGAAAGCCCGCGGCGGGTGTAGGCCATGATGAATTTCGCCGACTCCGCCGCGATTAGCAGGTCGCAGGCGCAGGCCAGCCCCATTCCACCGCCCGCGGCGGTGCCGTTAATCGCGCCGATCACTGGAAACGGCGCGCGCACGATGCGCGAGATCGCGACGTGAAGGAACGACACCCGGGTTTTGAGCGCACCCGGCTGCGAGTAAAAGCTCCTGAGGTCGGCGCCGGCGCAGAAGAAGCGGCCGCTGGCGGTCAGCACCAGGGCGCGCACGGCGGAATTTTCTTCCGCGCGGATAATCGCGTCGAGCAGCTCGGTGGCGAGTGTCTCGTTGGCCGAATTGGCCGCGTCGGGCCGGTTCAGGGTTACCGTCGCGACGGCGTCGCGCACGTCGTAGAGGATGGCCGTGTAGTCGGGCATTGATGGACCTCCGGCTGCTCAGGCCGTCATCGGTCTGAGAGTTTCATAATGAAACCGTTGTAGCGAAGCCCGGCGGACGACGCAAGCCACGTCCAGCCGCGGATTTCTCAGTTGCGTTATGCAACCCGATTACCGTAGGCTGCGAGTATGAAGCGCAAGACCTTCGCGCGGATGAATTGTTCGATCGCGCGGGCGCTGGAGTTGGTCGGTGAGTGGTGGACCATGCTCATCCTGCGCGAGGCGTTCCTCGGTACCCGCCGCTTCCGCGACTTCCAGCGCAATTTGGGTATCGCGCGCAACATCCTGTCGGCGCGCCTCAAGAAGTTGGTCACCCGCGGAATCCTCGAACGCAGCACCGCGGCGGGCGGCGGGCGCCGGCTCGAGTACCGCCTGACCGAAAAGGGGCGGGCGTTTTTCCCCGTGCTGATGGCGCTGATGCAGTGGGGTGATCGCTACGCCGCCTGCCCCGGCGGTCCGCCGGTGCGCGTGGTGGACCGCCATTCGGGCGAGGATATCGCCGATATTTGTGTCACCGACCATCAGGGCCGGCGGCTGCGGGCTTCCGATGTCGCGATGGTCCCGGGGCCGGGAGCAGGTCCCTCGACCAAGGCACGCTTCGGCAGCACGTCCGAGCACAATGCCGTTGGCGGGCAGAGCGATATCGAGCACGAGGGCGGCGCGAAGCCAGGCGAGACCGAAACAGCCTAGGCGTCTACATGGTCTTCGACTGCGGCCTCATCATTTTCCGGAAGATTAGCCACCCCCTGCACAAGTCGCGGCGGCCGACGATATAAAACGCGTCCTTAGACACAGATCATTCACATCCTCAATCTACTGGCGGATGTTTGTCGCGCCAGGGGCGTGCCTCCTCGAAGGCGGCGGCGAGTGCGATTAGTCCGACCTCGTCGGCCGGCCGCCCGACGATTTGCAATCCGATCGGCAATCCCGTGGACGTGAAGCCGTTGGGCAAGGAAATAGCCGGCTGCCCGGTCGAATTGAACGGGAACGTATAGGCGACCCAGCTAAACGTCGCCTCAAGCGCTTGGTCAGGCGAGGGATACAGTTCGCCGTGCTTTACCGCCGGGCGCGGCAAGGTAGGCGTCAGCAGTCCATCGTAAGGCGTCAAATGCTGAACGATTTCGCGCGCGATGTTGTGCATCCTGCTGACCGTCGCAATGTAATCGGCCGCTGACGTCCGGCGCCCCGTTTCCCACAGCACGCGCACGGCCGGATCAACCGCGTCAGGGTCCTTCAGCGGAATCGAGCCGACGCCAGCACAAATCAGTTTCTGCGCTATCGGCTTGAGCAAGTCCGCCGGGTCGAGCTTGAGCGGCTCGATGGAATGACCCATCTTGCGGAGCGTGCCGCATGCCGACTCGAATGCGGCCAGCGTCTCAGGCTCGACCCTCGCAAGCGAAGTTTCAGCGATCATCGCGAGGCGGAGCTTCCCAGGCCTGAGTTTCGTCGCCGCGTCAACGAAGCTGCATCGAGGCGCCGGCGCCCAGTACGGATCCCCGTCGTGCGGCCCAGACATCACGTCAAGCAGCAAAGCCGCGTCGCGCACCGAATGGGCGAGTGGACCGTTGGTGGCAAAGCCGGCCCAGGCTTCGCCCATCACCGGCGCAAACGTGACCCGGCCGCGCGAGGGTTTGATGCCGACGATGCCGCAGCATGATGCCGGGATGCGAATCGAGCCCCCGCCGTCGCTGCCTTCGGCAATAGGGTTCATTCCAGCCGCGACCGCAGCCGCCGCCCCGCCGCTGGAACCGCCCGCAGTATGAGCCGGCTGCCATGGATTGCATGCAGTCGGGCAGAGTCCGCCATCGGTGGTCGGCTTGCCGCCAAACTCGGGAGTTGTGGTTTTGCCCAGCAGGATGCCACCGGCTCTCATGATTCGCGCGGCATATTCCTGGTCGACCGCAGGCACGAAGTTCTCGAAGTTCTTTGAGCCGAGGGTGGTGCGAATGCCCTTGGTCCAGGTCAGGTCCTTGAGCGAGAAGGGCACGCCATAGAGCGGCATCGTGGCGCGTTCGGCCGGTGCGACACGCTCGAGCCGGGCTGCGTCTTCGAACGCCCGCTCGGCAGTGACCGTCATGAAAGCACCGAATCGCGGATTGAGGCGCTCGATTCGGCCAAGGAAGAACTCCGCCGCCTCGCGCGGGCGAACCTTATTCTTCAGCACCAGTTCGCGCAATTGCCATGCTTCAAGCCATGCGTCGAGCATCGATTGCCTCCGCCGGGGTATTAGCGACCCTGTTAGTGGAAATCCGCTTCGAGCGCCAGAGTCGCGGGGATTACGCAGTTAGGCGCTGTTAAACCGTAGCGGTCGCGCTAGTCTCAATAGGCAGGTTTGCGCATTTGATGGTGCTGAGGGCAGTGATTCTATGGGTACACGTACTCTGCGGCGTTGCCTGGGTCGGAGCCTGCGCGAGCTTCGTAATCGCCGCTGCCGCGCTCGGCGGGGAGCCGGGCGAATCGCGAGCGTTGGCGCTGCGGGCGGCGCCCAGGATCAATCGACTCTGCATCGTCCTCGCGATAGCAATCCCGCTTACCGGAATTGGCAACCTGACTTTTGCGGCGCAGTCCCACGGCTACCGGCTGCCCACAGAGTTCGTCGGGATTCTGACGGCGAAAATCGGGCTCTTTATTGTGATGGCTTTGGCCCTGGCGGGCGCATGGCGAGTGACTGCGCAACTAACCCGAAGGCGCGAGGCAAACAGCGTTAAAAAGACTGAAAATCCCGCCAATATTCCGAAATTGACGGCATTATATGGGCTGATCGTAGCGATGGGAACCTTAGCCTTGGCGCTTGGACTATGGCTCTCGGGAACGTGAGATTTCGATTCAATGGAGCAGCCGAAGAAAATCAAGATAGGCGAGTTCACCATTGCGTTTCTAAGTGATGGGATCTGGCGCAACGATGGTGGATGCATGTTTGGCGTGGTTCCGCGCGAATTGTGGCAACGAGAGCATCCAGCGGATGAACATAACCGCATCAGGCTTAACTTGACCTGCCCTCTTATCATGAAGGGGCATGATGCGGTCCTGGTCGACACCGGGATTGGCAATCGCCTGACTCACGTCGAACGGCAGATTTTCGACCATCAGGATGGCTGGCTGATCGATGGCCTCAAGCTGCTCGGAATGGAGCCGGGTGACATTACCCACGTCCTGCTGTCGCATCTCCATTTCGACCATTGTGGCGGGATAATCCGGCGGCGGCCCTCGGGTGTGTTTGAGGCGGCTTTTCCGCGCGCACGCCTATTTTTACAGGGTGGCGAGATCGAAACCGCCCGCCATTCGACCAACGAGCGGTTGCACGCCGCCTACCGCCATGCCCACCAATGCCTCGAACCGGTGATGGCTAATCTCGAGGCTGTCAGGGGCAATTTCGAGTTGTTGCCGGGTGTGACGGCGGTCGTCACGGGCGGTCATACGCATGACCATCAGGCTGCGTTAGTGCGTTCCATGGACGAGGGTTTCGTCCATTTGGCTGATATCGTGCCGACCCGCTCGCATATGCGGGGTCCGTGGAATCAGGCCTACGACCTCGATGCCATGGAGACCATGAAACAGAAGGCCGATTTCCTCGCCCAGGCAGTGGCAAATCGATGGTGGATATCGTTTGCTCACGACGAGGCGATGTATGCGGCACGAATCGTGAATGACAGTGGAAGACTGGCGATAGTGGAGTCGCTGCCGGTAGCGGAAGGCCCCGCTGGGCCATGAATGCCTCGTCGTCAATCGAAGGCTGAGAATTAGCGTCTATATTGTAGGCTAGGCATGCGCTAACTTACCATATGATGAACGGTCGAATGGTCCGAAATAAGTTGTATTGCGTCAAGCACTCACCGCCCGTTATACTGACGGGCAGGATGCGCTTGCATAATAGCACGTCCACCCATCCTGATTACTGTCCCCACATTTCACCTGTGAAAGTGAAAAGGCTGGTCTAACCAAGGAGTTGGCAGATGGCCGAACTTAATTCGTTTGAGCAGGTAATCAAGCGCGACCGCGCCGCCCGCGAAGCCAAACAATGGCGCGGCACGCTGCTCGATTACCTCGAATTGGTAAAAGGCGACCCCACGATCACCAAGATGTCGCACGCCCGCATCTACGACATGATGATCAATGTCGGGCTGCAGAGCATCAACGACACCGACGATCAGCGAACCAAGCGGCTCTATAAAGACGAGCCGATCAAGGTCTACAACTTCTTTGCTGATGAATTTTTCGGCATCGAACGCACAATCGCCCACATCGTGCGCTACTTCCATTCGGCTTCACTCAAGGGTGAGGAGAGCCGGCAGGTGCTCTACCTGATGGGCCCGGTGGGTTCGGGCAAGAGCTCGCTGGTCGAGCGCGTTCAGCGCGGTCTGGAGCAGGCCGATCCCGTCTACTCAATTGAAGGCTGCCCGATGCACGAGGAGCCGCTGCATCTAATCCCGCGACATCTGCGGCGTGAATTCGAAAAGATGCTCGGCGTGCATATCGAGGGCGACCTGTGCCCGGTTTGCCGCTACCGCCTGAAGGAGGATTACGGCTTGCGTTACGAGGAATTCCCGGTCGAGACCCGGAATTTCTCGAAGCGCAATCGTACCGGTCTTGGGGTGGTGCCGCCGGTCGATCCGAATAACCAGGACACCTCGGTGCTGATCGGCTCGGAGGATATTTCCAAGCTCGACCAATATTCGGAGGGCGACCCCCGCGTGCTCGAGCTCAACGGCGCGCTCAACGTCGGTAATCGCGGCCTGGTCGAGTTCATCGAGGTCTTCAAGAACGAGACCGAGTATCTGCACGCGATGATCACCGCGACCCAGGAGAAGGTGATTCCCGCGCCCGGCCGTCACGGGATGGTCTACGTCGACACTTGCATCATCGCCCATTCGAATGAAGCCGAATGGCAGAAATTCAAGGCGGACCATACCAACGAAGCCATCCTCGACCGTATCGTGGTGGTCAAGGTGCCGTATAACCTGCGGCTCTCGGAGGAGGTGAAGATCTACCAAAAGATCATCCGCAACTCCGATTTCCGCGCCCATGTCGCGCCGCATACGCTCGAGCTGGCCTCGATGTTCGCGATTCTGTCGCGGCTCGAGCCGACTTCGAAGTGCGACCTGATGACCAAGCTGCGGCTTTACAACGGCGAGGAAGTGGTCGAAAAGGGCCGCACCAAGAAAATCGACGTGCAGGAGCTCAAGGAAGACGCCAAGCGCGAGGGCATGAACGGCATTTCGACCCGCTTTATCATGAAGGGGCTCGACAATGCGCTGTCGGATAACGTCTCCGGCAATTGCATCAACCCGATCAATGTCCGCGAAGCGCTGATCGCGATGACCAAGGAAGCCGACCTGGCCGACGACACGCGCAAACAGTATCTCGAGTTCCTGCAGGACACTTTGCACAAGGAATATCTTGATCTGCTCGAGAAGGAGATCACGCAGGCGTTCGTTTACTCCTACCAGGAGCAGGCGGAATCGCTTTTCCAGAACTATCTCGATCACGCCGAAGCCTACGTCAACAAGACCAGGGTGCGCGACCGCAATACCAAGGAGGAACTGCCGCCCGACGAGGGTTTCCTCAAGTCGATCGAAGAGCAGATCGCGATTATCGGCTCGGCGGCCGACGGTTTCCGCCAGGAAGTGATCGCCTACCTGTGGGCCTCGTCCCGGCGCGGCGAAAGGGTCAGCTATCGCAGTTACGAACCGCTCAAGGAAGCCATCGAGAAGAAGCTGATGACTTCGGTGCGCGACATCTCGCGGATCATCACCAAGGCGCGCACCCGCGATGAAGAGCAGGGCGACAAGTACAATGCGATGGTCAAGAATCTGCTGGAGCACGGCTACTGCGAGTCCTGCGTCGATGTTGTGCTGAAATACGCAGCCAACAATCTCTGGAAGGACTGAGGTGGCGCTCGATGAAGCCTCGCCGGTACTCGCTGGACTGACGAGACTGGACGGCTTCATCGGGGTTCCTGGCTGACGCGAATCGCGCCTGCAATCGAGTGGCCTGCTGAGGCCAATCGCCTATGGCCGAGCAGACGTCTCCCTTACACAAGGCAGCCCGCACCATCGTTCGAATAGTGGGCGGTGGCTCGCGAGCAAATAGTGCGGCTGCGCTCGCGAGAGCGTATGATTGAGGCTGAGGAGATGGGGTACGGACTATGAGCAGTGACACCATTTTCCGCGAATACCGTCCATCCGACGCCGAGCGCTCCGACCGTTCCGCCGGCGACCGTCTACGTCATCGCGAGAAGGTCCGCGAATCGATTCGCGAGAATATCGCCGACATCATTGCCGAAGAATCGATTATCGGAAAGAACAAGGACAAGGTAATCAAGGTTCCGCTGCGCGGAATCAAGGAATATCGCTTCGTTTACGGTGAGAACGCTCCTGGCGTCGGAGAGGGCGATGGCAACGCGCAGCCCGGCCAGGTCGTGGGCAAGACCGGCAAGGATGGGCAAGGCAAAGGCGACGGGCAGGCGGGGGATCGCCCGGGCGTCGACTATTACGAGACCGACGTCTCGCTCGAAGAATTGATCGATATCATGTTCGAGGACCTCGAGCTTCCGAACCTCGAGCGGCGCGCGCTGCGCGAAATCCCCTCCGATCGTTCAAACAAGCGCAAGGGTTACCGCCATGTCGGGATCCGCGTCCGGCTCGACAAGCGGCGCAGTGCCCGCCAACGCGTGATTCGTGCGCTCGCGACCGGGCGTAAAGAGGACCTCGCGCAGGTCGGTCTCGAGGGCATCGAAACGGCCGCGCCGGCGGCGGACCTGGAGCCGGCGACCGAAAACCACACCTCAGTCGGCGGTGCGCGCGCCGCGCTGCAAACCAGCCTGAAGCGCAAGCGCTTCCCGTTTCATCAGGACGACTTGCGCTACAAGCATCTCGAGACCGACACGCGCGAAGATTCGAACGCGGTGGTGGTCTGCGTGATGGATACTTCGGGCTCGATGGACACGATGAAGAAGTACCTGGCGAGGAGCTTCTTCTTCCTGCTCTATCAATTCATCGCGACCCGCTACCGCAACGTCGAGATTGTCTTCATCGGGCATCATACGGAAGCGAGCGAGGTGACCGAGGACGAATTTTTTCATAAGGGCGAATCGGGCGGCACCTTCATTTCTTCCGGCTACCAGAAGGCGCTTGACATCATCGCCGAGCGCTACCATCCGTCACTCTGGAACGTGTACGCGTTTCACTGTTCGGACGGCGACAACTTCGACTCGGACAATCCGGCGGCGTTACGCACGGCCAAGGAACTGGCCGAGATCTGCAACCTGTTTGGTTACGGAGAGATCAAGCCGCTGGGCTCGCGCTACTATGAGTCTTCGATGCTCAACGTTTTCCGGCGGCTCGACGCGCCCAATTTCCAGGCTGTGCTGATCGAGCGCAAGGAAGATATCTGGCCGTCGTTTAAGGCGTTCCTGTCAAAAGACCGCGTCAAGGAATGACGCGCTTCGGCGGCAGCTTCCGCATGCCGGCGCAAGGCTGGCTGTAGGGTTCAGCGATGGCAAATTACGAAGTCAGCGAATTGATCGAATGGGACAAACGGGTGCGCGAGAAGGCCGCGGAATTTGGCCTGACCTGGTACCCGCAGGAGTTCGAGATTTGCGACCATAACGGCATGCTCGGTTACATGGCGTATTCCGGGATGCCGTCGCATTATCCGCATTGGTCGTACGGTAAGTCGTACGAAAAGCTCAAGACCCTTTACGATTACGGGGTCAGCGGGCTGCCGTACGAAATGGTGATCAATTCGAACCCGGCGCTCGCCTACCTGATGCGCGACAATACGCTGCTCCTGCAAATCCTCACGATCGCCCACGTTTACGGGCATAACGATTTCTGCAAGAACAATTTTACTTTCAAGTCGACTCGCGCCGACCTGACGATCGAGACCTTCAAGGCGCATGCGCTGCGGGTCCGGCGCTACATGGAGGATCCCTCGATCGGGGTTGAGAAGATCGAGCGCATCCTCGATGCCGCGCACGCGCTGTCGTGGCAATGCCGGCGGAATCTGGCAATCAAGAAGCTCAGCCCTGAAGAGCAGGTCGAGCGCGCGATAGAGGGGGCCCAGCCCCGCTCTGACCCGTTTCAACGCGTGCACTCCCGCCCCGAGTTCAGACAACCTGAGACCCGACGGATTCCGCTCGAGCCGGACGAAGATCTGCTGCTGTTCATCCGCGATCACAATCCCTTTCTGACCGAATGGGAGAAGGACCTGCTGACGATCGTGGACGAAGAAGCCAAGTTCTTCCTGCCCATGATGGAAACCAAGATCATGAACGAGGGCTGGGCGAGCTACTGGCACAAGAAGATCGTCGAATCGCTCGACCTCGAGCAGGGACTGCGAATCGAGTTCATCGTGCGGCATAATCAGGTGCTGCGTCCGATGCCGGGGCAGATCAACCCGTATCACCTGGGATTCAAAATCTGGGAAGATCTCTACCGGCGTCATACCGAGCCGACCGGCGACGAAATCAAGAAATACGGAGCTCCGACCAAGAACGGCAACGACAAGCTGTTCGAAGCGCGCGAGGTCGAGCGCGATACCTCGTTCCTGCGGCGTTACCTGACCGAGGAATTGATGCGCGAGATGGATATGTTCGAATACGAGCCGCGCGGCGACGAACTCGTGATCAACAAGGTTTCCGATGAAGAGGGCTGGAAGAATGTCAAGGAAACCCTGATCAAGAACGTCGGCACTGGCTCGATTCCGGTGATCAAGGTCGAGGACTCGGACTTCGGCCACAATCGCACGCTCTACCTGAAGCATTACCACGACGGCCGCGACCTGCAATTGGAGTACGCCGAAAAAACCCTCGCATTCGTGCATCGCTTGTGGGGCCGCGAATGCGTGCTGGAGACCACGCTGCAAGGCAAGCGCTCGTTGCTATGCTTCAACGAACGCGGCTTTTCGATGCGCGCTCTAAAATAGACCAACGGCGCCACACGCGGAGATCGCGATGGACTATGGCGCGAAGTTCGAGCAGGGGTTGCGCCTGATACTCGATGCGATCGGCGAGGCCCGGCTTTCGGCAAATCCTCCACTTACGTCCGCCGCAATGCGCGAAGAATTGGCGGAACTCGCGCGCCTGCGCGGGCGTCCCGCGTTCTATCCTTATCTCGGCTCGGGACTCGGCGACGGCGCGCGCGCGATGCTCGCCGACGGCCGCTGGGTTCTCGATTTCGCACTCGGCATCGGGGTTCATCTGTTCGGCCACGGCAATCGCGACCTGATCGAAACGGCGTTGCGCGCAGCGGCTTCCGACCTGGTGATGCAAGGCAACCTGGTTTTCAATCGCGAATACAACCTGCTCATGAGGACCCTGCTGGCGAACGCGCCCAACGGAATGGCGCATTGCTGGCTATCGCTCTCCGGTGCCGACGCCAACGAAAACGCGCTCAAGCTGGTTCGCCAGAAGCGCGACGGGCGTCCCGGCATAATCGCGTTTCGCGGATGCTTTCACGGTCGCACCAGCGCGATGGCCGAAATTACCGACCGGCCGGATTACCGGGTTGGGCAACCCAACACTTTTCCAGTCGACTATCTGCCCTTCTACGATCGGCATAATCCCCGTTCCGCTGCGGACACGCTCGCGGCGCTGCGCGGCATCATCGCGCGCAGTGGCGATCGCATCGCGGCCATGATCGTCGAACTCGTGCAGGGCGAGAGCGGGTTCGTGACCGCGCCGCGGGAATTCTTCGTGCCGTTGTTCGACGAATGCCGGCGCACCGGTATCGCGATCTGGGTCGACGAGGTGCAAACCTTCGCGCGTGTCACGGAACTGTTTGCAACAAATCTGCTGAACCTGGCCGACTATGCCGACGTGATCACGATCGGGAAGGTTTTTCAGGGCAGCGCGCTGATGTTCCGCGAGCAGTTCACTCCGGATCCATCCCTGATTTCCGGGACCTACTCGGGTGCGACGGTGGCGATGGCGGTTGGGCGGCGGATAATCGAAAAGCTCGTGAGCGAGGGCATGTTCGGTCCGGAGGGACGCGAGAAACAACTCGAGCTACTCACTCGCGAGCATCTCGAAAAGCTGTCGCGACGACATCCGGGTTCGATTTCAGAAGTCGACGGAGTTGGCGCGATGGTCGCGTTCCGGCTCGGCGACGGATCCCTCGATCGCACTCGCGAATTTATCCGCCGATGCTTCGACGCGGGCCTCGTGCTTTATTACGGCGGCCATCGACCGGCCTGTATCTGGCTGTTTCTGCCGGCTGCCGTCTTGACCGAAGCGGAACTCGCCGAGGCCTTTGCGATCATGGAGCGGAGCCTCGCAGCTTAGCCGCTCGCTCGACGAGATAAGCCCTCAGATCTCGAACCGTCGAAACATTTGCTAGGTTATCGTAGGGTCGCCGGGACCCACCGTTGAGTTCGACAATACCGGCTCAATCGGTAATCGGTTCGTCAGGCGGGAGGGAAATTGGAAATGGCTGCTCCATTGAAAAATCTAGTGCGCGAGCGTTGGCACAAGGGTGTCCCGACCATCAATGGATGGCTCACGCTGCCTGCATCGCTACCGGCGGAAATCATGGCCCGGGCCGGTTTCGACAGCCTCACGATTGATATGCAGCACGGCGCAATCGACTATTCGGGCGCCCTCGGCATTCTGACCGCGCTCGCCGCGACCGAGGTAACGCCGCTGGTCAGGGTGCCCAATTCCGATCCGACCTTTATCACCCGAGTATTGGATATCGGCGCGCTCGGCGTGATTTGCCCGATGATTAGCAGCGCCGAGGAGGCGCGAACCTTCGGCGCCGGGGCCCGCTATCATCCGGTGGGAAATCGCAGCTCGGGTCCGCTGCGCGCTGCGATGATTTATGGGCCGGACTATTTCAAGCAGGTCAACGATGCGGTGTTGGTCTTGGGAATGGTCGAAACGCCCGGCGCGATCGCGAACCTCGACCAAATTCTCGAAATCGAAACCATGGACGGAATTTACGTCGGGCCGAACGATCTCGGCGTGGTGCTCGGAATGGCCGCCGGAACCGATCGCGAAGAGCCGGAATTTCTCCGCCTGCTCGAGGATATCGCCAGACGGACCAACAAGCACGGCAGGATCCCGGGTCTTCATACCAATTCCAGCAAATACGCGTCGCGGGCGATCGCGATGGGTTTCGGCTTCGTGACGGTCTGCGCCGATACCGGGCTGATTCGCGAAGGCGCGGCAGCCGCCGTCAAGGGTGTCAGGGAGTCTCTGCGCCGCAGCGCGTCATAGTCGAATGAAACCGCCAGCAGCGTCGAACGCCAAGCCTCTGAAGTAACGCGGACGTGCCCGAGGGCGCGGGAGGACAGTAACGTGTCGACTAAAGGTATTGCTTGTGGCATCGCCATTCCCCAGAGCTTCGCCGCAACACCAATCGACGTCGATCTGATTAGAAGATTCCTGCCGCGAGCGGAAATGCTTGGTTACGAAAGCCTTTGGGTGCAGGAGCAGATCGTTTCCGATACCGCGATTCTCGAGCCGGTGACCCTGCTGACGTACGCAGCCGCGCTCACCAGCAAGCCCCGTCTCGGCAGTTCGGTATTGCTTACGGTCATCCGCAATCCGGTCCAGCTCGCGAAAAGCCTGGCGTCGCTCGATCAGCTAAGCCGTGGACGGCTGACGCTAGGCGTCGGGATCGGCGGGGCGCACGTGCCAGAGCGGGTTTTCGGTGTTCCGAGCGAACGGCGCGCGCGGCGCTTCGTCGAGGGGTTGCGCGTAATGAAGGCCCTTTGGACCGAGCAGCGGGCAGCGTTCAGCGGCGAGTTCTGGCAATTTGAGGGAGTCGCGATGGAACCCAAGCCGCTACAGCGGCCATATCCGCCGCTCTGGTTCGGCGCGCGCGACGAGATAGGACTGCTCCGTGCGGTGCGTCATGGCGACGGCTGGATGGGTGCCGGCTCGTCTTCCTCAAGCGACTTTGTTCGGCAATACGAAATACTACGGCGCTCGCTGGACAAGGCCGGCCGTGACCCGAGCGGGTTTGCGGTTTCGAAGCGCGTGTATATCGCGGTGGACAATAATCGTGAACGCGCCGAAGGCCGACTGCGTGAATGGTTCGGAGCGCGGTACAAAAACGCCGAAATGGCTCCGCGCGTGTCGGTCTGGGGCAGCCGCGACGAATGTCTCGAACGGCTGGGCGAACTGGTGCGGGCAGGCGCACGTCATCTTTTGTTGAATCCGGTCTTCGACGAAATGGAGCATCTCGAGCTTTTGGCCGAACAGGTGCTCAACCGGCTGTGATCCGCAGATAGCTTGAAAATCCATTCCAGTCTGTGAAAGCTTCGTTGCCGACATGCGCCGTCGCGACAAGGCCGGGCTGGTCCGGGGATCTGCGACCGGTTTGAAGGGGGGCCTGGGTGAGCTTTGCACTCGATCGATCTTCACTTGTATTCAGAATTTTCTTTACAGTTCTAGTCGCCATTTGCACGACCGCGTCGAACGCGATTGCGCAGGGCGCCAAGCTGCCGACGGTAGCCGCGAACCCGGGCACTCCTTTGTCTGCGCAAGGCCGGAGCTTGCTCCAGACCTCGATCGAAGCGGCACGCGACCCCGCGTTGCGCTGGCCTAACTTTGCCGACGATCGCGCCTATGTTGCGCAGTTCTATGAAGCGGGCGGATACGAGCTGGCTTGGTCTCTCCAGGGACGGCCGACGCCACAGGCGACCGGGGTCATCTACCAACTCGAGAATGCCGACCTCAAGGGACTCCTCCCGGAGGATTACGATGGTCCGCGGTGGCCCGCGCGGCTTGCCCAATTGCAACAGCAGACGCCGCCCGACGAGGCGAGCCTGGTTCGCTTCGATCTCGAGCTGACCGTTTGCGCAATGCGTTTGGTTTCCGACCTGCATGAGGGCAAGGTGAATCCCGCTAGTCTGCAATTCGCATTAAGCGCGGAGAACCGCAGTTACGATTTAGCCAGCTTCCTGCGCGAGCGGGTGATCAACTCGCCACCAGGCTATGTCCCGCTCGCATTTCAGGAAGTCGAGCCACCGTTCGGCGCCTACTATCGGGTTCAAGCCGAGCTTCCTGTCTATGAAGCACTGGCGCGCAAAGACGACGGCACAGCATTGCCGCTGCCGGCCAAGTCCGTCAAAGCGGGTGGCCAGTATGCCGCACTGGCCCAGCTTACCTCGCGGTTACGGCTGGTCGGCGATTTGTCGGGCGATGCTCAGGTCGGTCTCGAACCGCCGGTTTATCAGCATCCGCTGGTCGAGGCAGTAGCGAATTTCCAACGCCGCCACGGTCTCGACGACGATGGCGTTCTCGGTCCGGCGACTATCCGCGCACTCAACGTGCCGATGAGCGAGCGGGTCGAGCAACTACGCCTGACTCTCGAGCGATGGCGTTGGCTGCCTCATCAGTACAATCACCCGCCGGTAGTTGTGAATATACCGGAGTTCAGGTTGCGCACCTGGGACGAGAGCGAACGCAAGGTGCTGGAAATGAACGTCGTGGTCGGCAAGGCCTATCATCATAAGACGCCGGTTTTTTCGGCCATGATGCGTTATGTGATCTTTCGGCCCTATTGGGAGGTACCTATCGACATCCAGGAGGCGGAGCTGGTTCCGAAGCTGCGCCGCGACCCGGACTACCTGGCCAAAAACCAGTTCGAGGTCGTAACCGGAAGTGGTGGGGTTGTAACCGACGACCAAGTGAGTGGCGATGTCTTGAGCCGGCTGAGCGCGGGAGCGCTCTTTGTCCGCCAGAAGCCGGGAGACAAGAACGCCCTCGGACCGGTCAAGTTCATTTTTCCCAACAGCTACAGCGTATACCTACACGGCACGCCGGCCCATTCGCTATTCGCCAAATCGCGTCGCGATTTCAGTCACGGATGTATTCGCGTGGAGGATCCCCTGGCTCTCGCGACCTGGGTATTGGCCAACAAACCCGGCTGGAACAAGGATCGTATCGCAGCGATGATGAACGGGAGCGAAGTGTCGATGCAAGTCAACCTGGACCGGCCCATTCCGGTGCTTATCCTGTACGGGACAGCCGCAGTCAAGCAGGATGGCCAGGTTTACTTCTATAACGATATCTATGGATACGACGATGAACTGGAGAACGCGATGGCGAATGCCTATTCTTCGCGGCAGTGACTATTTGCACCAATAGCCATCAGACGATCGGCGGAAGTTTGCTACTAATCTTCCAAATATCTATCTTACACCATCGATGTGGTTGATTGTGCGGTAATCGCCGGTGAATTCGACCTTGCTGTCGACGTTTTCCCGCGAGTCTTTCGACGCCCGGCCAAGTCTGTGAATGCAGTCGAGCAGGATGGTTTTCTTTATCGGCTTGCTGAGGTGCAGATCGCAGCCGGCCGCCAGCGCTCGTTTGACATCATCTTCGAGCGCATAGGCGGTGAGCGCGACAATTGGAACCGGAGGACGGTTGTGCGCCATCTCCCACTGCCGAATCTTTCGGGTCGCCTCCAGTCCGTCCATCATCGGCATCTGGATATCCATCAGGACCAGGTCGTATTGGTGCGTGGTGAATTTGTCGAGGGCTTCGCTGCCGTTCTCGGCGAAATCGAGATGATGCGACTGGTGCCGCAGATATGCGGCTATCACCAGCCGATTGTCAGGTGAATCTTCCGCAGTCAGGATATTCAGTCCGGTTTCGCCGCTCGCCGCGCGCACGGGTAGAGTCTCGACCGCCGCTGCATTAGCGCTTTTGCGCGCGTCGTGGAGCACACGGCGGATCGCCTCGAACAGCTCCCGGCGTGTAATCGGTTTGATCAGATAGGCGTCGAGGCCGAGTTCTTTGAGCCTTTCGATCTGCAATTTGATGTCGTCCGAGGAGAGCATCAGGACCAATGGCTTGAGCGGCAACCGCTCGTCACGAATCCGGCGCGCCACTTCCAGCCCGTCCATACCTGGCATCCGCATGTCGAGCAGCACGATACGGTAGGGCCGGCCATCTTCGGCTGCCTGATGAAGCGCCCGCAACGCGCTCTCGCCGCTGTCGGCTTCGGCGACTTCCGCGCCGCAACTCGCCAGATTCTCGAGCGCAATCAGCCGATTGAGGTGGTTGTCGTCGACCACCAGCACACGATATCCGGCGAGACTCAGCAGCACCTGTGCGGAAGGATTAATCACCCGCTCGGCTGCGCCCAACGGCAGCGAGAAGGAGAAGCGGCTGCCTTTGTTGACCTCGCTTTCAACCGACAACCGGCCATGCATCAGCCCGACCAGCCGCTGCGCAATCGCAAGGCCGAGCCCCGACCCACCGTACTTCCGCGTGGTCGAGGAGTCTGCCTGGGTGAAAGTCGAGAAGATCGTGTCGAGCTTGTCCTGGGCGATCCCGATTCCGGAATCGGCGACCGAAAATATCAAATCCACGGCCCCGCTTGATTCAGGATTGCGATCGACTTCGAGCACCACCTCCCCGAGTTCGGTGAATTTGATCGCGTTGCCGAGCAGATTCATCAACACCTGGCGCAGGCGCAGCGGATCTCCCACCAGCCGATCGGGCACTCCCGGGGCGATGCGCGCCACCAGCTCGAGCCCTTTGCTGTGGGCCCGTACACCAAAAGTCGATATCGTCCGGTCCACCAGTTCGGCCAAATCAAACTCGGTCGTTTCGATCTGCATCCGGCCGCTTTCGATCCGCGCCAAATCGAGGATGCTGTTGATCAGGTCCAGCAGCGAATTGCCATTGGCGACCATCACTTCCAGATAGTGCCGCTGATCCTCTGAAAGCTCAGTTTCTCCCAGTAATTCCGCCATCCCGAGCACCGCGTTCATCGGTGTGCGGATCTCGTGCGACATGCTCGAGAGGAATTCCGACTTGGCCTTGGACGCGGTTTCAGCGGCCTCGCGCGCCAGGATCAATTCGGTTTCGTTGCGCTTGCGCTCCGTAATATCGCGCATCACCCCGACCGAATATTGCTTTTCATTCAAATTGACCAACACCGCCGAAAGCAGTCCCTGGATCACTTCACCGTTCTTTCGGCGCCACGCTACTTCGGTATTGCGCGCCTGACCCTCGGCCTCGAGTTTTTGCGTAAAATCGACCAGGACCGTTGGATCCACCGTCAGGTTAAGCTCCATGGGCGTTTTGCCAATAACCTCGTCGCGGCTGTAGCCGTGGACCTTAAGGAACTCCTCGTTGACATCGACGAACTGGCCGGTCGCGCCGACCTCAAGCACGGCCATCGCGTCGGGACTCGCCTCGAATACCTTGCGCAGAGTCTCTCTCTGCTCTTCCGCGCTCCGCGCGGCGCGCTGATGCTCGAGCACTTCCTCGCGCAGCCGTTCATCGGACTGCTCCAGCTGCCCAACCAGCATCGATTGGTGGCGGTAGGATTCCCTCAGGGCGGCGAAGCTCGCGGCGAAAATTGCGATCAGCACCAGCATGATTGAACGGTCGAGGTTCAGCGGCTCGATCGTTCCGATGAACGAACCAACCGTAAAGGATGCGATGCTCAAAAGGCCGAGGGTAATCTGCCACCAGCCACTCCAAGGCACCAACAGCGCACTGACAACAATCACGACTAGCAGCGAGATCGCCAGCGGACCGTCCCATTCTTGAAACGCAACGTTCGAATATGTGCGGCTGGCGATGAAGACGAAGCAAAAGCCCATCACCCACCACTGCCACGAACTTCCGAGGCGAATTAGACGCGTTGCGGCGAGCGCGACGAAGGAGAGTATCAACTCAAATGCGCAGAGCAGCGAAGGTTCCGGCAGTATTGGCGTCCCGTACCAGGTCAACCGGACATAGGACAATGCTTCCAGGACGATAATTATCCCGGCGCCCAGCGCCAGCAGCTTTCGTAGCTGGCGTATCCCGTCTTCAGTATCGGTTGCGCACGAGAGCGATATCATCGCGCTCGTGGTCCAGCCCATCGAAACGGCCGGCACCGTGTCACAAGCGATTGCACCCGAGGTTAAGTCGGCAGTTTCGGTCATTACACGAACTTCTCCCGCCACGCGGATCGCGTCGTAGTTCTCCAATGGCAAAAGCGATGCCGCGCCACCGATTGCGCGAAAGAAGCCCTTCGGTTGGCAGGAATACCCTAATTGGCTGTACGCCTAGCAGAGCTTCGTTTCTTTCAACTTCTCGCTGTCTGAGCTTGACCGGAAATGGCACATCCAATGAGCCATCTTGAAGGCGGAGCGACACTAATCGGCAGTCAATCTCCGGGTCGATCCGCAAGGTGGGCTTGGTTTGGCAGCCCGCACAATTGCGTGAACAACGCCTCGTAGCGATCCACGGCAAGCTCCGGGGCGAAGCGCTCGCGGGCCCGTTCGAGTGCGGCCATCGCGCCGCGCATCGCCAAATCGGTATCGGTCAACAGCCGGCGCAACTGCCGAGCCAGGTCTTCGGGATTTTCGGGTGCGACGAGCACGCCGCCCTCTTCAGGGCTTCCCAAAAGCTCGGGGATACCTCCCACTGCGTAGGCCGCGAGAGGTGTTCCGCAGGCCATCGCCTCGAGCGCCACCAGTGGCGCGCTTTCACTCAAACTCGCATGAGTGGCGATCGCGATTACGTCGCACGCCGTAATAGCTGTTTCGACCTCCTCGATCGATCCCATGTCGTGAACGACCCCGCCAAGGCCGTACGCAGCCGCCATTTGGTCGACGCTGGGAAGCCGCGAATCCTTCGCGGGACGGCCGCAAACCATCAGATGGCATCCGCCACGACAATCCTGCAGTTGGCGCACGGCGATCAGAACGTCGCGGATTCCCTTCTGCGGCTCGCCACCGCCGAAGAAGCCAATCCATCGCCCTTCGGCCGGCAGGTTCAGAGACCTTCTCGACTCGATTCGCGCAGCCAGAGGCGGCGGCTGTGCGCGAATGGGAAACCGCACTGGATTCGAAATCACATGCAGACGGGCGGGCTCGATACCGGGTTTGCGCAACAGGCTGGCGCGCGCCGCCTCGCTTACCGCGATCACGGCGTCGGCGCGCCGATTAGCCAGCCGCCTGACCTTCGCTGGAAGCGCCAGCGCCATATGGCGCGCCAGCACCAATCTCGTGCC
>DATEGX010000009.1:0-11101 GCA_035279875.1 Binataceae bacterium (SeqCode)
GGACGAAGGATTGTCTCGCCGTAACTTTTACTCTCACCTCGAAACCAAAGTTCTTTGTGTTTCGCTAGACCCCACGAAAGGCGAAATTGGCTAACGCGGTCAATGAACTGGCCCAAGGAATTGACCGGTTCGCTCTTAACCATGTGCACGTAGCCAACCGCGTTTTTTAGGCCCAAAATGAGATACCCAACGCCCGGCGGTCCCTGTATTCAGTTGCTAACAATTTTGTTAACGGCGAGTCGGACCGCCGCCGCCCGACGCCGGTCAATTGGCGCCAGCGCGCTCGGCGATGAGCTTGTCCACCTCGCGCTTGAGGCGCGGCAGCACGTCGTCGTACTTGAAATTGCCGATCTTGCGGTCCTTGCGCTTGAGGTTGACCGTGGTCGGACCGCACCACAGTCCGAGGTCGGCGTCGTCGGTCTCGCCCGGGCCGTTGACCCGGCAGCCCATCACGGCAATCGTGATGCGATGCTGCTGCGCGTAGGTGGTTATTTCCTTGACCTGCTGCGCCAGCACGACGAACTTCTCGTTCTCGACCCGCGAGCACGACGGACACGAGATGATATTGAGCCCGGTGCCGAACTCCGGCACCGAGATGAAGCGCCCGGCCGCGACGTCGCCGACGATCTGATGACCGACCACGACCTCTTCGTGCTTGCGTTCGTTCGGCAGCGTCAGCGAAACGCGGATGGTATCGCCAATCTGCCGCGCCAGCAGCTTTTCGAAGGCGATGCGGGTCTTGATGATGCCGTCCGGCGGCAGGCCCGCCTCGGTAACCCCCAGATGCAGCGGCACGTCGGGACGGCGCTCCGCGAAGCGCGCGTTGGCTTCCATCACCTTGGCCGGGTCCGAGTCCTTGAGCGAGACCACGAAGCGATCGAACCCGAACTCGTCCATCAATTGGCAGTGGTAGACCGCTGACTCGACGATCGCGGCGAGCTGGTCGCCCGGATATTTCTCGAGGAAGGCCGGCGCCACCGAACCGCAGTTGACCCCGATGCGGATCGCGAGGTCGTGCTCGCGGGCGATATCCACCAGCCATTTGACCTTGGCCGGGATGGTCTTGGCCTTTTCGATATGGTGCAGATGGCCGGGGTTATAGCGAATCTTGTCGACGTGGGGCGCGACCTTGTCCGCAATCCGGTAATTCTCCTGCAGGTCGACCGATAGGGTAACCCCCGGAGTTTGCGCGCGAATCTCCTTAAGCGCGGCGACTTCCTTCTCGTTGTCGAGCGCGATACGCACGACCCCGGCGCCGGCCTGGGCCAATTGATGGGTCTGCGCGACGGTCGCGTCTACATCGATAGTGCGCGTGGCGCACATCGATTGCACGACGATCGGCGCGTCTCCACCGACCGCGACCTGGCCAATTCGGATTTTTCGGGTAGTGCGCCGCGCCTGGTCCATCCCTGATACTGCCCGCCTGATTCTTGGCTCAACCGGCGTCCGACCGGTCTGCGTCCCGAATATAGCAGACTAGGACATGGCGAATAAGGCACCTCCCGAAATGCCATAGCGCACCACCTCCACCTTCTGGTTACAATCGGTTAAACGACTCAGGATGTGGCTCAAACGCTCGAAAAATGCGGAAATATGCCCGATTGCCGCTAGGTAAAAATCTTCCATGTTACGAGACTTGTTTGACAATCTAGACATTGCTATAGATGTTTTATCATTCTCTTCAGCGGTCTGGCGTGCTTAAAAGCCGACGTTAACCCGGCGAAGGCTCGATCACGGCAGATAAGACTGAATTTGAGGGGGGAACGGCAATGAACGAGTTAGCAACCGCTCCGCAGTCGACGGACCTGCTCTCGCAGACCGACATTATCCTGCCATCGCAGTACTTCGGGGCCTTGGGCAGCGCTGGATTGTGCAGCGAACAGCGCCTGATGCTGGCCGTCCTGGTTGACGCCATAAACGTGCTGCAGGGATGGCATCGCCTGGGCAACGCGCGCAAACGGCGGGCCTTCGCGGAAGCCGCGCAATGGGTGAATACCCGCGGCACCGGTTACCCTTTTTCGTTCGACAGCATCTGCGATGCGCTGGGGATCGATTCCGACATCTTGCGCGCGCGTCTCGGCACGTTGACGCTCGGGGTGGCAAATTCGGCGGGTCCCGCGATGGGACGTCTGCGGCTCAAGGAATCGAGCCGGGCGCAGCACATGACGGCAAATCGGGTGCGGCGCCGCAGCCGGCGCGCCGCCGTCAACGATTGAGCAACTGGGCGCGCTAGCGTCTTCCCCCTCGACCAGGGCACAAGGGTTTCGCCGCCTTTGCGCCTCCTCTTCCTCGCACGCTGGAAAAGTCCTTGTAATTCCTGCACCCGCATCGCCCGATTTGACTAGGCGCGAAACCAGTTCCTATGATTTGGATTGGTTTCCCCGGAGATCAAAATCAGTGCGAATGCTTGTTCCACCAATCGCTCAGCGTCGCGAAATCGATCGCAACCTCGTGGCCTATTTTCGCGATTATCGCATAACTGCGTTCAGGCAAGCGATTTCGGGCTTTTGCCGCTTTTATAGCGTTAAGCGCCCGCGGATCGAGTGGTACGAGTATATCGACCGAGGCCGCACCGCGGGCCGGACCTTCGAGGATGGCCGGATCCATCTGGTCCATCCCGAGAATTGGAAGCGTTGCCGGGTCTACAAAAGCGAACGGATGTGGGTGCAGACGGTCTATCACGAATTAGCGCATTACGTGTTCTGGACCGACGCCGAACGTAAAGCCGAAGCCTTCACCCTGCGAATGGTGCGCGGGCTGAAGCGCTCGCTGCGCAGGGTAGGCGCGGATTTGCGGCTCGCGTCCGCCTCGAACGGCCGGAGCGCCCGACGGGGACCGCAGCGAGAGCGCGGCGCGCGTCCGGATCAGTCACGGATTCGACCGCGAAGGCGCAGCCCAGCAACCCGCATTCGGGCCCGCCGCGCCGTCCACCGGAGTGCCAGACGCTAGCGGGCTTTTTCCAGCGATCGTTTAGACATAAGCTCGACAACGATGGCGCAAAAGCCCAACGTGGAAAATCGATGGTGGGTCGAGACCACCGTCAAAAAGCCCCGCCAGGCCAAGTCCGAGACCGAGCTGCCGGAATTGCCGATCGCGATGAGCTTCTACACGGTCGCCAAGGGCTACGATCAGGACCGCGCCAAGGACGATCTCACCGACAACAACCTGCGAATCGCGCGCGCCGCGAATCCGCCGCCCGGCGAATGGGTATACGTGCCGATGACGGAGGAGCAGTATCCGGCGCGGCTGGTCAAGCGCATTAAGGAAGAGTTCCGCCTGCCGCGAGAGGCGCGCGCGATCGTGCTCGACCATGGGCGGCTGCTCAGATTGCTGATTTGCGGGCCGCAGCTCGAGGACTGGATGGTCGACGTAACGCTGGCCGACGAGCCTTCCGTGGACGTCTACGTGTGGAGCACCATGTACCGCGAACGGCTTTTCAAGCGGGCGGAAGAGGCGCTACGCCAGGCCCGCCGATGGGCGATCAACCTGCTGCAGCATCCGCCGCAGCGCGACGAACCATTCCGCGGCGCGCTGCTCTAGGGTCGAATTATTCCACCGCAGTCACCTGGGAAGGGCCGGGCCGGCGGCGACGGACCCGTTCGCGAGAAGCCGGGGGGGCTGTTCGCGTATCTGGACACCGCGCCACCCTGGCTGATTGGCCTGCTGCTGTTTCTGGCGACCTTCGGTCTTTACTTCGTCTCGCGTGTTAACTCGGTATCGGGCGACGCGAGATTTGCGATCCTTACCAGCGAAAGCATCCTGAAGAACCATACGCCCGCATTGAACCGGGTAAGGATTCCGGGGCTCGACCAGGCCTCGCTGCCGGCCCATCCGGATTTGACGGTAGTGCGGCCAGCGTACCAGCTCGTGCGGATCAACGGGCGGGTGTTGTATCGTTATCCGCCCGGCGGATCCGTGCTTTCCCTGCCCTTTGTAGCGATCCTCAACGCCGCCGGCCTCTCCGCCATCGATAAGGACGGAGAGTACAATCCCTCCGCTGAACGCAGGCTTCAGAAGCTCATCGCGTCGATCGCGACCGCGGCAACGGTCGTGGCCATATTCATGACTGCGATGATTCTGCTGCCGGTTTCATGGTCCCTTGTGCTCGCGATTGCCGCTGCGACGGGAACGCAATTCTGGAGCAGCGCGAGCCGCGCGCTCTATTCGCATACCTGGGAAATCTTTCTCGCGGCGTTGGTGATTCTCGAGCTTCTGCGGGCGGAAGAGCGGCGCGAAGCCGTGCGTCCAATCCTGCTCGCCACACTTACGGCATGGCTGTACTTCACCCGCCCGACCGGCGCGCTCGCAATCGTTGCGGTTACAGTCTTCGTGCTGCTGTTTTACCGATCGGGCTTTGTCAGCTATGCGGTAACCGGGGTGGTTTGGGGCGGCCTGTTCCTGTTGTTCTTCTGGATGACCTTCGGTGCCGCGCTGCCGGATTACTACCGGCTGGGCTCACGGCTCGACCTGGCAAGTCTGCCGGCAGTGCTGGCCGCAGTGTTGATTTCGCCCTCGCGCGGCCTGTTCGTCTTCGTCCCGAGCGCCCTGTTCGTGATCTACCTGGTCCTGCGTTATTGGCAGGAACTGCCGTATCGCCGGCTGGCCCTGCTGGCAATTGCGATTATCGCAGCCAACGTCCTGGTCGTATCGTGCTGGCCGGTATGGTGGGGCGGCGGCGCTTACGGCCCACGCCTGCTCACTGACATCGTGCCGTGGCTGGCGCTGCTGGGCATTCTCGGACTGCGCGCGATTCTCGATCACGATCGCGCCGGCGCCGGCACCCGGCATAGCGATTCCTTCAAACTGACCCTGGCCGTGGGCGCGGCGCTGACGTTGGCCGGGATCGCGATCAATTGCCAGGGTGCAATCGCGCGGAAGACCCGCACCTGGAACAAGCAGGTCGACATAAACCATCATCCGGAGCGGGTCTGGGATTGGCGCTACCCTCAATTCATGGCGGGGATTATCACTCCGCCGACGAATTACGTCTCACCAGATGTAACGACGCTAATCCACAAACCACATCCACATTGAGAGCCGCATCTCTGCTTTCGGCCGACTGACGGTAGGTCCGGCCGCTGCGAATAGTCCCAAATTTCTTCGTTTCGCTCGGAATAAAGAATTGATATTGTCGCGCAGCTTATCTCGGATAGAATAAGCGCGCGATTAAAATACGTCACGACTCATGCGGCGACGTTGCTAACCGTACGTAACGTCGAGAATCCGCAGGCGAGGGGGCTATGGCCAATAACGAGGAAAACCTGATCATTCGTGTCGAAGAGCGGGTGGAAGTTGTTATCGTCGAAGGCGAAGCGCTTCCGGGTTCCGATGGCGAGCATCGCCTGCAGGAAAAATATGGCAAGACGACCCACGCGCACGCATTCTACAAGCATCAGGTACTCAACCATCTCAATTCCGCGATGCAGGCCTTTCTCGCCCGCCAGGAAATGATGTTCGTGGCGACCTCGGATGCGAAAGGATCGGTTGACTCGAGCTTTCGCGCCGGCCATCCGGGATTCGTCAAGGTGCTCGACGAGCGGACAGTCGCCTATCCCGAGTACCGCGGCAACGGGGTAATGGCGAGCCTCGGAAACATCACCGAAAATCCTCGCGTGGGGCTGCTATTCGTCGATTTCGGCGACCAGATCGGACTGCATATCAACGGCGGCGCGCAAATCGTCGAGAACGACGAGTTCCTTGGATTTTTGAAGGATCATCCGGCCGAACAAGCGGTTCTTGGCGACGCCGTGCTGAAAGACATTATTGAAAGCGACGGCGGCCATCTCGAACGATGGGTGATGGTCTCAGTCGAGGAAGCCTACGTGCAGTGCTCGAAGCATATTCCGCCGATGAGACGGATGGATCACGACATCCAATGGGGCGTCGACACCGGCCATCATGTGCATGGCGGCGATTATTTCGGTGCGGCCCACGGCCAGAAGTGACAGGTTATCCCGCGAGTTGATTTTCTCCCGATTTCGAGATTGAGCAAAGGCCGGCCGGCGAGCATATGATGGAGTAGACAACTCTTCCGGCGCGGGAGGTCTTCGGGTGAACGACAAATGGTATGCTGAGCGAGCCAATCAGCTTTTGCGCGCGGCACTCGCCAGCATCGACGAGCTGGGGGACAAGCTCTCGCCGGCCCGAGCCGAGGCTTTGCTGGACGAGTTCGAGCGCGATATTGGCGGCGCGTTCTTGCGGCGTGACATGGCGGCGGTAATAGCTAATTGCGAGGAGTATGCGCGCCGCTTCCGCGCCCTCGGCGAAGAGGAAAATTGATCTATCGCCAAGGCCGGACTCGACCGCGGCCCGCGATGGCCCTTTAAGAAAGACCCTCCCCCGCTTAACGGTTAGCGATCAATCCGCAGATTGAGGTTCGACCTCGGACGCTTGAAGAACCCAGCCTGTTATGACGGAAATCCCTTCGGCAATTTCTGCAAGGCCGAGTTCATGTAGTCCCACTTCTGCGCACTCGAAGTCCATATGTCGGCCGTCGGCTGATAACGACCGGGGTCATCCAGGCAACCAGCACTGATGCCGAGCGCCTCGCGATGAGCGGAAGTCTGGGCAAACAGCGGCACGCCGCATTCCGGGCAAAATCCCCGGCTCATCGTGTTTCCGCTCTCGCCGTTCATTGAATAATATTTAGGCTGGCCGGTTATTTTGACAGCCGCCGCCGGCACTGCGACAGCGGTGACGAAGGCGCCGCCGGTCGCTTTCTGGCAGTCGCGGCAGTGACAGTTGAAGGCAATTAGCGGCTCGGCCGAGCATTCGAACTGAATCGCTCCGCAGGCGCATCTCCCCCGGATTGGTTCTGCCATGATTGGGCTTCCTCCGTGTGGGCAGTACCCTACCCCCGCCAATTGCGGGAGTCATCCTGCAAAAGATCCTCAAGCAAGGAAGAGGCTTCGCCATGCCGATAACCGTTGGGAATCTTGGACGACTCGGCGCCGTCGATCAGCGCGGCAAGGATATTGTCTTTTCCTTCGAAAGTTCCGACCTTGTGCTGACGCCGCTGTTGCCGAATCTGGTCCGCCATACCTGGGTACCAAAGCATTGGCGGCTCTATACCGAGCGGGTAAACGGCACCTATGCGGCGCGGCGGTACTTGTGGCCGGCCGCGGAGCGCGCCGCCATCGTTGAAACCTCGCAATCGGTACAGGTGAGATGCGGCGAGTTGCTGATCGAGGCGACGCGAGACCCGTTCCATCTGCGTTACTCGACGACCGCCGGGGAGACTTTCCTCGAGGAAGCAATCGAGGGTGGACTGTCGTGGTCCTATTGGGACTATGCGCTGCGGTTCCGGCTGGCGCCCGAGGACCACTTCTACGGCATGGGGCAGGTGAATCAACTGGATGAGCCGGTTGACCTTGACCACCGCGGCCATCGCCGGGAGGTCTGGAACCAGCATTCGCCGCCGGCCACGACGATCCTGCCTGCTCTCCACAGTTTGCGAGGTTACGGCTTGCTGGTCGACAATCCGCGGCGCGCGACCTGGGACTTGGGACACGGCGATCCGGCGGCTTTTTCGTACCAGTCCGGCGGTGGAGGTTTGCAATACTACGTCTTCTACGGGCCCGACCTGCCGCGCCTGCTGCGCACCTACCTCGAGTTAACCGGCTATCCGCCGATGCCGCCGCGCTGGGTCCTCGGACTGCTGCAATCCCGCTACGGTTATCGCAATCGGAACGAACTGGAGTTGATCGCGCGAACCTTTCGCGAAAAGCGGCTGCCCTGCGATGCATTGATCCTCGATGTTTACTGGTTTCGCGACATGGGGGACCTGGCATTCGATCCAGTCGATTGGCCCGACGCCCCGGAAATGATCGCCCGGCTCAGGCAGCAGGGCTACCGCATCATGCTGATCGAGGAACCCTACGTCGCAGTGCGCAGCCGCAATTATCACGAAGCGTCGTCCAAAGGATATCTGGCAAGGCGCTACGACGGTTCCCCCTACACCTTCGATTTCTGGCCCGGCGAATGTGCGCTGGTCGACTTCTCGAATCCTGCCGCGCGCGAATGGTGGACCGCGTTGCATCGGCCACTGCTCGAGATGGGCGTCGCAGGATGGTGGAGCGACCTCAACGAACCGGCCAAACACTACCAGGACATGCTGCATCACGCCGGCTCGGCCCCGATGGTGCATAACCTGGCCGCGTTCGAGATGCATCGGTCGATTTTCGAGGCGGCGCAGCGATACACGCCGCGGCAGCGCACGTTTATCCTGAGCCGCTCGGCGTTCGCCGGTTCCCAGCGCTATGGTGCTTCGCTCTGGTCGGGCGACGTCGACATGACCTTTGCCGCGCTCCGCAAACAAGTTGCGGTTGGGCTCAACACGAGTCTCGCCGGGTTTCCGTTGTGGGGCAGCGATATCGGAGGCTTTGGTTTCGAGGGCAAATGCAGCCCCGAGCTTTACGTCCGGTGGTACCAGTTCGGCGCCTTTTGCCCATTGTGCCGGCCCCATGGGGACCAGACCGAGTTGCGCGAACCATGGCAATTCGGGCCCGAAATCGAAGCGATTTGCCGCAAATACCTGAGCCTGCGCTATCGCCTGCTACCTTATACCTACACCGCTCTGCATCAGGCTTGTGCCAGCGGAATCCCGCTCATGCGCGCGCTGGTCGTAGAGTTCCCTCGGGACCCGGAGGTTTTGAATATCAGCGACGAGTATATTTTTGGCTCGGAAATTCTGGTTGCACCGGTGATGGATGAGGGCGCCGCGCAACGAAAAGTATATTTGCCCGCCGGTCGATGGGTCGACTTCTGGACTGAGGCTGCCCACAGCGGACCAAAATGGCTGGACGTATCGGCGCCGTTGGACACCCTGCCGTTGTTTGTCCGCGAGGGCGCAATCATTCCAAGTGGACCGGAGGTGCAATCCACTGCAGATTACGTCCTCGATCCCCTGACGATCGAAGTCTATCGCGGGGCGGATCGCTCGTTCATTTTGTATGAAGACGACGGCGAAACATTTTCCTATCAGAACGGGGCCTGGGCCGAGACCCCGATAGAAGTGATGGAAACCGCAGGAATTCTCACGTGCGTCGTCGGAGAGGCGCGCGGAGACTATGCCCCGGCTAAAGGCGGGCGCGCGGTGGTAATAAATGTACATCGCCAACCGCCAGTGCATGACGTGAGTTGCGGCACCGTCGAAGTCGACAGAGCAGCAAACGCGGAATCAATCGAGCGAGTCCAGGCCGGCTGGTGGTGGGATGAGGGCCGAAAACTGCTGACGATCAAACTGCGCCGCAAAGCGGAGCCGCTCATCGTGCGGGTCGCTTAACGGCGCAGTGTTTTGGCGGTTCAGTACAGATCGAAGTGGCAGTCCGATCACCCACGGTCGCCGATTAGCGCACGCTCGATCGCCGCGCCTAGGTCTACCGTAGATGCTTTCCCGCCAAGATCGGGGGTAAGCGGCGCGTCGTGCGAGCCCAGCACCTTCTCGATCGCGTGAAAGACCGCGTTTCCAGCTTCGGCTTGGCCCAGATGATCGAGCATCATCGCTGCCGACCAAATCTGGCCGATCGGATTAGCTATTCGTTGGCCGGCGATATCCGGCGCCGAGCCATGCACAGGCTCGAACATCGAGGGAAATAGCCGTTCGGGATTGATGTTGGCCGAGGGCGCCACGGCGATCGTACCGGTAACGCCCGGTCCAAGGTCGGAGAGAATATCGCCGAAGAGGTTGCTGCCGACCACGACACTGAACCGTTCGGGCGTCATCACGAAACGCGCCGCCAGAATATCGATATGGTATTGGTCGGCGCGGATATCCGGGTAGTCAGCGGCGATCGTCGCGAAGCGCTCGTCCCAAAATGGCATCGAGTAGAAAATTCCGTTGGATTTCGTCGCGGAGGTCACGTGGTCACGCCCAAGCCGGCGCGCGAGTTCGAAGGCGTACCGGATGATACGGTCGGTGCCGCGCCGCGTGAATATCGCCTCCTGCACGACGATTTCGTCCGCTGTGCTGGCGTGCAACCGGCCGCCGATTTGGGAATACTCGCCTTCGGTATTCTCGCGAACGATCCAGAAGTCGATATCTCCAGGCTTGCGGTCGCGCAGCGCCGGAACTATGCCGGGCAGCAGGCGAACCGGGCGCAGGTTGACGTATTGGTCGAATTCGCGCCGAATCGGAATAAGCAGTCCCCACAACGAAACGTG
The DNA here is from genome assembly GCA_035279875.1 of Binataceae bacterium (SeqCode). Taxonomy (GTDB): domain Bacteria; phylum Desulfobacterota; class Binatia; order Binatales; family Binataceae; genus JAMXLL01. The sequence continues at coordinate 10,162 of DATEGX010000009.1, forward strand.
GTCAGGCACGCCCGGGAAACCGACGGCGCCGAGGAAGATCGCGTCATGATCACGCAACTGCGCGATACCGTCGGCAGGCATCATGCGGCCAGTGGTCTTGTAGGTCTCGCAACTCCAGTCGAAATGGCGCCAGCGGAAGCCGAAGCCGAATTTCGCCCCCGCTGCGGAGAGAATCCTGATACCCTCCGGCACCACCTCTTTGCCGATCCCGTCACCCGGGATGACAGCGATTTCGTAAGTCTTCATCGTCTCTCGATGTCGGCCAGCCTTGCCCGGCGGCCGGGTATCAAGCGCATGGATTAAATCACGAAAATGCCCTTGCCGGTCGTTTGGGTATCGAACAGCTTGTAGGCTTGTTCCGCCTGCCCCAGCCGCCATCGGTCGGTGAACAGATCGTCGACCGCGATCTTCCGATCGGCAACGAATTGCGCACATTCCGCCTGGCCGACCGTCGAAAACGTCCACGAGGCAACGATCGTGAGTTGTTTGCGCAGCATGTCGGGACTTACGTCAATCGTGACGTTGCTGCCTTCGCCGACGAAGCAGGTGGTTCCCCAGGCCCGCGCCGCCTTCACCGCCATCAGCCGCCCCTCGGGCCGGCCGGAAGTATCGAGCGTCAAGTCGGCGCCGCGTCCATGCGTCAGATCCCTGATGGCCGCGAGCGGGTCGCCGCCGGCGGCATTGATCGTGACGTCGGCGCCAAACCGCCGTGCCAACGCGAGACGCTCCTCACCGATATCCGCCGCGATCACCCGCGCGCCCATTGCCACCGCGAATTGGGTGGCTGATAACCCGACCGGGCCCTGTCCGAAAATCGCGATCGTGTCGCGGCCCGAGAGTCCGACCCGGCGAAGCGCGCCGTACGCCGTGCCGGTGCCGCAGGAGATCGCGGCCCCGGCCTCGAGTGAGAGGGCGTCGGGCAACGGGACCAGGGTGCTCA
>DATEGX010000010.1:0-15245 GCA_035279875.1 Binataceae bacterium (SeqCode)
CGCGATGGGGCGGCGGCGAGGCCCACCCGCGGGAATTTTACAGCGCCATAATTGAAGTTGCGCGTGCTGAAGGATGCGCTGGATGGGTCGCGGGAATCATCGGAGTGCATCCGTGGCAGACCGCGCTCTATTCCAAAGAGACGCAGCACGAGGTATGGGGTGGCGATCCGACCACGATGAACTCGTCGTCGTACGCTCCCACCGGGAAGGCGGTTCGAGTCGCAGGCGGGTTTCGCGTGAGCGGTCGATGGTCTTTCTCCAGCGGCTGCGACCATTGCGGATGGGTCAATCTCGGGGCGATCGCCGGCGGCATCGAGGTAGATGGCCGGCAGTTGCCGGATTTCCGCTCCTATCTGCTGCCGCGCAAGGACTACCGGATAGACGACAACTGGCACGTCGCCGGACTCGCCGGCACGGGCAGCAAGGATATCGTGGTCGACGACGCTTTCGTCCCGGAGCATCGCAGCATGTCGCATTGGGACCTGGCCTTGGGGCGCCCGATGCCCGGATGGGAAATCAATCCGGCGCCGCTTTATCGCCTGTCCTTCGCGGTGGTCTTCATCAATGCCTTGAGCGCGGCAGTGCTGGGCGCCTCGGCGGGATTTCTCGACGATTGGATCGAAAGCGGCCGCACGCGCCAGGGCGGAATGGGGCTCAGGATCGTCGAAGACCCCTACAGCCAAAAGCTCGTCGCCGAAGCTAGCTATACGATCGAGAGCGCCACACTCACGTTTCTTAACGACTGCGACCGGATGATGGCAACGGTTAGCGCGGGCGGAGCGCTCACACTCGAGCGGCGGGCTGAATTGCGCTACAACACCACTCGTTCCGCTCAACTCGCCGCGCATGCGGTCGAGCGTTTGTTCGAAAGCGGCGGCGGCCATGCGATTTTTCTCGACCATCCGCTGCAGCGCCGCTACCAGGATATCAAGGGCATGATGCATCACACCGCGATGAACCCGAATCCCGCCGCCAGGCTGTACGGTTCGGCGCGGCTGGGCACGCCGATGCTCGATCTGTTCCTCTAGACGCCGGCGCAACCCGCGCGCCGCTCACACCACCGGGGATTTCGCTCCGTCGACGTTGATCGCGGTTCCGCTGATATACGAAGCGGCGTCGGAAGCCAGAAAGAACGCGATATTGGCAAATTCCTCGGCGGTACCGAAACGCCCCATCGGCAAGCGCTGCGCTTTGGCCTGCTCGTCGAGGAATTTCTCGAACGATTGCCTGGGAGCGAGGCTGCGGTAGCGGCGCGCCCATTGGTCGCTGACGATCAGCCCGGTCATCAGCGCGTTGGCGAGCACGTTGTAGGGCGCGCCTTCACCCGCCAGGATCTTGGTCAACGCCATTCCGGCCGAGCGCATCACGGTGGTCGGAGCGCTGCCGGGGCCAGGCGCTTTCGCGCCGATGTTGAGGACGTTGATAATGCGGCCCCAGCGGCGGCTCTTCATGCCGGGCAGCGCGAGCCGCGCAAAGCGAACCGCGGCAAAGACCTTGAGGTCAAAGTCGCCCTGCCAGATCTCGTCGGTCAGGTCCTCGAACTTGCCGGCCTGAGAGCGTCCGGCGTTGTTCACCAGGATATCGACGCGCCCGAGATCGGCGGTAATCGCACCAAACACCCGGCTGACTTCGTCGGCCCGGCTCACGTCGCCCGCGTAGGCGCGGCAGCGTCCGCCGGCCGCAACGATTTCGCGGGCTGCTTCGGCGAGCGGTTCAGGCCGGCGCGCGACGATTGCGACCTCGGCGCCCGAGGCGGCAAACTTCTCCGCCATCGCCTTGCCCATTCCCATACTGCCGCCCGTGATGAGCGCAACTTTACCGTCGAGGCGGATTTCCATCTGCTTCCTCCCTGCCTGGCGAAAGCGCTTTCGCGAGGCCGATGCGGCGGTCTCGCGCGCGGCAACGGGCGTCTCGTCGGGGCTTCCTACCTAGCCGCGGAAAAAGCCGTCGGCGTAAGGATCGAGTTGCTGATCGACGCGACCAAGGGACCGTCCTCCTCGCTCTTGCGCCGCGCTTCGATCCACTCCGGGTCGCTTTGAAACGCCGCGAAGCGCTTCTCGCGATCGGCCAGCGTTTCCCATTGCAGGATATAAATCAGGTCCTGGTTCGATTCGCCGACGGCGACTGTCCAGAAGCCAAGCTGGCGGATGCCATGCTTCTCGAACAGCCGCACCGTCACGGTTTCGAAGCGTTTGACCAGCGCTGGCAGGCGCCCCGGCAGGCAATGATAGTTTCGCAATTCGTAAAGCATGAGTGTCCTCCTTGGCGATTGGCGTGATCGCCGCGTGTTGACTACAGGTTATTCGGCCACAGACACTGAGCCGCTCATGTCATGCAAAGCGCGGCATGACCTTGGACGCGAACAAATCCAGTTCGTCTATCACCTCGTCCTTCTCCAGATAGCCCTGGCCGATCTGTAGGTGCACTTCGTTGAAGCCAAGTTGATTGTAGGCGGTCTCGATCTGTCGGCTGACCTCATCGGGAGTGCCGACGATCGCCATCGGCCGAGCCTGGTCGAACGGCAGAAACCACTGATCCCAGACCCACCAATGCTCGTCGAGTTTGGCCAGCGCGCGCTCGCGCGAACGGTCGATCGAGATTATCCCGCCCCACGCGGCGATATCCTCATGCGCGACATTGCGGCCTGCCCTGTCGGCTTCTTCCTTGTAGGCGTCCCACAGGCCGCGACAGAACTCGAGATTGTTCGCGAGCACGATCGGCTTGCCGCCTTCGCGCGCCCAGAAGCGAATCGTGCGCATACTATGGGCGAATGCACCGTAAAGCTTGGGATGCGGTTTCTGGTAGGGGCGCGGCGCGATGCCGATTTTAGTCACGCGCCCGTCCGGCTCGACTCCCTTGCCAAACTTGAGATAGGCCGAATGCGGTTGCACGAGGTCCTTGGGTGGAAAGGTCCAATACTTGCCCTCGTAGCTGAAGACGTCGTTGGTCCAGGCGGTTTTCACGATACGGACGGATTCTTCGAAGATTTCGCGATTCATCCGGTCCTGCTCGTCGCGACGCTTGGCGAGGTCCGGAGTGGTCGCATGCGCCCCAGGCACCGCCGCGTAATTTTGAAACCAGCGCGCCTGGTAACCCCGGGTAAAGCCGACGTTGAGCCGGCCCTTCAGGATATGGTCGAGCGTCGCGATCTCTTCGGCCACGCGGACCGGATTATGCGTCGGCAGCACGTAGCCCAGGGTGTTGGCCTTGAGGCGTTTTGAATTGAGGCCGATGAACAAGCTGGACATTCCCGGATGATTGGTTTCCTCGAAACCCTCGATTTGCAGATGATGTTCGTTGTGGCCATAACCCGCATAGCCAAGTTCGTCAGCCGCGTGGACGTAGGCTTTCACCTCCTCCAGGTAGCGCTGGTATAGTTCGCCGCGCTGGCCGGCCATCCCTTGCTCCAGTTCTTTTCTTCTGCCGACCGCGCCGGCCTGAATCAGGTGAAACTCCATGTGGTTCAATTCTCCGTCGATTCGATAGGTCGATTCGCCAGGGCCGATTTTCTGCCCGCCGCGATTGCGGATACCTGATATTGGTTACAACCTTGAGACTGAATTGAAAAGCGCACGGGGCGAAAGTGCGGGTCGCGTCGCGGGGAATCATGGGAAAATCCTGCCGCGTGCGCTATACAGGCGGCGAACTCGATGCGAGCGGGAGATAAATCGTGAAAATCGGTATGACGGCTGTTGGTATCGGCAAGGCGGCGCTACCCGGAATGATCAAGGCGGTCGCCGAAAGCGCGGACCGGCTCGGCTTCGGCACCCTATGGGCGCCCGAACACGTGGTGCTGTTCGACGATTACGCGTCGAAGTACCCGTACTCGCAGGACGGCCGCTTCCTCGCCGGCAGCACGATCGACCTGCTCGACCCATTCATCGGGCTGACGTACGCCGCTGCCTATTCGAGCCGGATCCGGCTGGCGACCGGCATATGTCTGGTGCCTGAGCACAACCCGCTCGTGCTCGCCAAGGTGATCGCCAGCCTCGACTCGTTGAGCCGTGGCCGCGTCGCACTCGGTGTCGGGATCGGATGGTCGGCCGAGGAATTTGCCGCAGTCGGAGTGCCCTTCGAGCGGCGCGCGCAGAGAACCTGCGAGTATATCGAAGCGATGCGCAAGCTGTGGCGCGAGCCCAAAGCCAGCTTCAGCGGGGAGTTCGTGCGTTTCGAGGGCGCACGCAGCTATCCTAAGCCGGCGCGCCCGGACGGCGTGCCGATCATTTTTGGGGGTGAGAGCATACCGGCGCTGCGGCGCGTCGCGAAATACGGCAACGGATGGTTCGGCGTCAATCTACGGCCCGATCAGGCTGGCGAAAAAATCGCAACGCTTCATCGTCTGCTCGATGAGCAGGGACGGCGCCACGACGAAGTCGAAGTCATCATTTCGCCGTACCAGAACGAGATCAGCGCGGACGACCTGCGAGCGTATCACGAACTGGGAGTCAGCGAATTCGTGCCGTTCGTGCGTTTGCCAGGGCGCGAAGCCGAAGTTCCGGCCTTCCTCGAGCGAGTCGCGCGTCAATGGGTCGAGCCGGCGGCGAAGCTCGGCTAGCGCCGCTATCGCGCGAGTATCGCAGCCGCCGATGCGCCGAGTGTGGCGGCGCGCTCCCGCTATTGGCGGGGAGGCATATTCGCGAGGATATCCACTTTGCCGGCGAAGTCTTCGAGATCGACTTCGGTGGTTTCGAGGATCGAGGCGGTCTGGCGCCAGTGGCCGATGATTATTAGCAACTCGATTATTTCGCCCGGACTCAAATGGCGTTTGAGGGCTTCGAGCGCCGCGCGGCTGGCCTTGACGTTGGCGTTAACCTCGTCGACGAACTGGAGCACCTGCCGCTCAAGCTCGCTAAAGCAGGCAGCGCCTTGCCAGTTGTCGATGGCGTTTATCTGTTCGTCGCTAACGCCGACGTTCCTGGCGGCGGGCACGTGCTGAGTCCATTCGTAGACCGAATGGCAGTCCTTGGCGGTCCGCAGGATCGCGATTTCACGCAACCGCGGGTCGATCGTTGTCTGCGTGAAGAGTGCAGTACTGAGGCGGCTGCGCTGGACGAAAATCTTCTGCGCATTGGCGGTCATCCGCTGAACGTTAAGCACCACCGGCCGGCCGGTCAGCATTTTTTGGACTTCCGGCGAGGCGTCGTTAGGATCGAGGTAGGGTAGCAGAGCCATACGAATTTGCTCCTTGCTTGATGGGAAATAACGTTCGCGGTCTATGTGCGGAGGGCGATTCAGCCAGAATCGCCCTCCGCCAGATCAGGTTATAGCGTCCCGCTTCAGGCGGCCGCTGAGGGTGCCGTCAGGTCGGCCGGCTCGGGTAGTGGCTCGGTCTTCCACTTCTTAATCTCCGGCAACACATTCTTGACGAAACAGTTCAGACTGCGTTCGGCGTCTTCATAAGGCATGCCGCCGTAGCTGAAGTTGAGCATGAAGCCGTTGGCGTCGATCATCTCGCGGATCTTGGCGAGCTTCTCCAGGACCATGTCAGGAGTTCCCCACGGCATCAAATTGGCGAAGCTGGCGGCGGCTTCGTCGATGCCGTGCTTGGAAAGAAACTTGCTGATCGCGCGGTAAGACTCGTAGCCCTTGTAAGTGCCAAATTTCTCGGAGGTCATCTCGTAATGCTTGATGACGGTTTTGTAGTTGCTCGAGAGCCACTTCATCGCCATCTCTTCGGCGCGGTCCTTGTTCTCGTCGACGAAGACGAAGCCGCCGCTGAGCGGTTTCGGCGCCGGCTTGTTGCCGTTAACTTCGCGCCATACGCGATGATAGACCTCGAAATCCGCTTGCACCTGCTCCCAGGGCTTTTGCGGAATCACCAGCAGCCCAACCCCGAGCTTGGCCATGATCGGCATCGATTCGGGCGACACCGCGGCGGCATAGGTACGCTGGCGGAAGGACTTGAACGGCGCCGGACGAATTTCACGCCGGGGCTGGCGGGTGAAGCTGCCGCCTTCCATGTAACCCTTTTCGAGCGCGCTGATGATCAGCTCGGCATATTCGACGAACAGGTTGCGGCCCTCGTTCTGGTCGAGGCGAAAGCCTTCGTACTCAATCCGCGCCAGACCGCGGCCGATGCCAAGAATAAAGCGGCCATCCGACACATGATCGAGCATGGAAACCTGCTCAGCAACGCGCACCGGATCATGCCACGGCAGCACGATAACCATTGAGCCCAGCTTTACATGCTTGGTCCGGCCCGCCATGTACGTCAGGAACTGCACCGGATCCGGACACATGGTGTAATCGTCGAAATGGTGCTCGATGGCCCAGACTGAATCGAAGCCCAGCGGCTCGGCCATTTCGGCCAACCGCAGCTCATGACGCCACGCCTCGCGGTCGGAAATCTGGTTGTTCGGGTTTTGAAAGAGTAATCCGTAGCCTACGTGCATAATGTCCTCCTCGAGATGGTCGGCCGGTCGATTACTCGCCGGACGAGGCTCTTGAATCGCGACTATACTTAATCCGGGGGCCTTCTGTCTTGCCCGCGCGATGGCCCGCGGCTTGCCTCATTTGATTTTGCTGGCACGCTCGACCACTGGTGAAAAACGGCGTATCAAGTCCAACGCCCGGCCGTCCGCTGTTTCGGCCACGGTCTTCTGTGACAGCAGAATCAGGCGTTGAGCCCCGGCGTCACGGTAACGTTTCAGGTCGTCCGCCGAAGGTCCGTTTTCCATCGGATCCAACAACGGCGAAATGTGTAGCGCGTCCGGATCGCGTCCGTGGCTCTTGGTCAAAGCGCGGAGTTGGGCGACGCTCTGATGCAATTCGTCAGGACTCTGGACCAGCGGCATCCAACCATCGTAGCTGCGCGCAACCCGCTCGAGCGATTTGGGTCCGTGCGCGCCAAGCAACACCGCCGGGCCACCCTTCTGGGCTGGCTTTGGCTCGCACCGCACCGCCGGAAAACGGACGATTTCACCTTGATAGGCTGCTTCGCGCTGGGTCCAAAGAAGGCGCAAAGCTTCGACCATTTCACGCGTCCGCTTCCATCGGAGGCCGAAATTCGCGCCCATCACCTCGGTTTCCTCCCGCAGCCATCCGGCCCCGATACCCAGAATCAGGCGTCCGCCGGAAAACAGGTCGAGGGTCGCGGTCACTTTTGCCGTAATCAGCACTTCCCGTTCGGGCAAAAGGCAGATGCCGGTGCCGAGCTTGATTTTTCGGGTGGCGCAGGCCGCGACCGTAAGCGCAATAAAGGGGTCGGCCCAGCGGCCATAGTGCTCGGGCAATTTGCGGTCAGGCGTGAAGGGGAATTCCGTTTTCATCGCGGTGGGGATGACCGGATGTTCCGGGATCCATAGAGATTCGTAGCCCAGTTCTTCGACTGTGCGGGCGAGTTCGGCGAGGTTGCCGCTCTGCGCGGTGGGAGCCGCCAAAAAACCAATATCCAATGCCTTTACCTCCGTGATTGCTGCGACGCTGCCTATCATGCTCCGGCACGCGAGTAATAGTGTCGGAGCGGGCACTTTCGTGAACGCTCGTGCGCCGCCAGGACCAGGGGCGCAGTGCACCCGGGACGCCTCGGGCCTTGGCGAGTCAGCGGCCGTTATTCGATCGGGGAAAACAATTCCTGCGGCTCTGACACTCCGCGCAGTTGATGAAAGCCGAGGCTCTTCAGCCGGGCGGGAAGCGCGGCGGCAAAGCTGGACGAGGCGACCACCTCACGGCCTAATTGGGAGGACAGTTTCTCGAGTCGCGAGGCGTGGTTCACCGCCGGCCCGATAACCGTGAAGTCGAGACGGCCGGGCGCTCCGATATTGCCGTAGTAAACCTCGCCCAGATGCAGCGCCAGGCCAAAGCGGATGATCTGCTCGCCGGCCGCAGCGCGATCGCTGTTGCATTGCGCCATCGCCGCGACCGCCTTGTTCGCCGCCGCGAGCGCGCGATTGCAGGCTTCGACCTCCAAGGTTTTGTTGTTGATCTCGAAAATCGCCAGCATCCCGTCGCCGATGAACTTGAGCACTTCGCCGCCCTCATTGACGACCGCCTCGACCATCACTTCGAAGTATTGATTGAGCAGCCTGGTCAATTGATGGCTCGGCAGAGTCTCCGTAAGGCTGGTGAAGCCGCGCAAATCGCAATCCCAGATGACTGCGCGGATAGTTTCGCCGCTGCCGCGCGCGATCGCGCCCGAAAGCACGCGCTGGCCCGTACGGCGCCCGATGTAAGTGTCGAGCAGAGTCGTTGCGATACGCCGCGAAGATTGCAGTTCGACAATCAAACCCAAAGTCTGTGCGACACTCTCCAGACCGCTTGCTTCCGACTCGCTGAAGCCGTCGCGATGGTCGGTCAAAAACGTGATTACGTTGGCCTCGCCATCCGAGCGAACCATTGGAATGGCGATGTAGTCGGTGCCACCCTCGTTCTTGAATTCTTGCAGCACCGGGAAATCGGGCGGGCATGAAGGATCGGCCAACCGCCGCCGAATCAGCTTATGGGTTTGCCTGACCGCCGCGATCGGGCTCTCGCTAAATTCAGGACTGGCGCTTAGTCCGCGGCCAGCCAAAAGACGGTTTGCACCTGTCCCGTCGCGGTTCCAGATGTAAGCGCTTCCCACGATCTCGGGATGCAGGGTGGCGACGTAGCAGAATCCGCGCCAGATAGGGATTCCCGCCGCAACGATCCGGCGGCACATCTCGTCGCCGAACTCGCGCATTCGGGTGTTGTGCCTGCCCTCGCTGAGCATCCATTGCACAACCGCCGCCGCACCCTGATCTGAAGCCTTCATCCGATTGTGCCTTCCCCGCGATGGGGCGATGGCCGGGTTTAGGCCGGAGAATCACTCGGCCGGAGCCGCAGGCCCGCGGCGATTCTCCCGCGCACCCGTTCGCCCCACAACCGCACCGTATCGAGGTAGAGGTATATCACGGGGGTGGTATAGAGCGTGAGCATCTGGCTCGCGATGAGTCCGCCGACTATCGCGATGCCCAGTGGACGGCGCAGTTCGGAGCCCATGCCGAGCCCAATCGCCAGCGGCAGGCCGCCCAGCAGGGCGGCCATCGTGGTCATCATGATCGGGCGAAAGCGCAGCAGGCAGGCCTCGTAGATCGCGTCGAGCGAATTCTTGTGCTCGGTGCGTTCGGCCTCCAGCGCAAAGTCGACCATCAGGATCGCATTTTTCTTGACGATACCGATCAAGAGGATGATCCCGATAAGCGCGATTACCGTCAGTTCGGTCCGGCAAATCATCAGCGCCAGCAGCGCACCCACGCCGGCCGACGGCAGGGTCGAGAGGATCGTGATCGGATGAATGTAGCTCTCGTACAGGATCCCGAGCACGATATAGACGCTGACCAGCGCGGCCAGAATCAGCATCGGCTCGTTGGCCAGCGACGACTGGTAAGCCTGAGCAGTGCCCTGAAAACTGCCATGGATATCGCCCGGGATCCCGAGTCGCAACTCGACTTGCTGGATCGCCGCGACCGCATCGCTCAGCGGCACCCCCGGCGGCAGGTTGAACGATATCGTGACGGCAGGGAACTGTCCCTGATGGTTCACCGAGATCGGCGTGGTGGTCGCGATATAGCGGGTGAACGAGCTAAGCGGCGCCTCTCCTCCCCCCGGCGTTGCCACGTGGATCAGCTTTAGGGTTTCCGGGCTCTGCCAGAATTGCGGCGCCGCCTCCATCACGACGTAATACTGGTTGAGCGGGGTGTACATGGTCGAAACCAGCCGCTGGCCGAATGCGTCGTAAAGCGTATTGTCGATCGCGCTCGGCGTCAGGCCCAGACGGGTCGCCGTGGTCCGGTCGATATCGAGATAGGCATCGGGGCCGTTGTTCTGCTGGTCGCTGCTGACGTCGGCCAGTTGAGGCAGGTGTTGCAGCGCCTTGAGCAGGCGCGGCGCCCAATGATTCAGTTCGTCCAGGTCGGTGCCCTGCAAAGTGTATTGGTACTGCGCGTTGCCCATCCGGCCGCCGACCCGCACGTCCTGCGACGCCTGGAGATAGAGCGTTGCGCCGGTCAAATGCGTCAATTTTTTGCGCAGCCGCGCGATTACCAAATCCGCGCTCAGATGGCGCTGGGCGAGCGGCTTGAGCGTGATGAACATCCGCGCGCTGTTCGAGGCGCCGGCGTTGCTCCCGGCAAACGCCACCACGTGCTCGACTGCCGGGTCGGTCTTCACCCCATTGACGTATTGCGTCAGCAGATGGTTCATCGACTGAAAGGAAGTGCCCTGGTCGGCGACCAGCGCGCCCATCACCCGGCCGTTGTCCTGCTGCGGGAAAAACCCTTTGGGTATGACCACGAACAAATAAACGTTGAAGGCGAGGGTGCCCAGCGCGATCGCCAGGACCAGACGCGAATGGTGCAGCACCCACGACAAGCTTCGATCGTAAGCGTGGAGCATCCGCTCGAACATGCGGTTGTTCGCACCTTCGCCATCGACGTGGCGGGCCGGCCGTAACAGCTTCGCGCACATCATCGGTGTGGTGGTCAGCGAAACCACCATCGAGACCATGATCGCGATCGAAAGGGTGATGCCGAATTCGCGGAAAAGGCGCCCGACGATGCCGCCCATCAGCACGATCGGGATAAAGACCGCGATCAGCGAGATGCTGATCGAGATCACGGTGAATGCGATCCCGCTCGCGCCTCGGATGGCCGCCTGCAAGGGCGAATAACCCTGCTCCAGGTAGCGCGAGATGTTTTCCACCACCACGATCGCGTCGTCCACCACGAAACCGGTCGAGATGGTCAGGGCCATCAGCGAGAGATTGTCGAGGCTGTACCCCAGCAGGTACATCACGCCGAAGGTGCCGAGCAGTGACAGCACTACCGCGGCGCCGGGGATCGCAGTCGCCCGAGCGCTGCGCAGAAACAGGTAAACGACCATCACCACCAGCATGATCGATATCAGCAGGGTGATTTCGACGTCACGCACCGAGGCCCGGATCGTCACCGTCTGGTCGAGGATGAAGTTGAGCTTGATCGAGGGCGAGATCGAAGCCTGCAACTGCGGCATGGCCGCACGCACACGGTCGACCGTGTCGATAATATTTGCGCCGGGTTGGCGGAACACCACCAGCAGGATTGCCGGCATGCCATCGGACAGTCCGGCGTTGCGCACGTCCTGCACCGAATCGTCGACCTCGGCAATATCCTCGAGCCGCACTGGCGCGCCGTTGTGGTAGGCCACCACCAGCGGCCGATAGTCGACAGCTTTGAGCAACTGGTCGGAGGTGGCCAGCGCGATCGACTGATTCGGCCCGGTCAACTGACCTTTGGGGCTGTTCGCGTTGGCCGCCGAGAGCATCGACCGGACTTGTTCGAGGTTGATGCCGTAGGCGTGCAACTGCATCGGGTTGAGCTCGACTCGTACTGCCGGCAAGGCCCCGCCGCCGACCACCACCTGCCCGACGCCCTGAATCTGCGAGAGCTTTTGCGCCAGGATGGACGAAGCGGCATCGTACATCTGCCCGCGGTCAAGCGTGGCGGAGGTAAGCGAGATGATCGAGATCGGCGCGTCGGCCGGGTTGACCTTGCGGTAGGAAGGATTACTCGGCAAGTTGCTCGGTAGCTGGCCGCGCGCGGCGTTGATTGCAGCCTGGACATCCCGGGCCGCCGCGTCGATATTGCGGCTCAGGTCGAATTGCAGCGTCACGCCGGTGGTGGAAAGACCGCTGGTCGAGGTCATCTCGGTCAGCCCGGCAATATGCCCGAACTGCCGCTCGAGCGGCGCCGCCACCGACGACGCCATCACCTGTGGACTTGCGCCGGGCAGAGAAGCGGTCACCATGATCGTCGGAAAATCGACTTGGGGCAGCGGTGCGACCGGCAGCAGGCGGAACGCAACTATCCCGGCCAGCGCGATCGCAATCGTCAGCAGGGTCGTGCCGACCGAATTGCGGATGAAGGTCTCGGAGAAATTCATGAGGCGGCGGCGTCCATCGAATCGCCCTGGATCTCGCCTGCACGCGCTCTCACCCGCGTCGCCAGCCGCTCGAAGGCCAGAAAGATAACCGGCGTGGTGTAAAGGGTAAGCACCTGGCTAACCAGCAGGCCGCCTACGATCGCAATTCCCAAGGGCCGCCGCAGTTCCGAGCCGACGCCGGTCCCCAACGCCAGCGGTAAACCGCCGAGCAGCGCGGCCATCGTGGTCATCATGATCGGCCGGAAGCGCAGCAGGCAGGCCTGGTAGATCGCCTCTTCGGCGGATTTTCCTTCCTTGCGCTGCGCTTCGAGCGCGAAGTCGATCATCATGATGGCGTTTTTCTTGACGATGCCGATCAGCAGGATAATGCCGATAAGCGCGATCACGTTGAGCGGATTGCCGCAGATGATCAGCGCCACGATTGCACCGACCCCCGCTGACGGCAGAGTCGACAGGATCGTGATCGGATGGATATAGCTCTCGTACAGCACCCCGAGCACGATATAAACCGTGATCAGCGCGGCCAGGATCAACAACGGCTCGTTGGTCAGCGAGGCGCGAAAGGCCTCGGCCGTGCCCTGGAAAGAGGCCTGGATACTGAGCGGCAGGTGGAGGCCGGCGACGGTCTTCTGAATCGCGGTGACCGCGTCGCCCAGCGCGTATCCTGGCGCAACGTCGAATGAAATAGTTACGACCGGAAATTGCCCTTGCCTGCTGACCACCAGCGGCGTCGAGCGTTCCTCCAGATGCGTTACGGCGCTGAGGGGAACCTCGCCGCCGGCGACGGTCGCCGCGCCGCCGCCTGGGGCCGCAGCGGTCGTGCCGATCGTTGCCGTACTGGAAGCGCCGGCCGGCGCGGCGGCACTGGCCGAACCGCCCGAGCCGTTGAGGCTATACGGAATGTAGATCTGCCCGAGGTCTTGCGGGTCGGTCTGGAAGCGCGGATCCACCTCGAGAATCGCGTGATACTGATTCAACTGGGTGAACAGGGTCGAGATCTGGCGCTGGCCGAAGGCATCATAAAGCGTACTGTCGATCTGCTGCGGGGTAATTCCCAGCCGCGAGGCGGTCGCGCGGTCGATAACCAACTCCGCCTGCAATCCGGAATCTTCCTGGTCGCTGGCCACGTCTGTCAGTTGCGGCAAGCGGCGCAGCGCGTTCACCAGCTTCGGCCCCCATTCGCTCAGTTGCGCGCCGTTGGCGTCCTCGAGCGTGTACTGATACTGCGTGCGGCTGGTGCGGTCTTCCACCGTTAGGTCCTGTACCGGCTGCAGGTAAACCGTAAGACCGCTGACGGCCCGCAGCCGGTTGTTCAGCCGGGCGATGATCGCTTCGACGCCTATTCCGCGTTGGTCGAGCGGTTTGAGATTGATTAGAAAGCGGCCGCTGTTGAGCGTCGTGTTGGTCCCGTCGATTCCGACGAACGAAGAGAGGCTCTCGACTGCAGGATCCTGAAGGATGATGCGCGCGGCGTCCTGCTGCTCCTGCACCATCGCGGGAAACGAAATGCTCTGCGCCGCCTCGGAAATTCCCTGAATCACGCCGGTGTCCTGCACCGGAAAGAAGCCTTTGGGCACCAGGATATAAAGGACGATGGTCAGGATCAGAGTCGCGATCGCGACCATCAGCGTTGCGCTCTGATGCTGCAGAACCCATTGCAGGCTCCTGCCGTAGCGCGCGATGGTCGACTCGTAAGCACGCTCAGAGGCCGCGTAAAACCGCCCCTGGCGATCCGGCGGGACATAATGCAGCAGCTTTGCCGACATCATCGGCGTCAGCGTCAGCGAGACTACAGCCGAAATCAGGATCGTCACCGCCAGCGTGATGGCGAATTCGCGAAACAGGCGGCCGACGATATCGCCCATGAACAGCAGCGGAATCAGCACCGCGATTAACGACACGGTCAACGAGAGAATGGTGAAGCCGATCTGCTGCGAACCCTTGAGCGCGGCCGTCAGCGGCGAGTCGCCCTCCTCGATGAACCGGCTGATGTTCTCGATCATCACGATCGCGTCGTCGACCACGAAACCGGTCGAGATCGTCAGTGCCATCAGGGTGAGGTTGTTGAGACTGTAGCCGAGCAGGTACATCACGCCGAAAGTGCCGATCAACGACAGCGGCACGGCGATGCTCGGAATCACGGTCGCCGACAAGCTGCGCAGGAACAGAAAGATAACCATTACGACCAGCGCGACGGTGAGCATCAGCTCGAACTGCACGTCCGAGACCGAGGCCCGAATCGTCGTGGTCCGATCGGTCAGCACCGCGACGTGGACCGACGCCGGCAACGCCGACTGCAATTGCGGCAGGAGCTTTTTGATGCGGTCGACCACCGTGATGATGTTGGCGCCGGGCTGCCTTTGGACGTTCAGAATCACGGCCGGGACCGTGTTCATCCAGGCCGACTCCTGAACGTTCTCGGCACCATCGATTACCTGCGCCACATCGCTCAGCTTGACCGGCGCACCGTTGTGGTAGGCCACGACCAGCGAGCGGTAATCCTCGCCGGTCAGGAGTTGGTCGTTGTCGTCAATCGTGTAAGACCTGGCCGGGCCGTCGAAACTGCCCTTGGCCTGGTTGACGCTGTCGCTGCCAATCGTGGTGCGAAGCTGATCGAGACTCATCCCGTAAGCAGCCAGCGCGGTCGGATTGGCCTCGATCCGTACCGCCGGTTTCTGGCCGCCGCCGATACTTACCAGGCCAACGCCCGACACTTGCGAGATCTTTTGTGCCAGCCGCGTGTCGGCCAGGTCCTCGACCGAAGCCAGCGGCAGAATGTCGGAGGTCAGCGCCAGCGACAAAATCGGCGCATCGGCAGGGTTGGTTTTGCTGTAGATCGGCGGGTTGGGCAAATCGGGCGGGAGGTAGGTAGATGCCGAGTTGATTGACGCCTGCACCTCCTGCTCGGCCACGTCGATACTCAGGTTGAGCGCGAACTGCAGCGTTATTACCGAGCTGCCGTAGGAGCTGTTCGAGGTCATCTGGTTCAGCCCGGGGACCTGGCCGAACTGGCGCTCGAGCGGGGCCGTGACCGACGAAGCCATCACGTCGGGGCTGGCGCCCGGGTAGAACGTCAGCACTTCGATTGTCGGGTAATCGACCTCAGGCAAGGCGGAAACCGGCAACTCGCGATAGGCCACGAAGCCGGCCATCAGGATCGCCGCCATCAGCAGCGAGGTGGCGACCGGTCGCAGGATGAAAATGCGCGATGGGTTCACTGCGCGGTGATGGCTGCTATCGGCTTGGCGGCCGAGGGCTCCCGTACGGAGACCAGACTGCCTTCCTGCAGACGGTCGATGCCATCGGTGACCACGGTTTCGCCCGCCGTCAGACAGGAGACAATCGCGGTGGTGCCCCCTTGACTCAGT
>DATEGX010000011.1:0-2627 GCA_035279875.1 Binataceae bacterium (SeqCode)
TTGGATTCTCACAGATGAATTTGGCAAACTGCGATCTGTTTTTGGCGGCGCGGCTCGCTTCTATCTTCCCGGATTCGCCAGCGACTCGAGTCCTTACGACCATAGGCTGATTATTGCCGACCACCTGCGGACGCCAGAGGGCCCTGCTCATTGTGCGAGATGGATGCGAATATTAGCCGGCAACGAAAGCGTCCGGCAAACTCTTATCGGCCAAGAAGTGTTAGCTTTCGCCGCAATTAGAGCTTCTAGTCTTAAGCTAAAGCAGGAACGCCTAGAGCAAGAAGGCGCAAGTGATACCGAGCAGTTGAAGGCCGCTCAACAGAGAATTTCGTCCCTCGAAAAGCAGACTCAAGATGATCAGGCGTCTCTAGAGTATTTCGCGAGTGAACACGAAAAAGCAGAACAGAGGGCAAAAGCGGCGGAAGAGCAACAGAGAGCCTCCGCTTACCGAGTTCAGCAACTGCTCGATCAGATTAAAGCGCAAGGTGAATCAGCCGACGCCAACATTTCGCTCCCTGAGTCGTGGACAGATTTTGCAAATTGGTGTGACGTCAATCTAACCGGCCGAGTGGTCCTCAGCCCCATCGCCAGACGCGAAGTACGATCTCCAGAGTTTGAAGATTATTCGCTAGCTGCTCGTTGCATGCTTTGGCTGGCAAACGAAGGCCGCGATGCCCGACTAAATGGCGGCGGCACGATACGAGACGAGCCAGTTGTCGACGGCGTACGCAACGCACATTGTGGTAATGATGCCTTTGATTTTTATTGGCAGGGCAATCGATACACAGCTGATTGGCATATAAAGAACGGTGGCAACACTCGCGATCCGGCTCGGTGCTTGCGGATATATTATGCTTGGGACTCTGCGACGCAGCAAATAGTTGTTGCTGAAATGCCGTATCATCGGCGCACGGGTGCAAGTTAACCCGCGCAATCTATAAGGCTTAGCCCGTAGCAAGCGTAGCCCGGATGAGCGAAGCGACATCCGGGACAGTCTGAGACGTGCGTTTCGAAACCCCGCATCTCGCTTCGCTCATGCGGGCTACGTGATGGTCGCGCTGCGGCCCCCAAGTTGCTCACCCTCACCCCTCATACGCAAACAGCAAGCGTAGCCCGGATGAGCGTAGCGATATCCGGGTAAGCGCCGTGATGCGCGCCGCATATCGTACGCTCATTCTGGCTGCCCGCCACTATCAGCTCCCCCTGACAAGCAGGCGCAACTGTGTTACCTTACTCGCCATGAAGACATCTAAATTGACAGAGGTTCTGGAGCGCGTCGAGTCATGGCCGGCCGACGTCCAGAATGAGCTCGCCGAGTTTGCGCTTGAACTCGATGCCGGCCTGAAAGATGGCGAATACCAGCCGACGCCGGAAGAGCTTGCCGGCATCGACCGCGGCCTACGCGCCGCTGCGGAAGGTTGCTTTGCGAGCGAGCAGGAGGTCGAGGCTGCCTTCGCAAAATTCCGGGCGCGATGAAGGCCGTCTATACTGACGAAGCGCTCAACGACCTCGCCGCCATCGCCGACTGGCTCACGGTTCACTACCCGACGATCGCTCCTGTCGTCGAGCGGCGCATCCGCTGCGTCGTTGCTCACATTGCGCGATGGCCGGCAAGTGCACGCCGAACATCAATTCGGCCTGGCGTTCGCGTCGTGCCGCTCGGACGCTATCCCTACAAGATCTTTTATCGCGTTACGAACGATACCGTCGAGATCCTCCACATCCATCATGCCGCGCGGCGTTCTTGGGACGGGAGTCCGTAGGCGGATTAACAGGCGTAGCCCGGATGAGCGAAGCGACATCCGGGACAGTCTGAGACGGTGCGCTTCGAAACCCCGCATCTCGCTTCGCTCATGCGGGCTACGTGCTGGTCGCGCTCCGACCCCTCCAACCTGCCCTTCCCTCACCCCTCATACGCAAACAGCTCGATCGGTTCGCTGAAGCCGCGCACCGAATATTTACCGACGCGTTCGAGGGCGAATTCGCCTTTGACGAGGTCGGCGAACGCTCGCGACAGCAGCACCGGCTTCCCCACCTGCTTGGAGAGCGCTTCCAGGCGCGAGGCCATGTTGACCGCGGGTCCGATCACCGTGAAGTCAAGCCGGGCGCGCGAGCCGATATTGCCGTACATGACGTCGCCGACATGGACTCCGATGCCGAAGTTCAACGCTTCGCTACCGTTCGCGCGGTTCTTCTCGTTCAGGGCGGCCATGGCCTGACGCGCCTCGGTCACGGCATGCAGGAGATCGGCGCAGGCCGATGGCTGGCTCAGCGGAAAGATGGCGAGCAGGCCGTCGCCCATGAATTTCAGGATTTCGCCGCCATGCCGGGCAATCGGCTCCGACACCGCATCGAAATAATCGTTCAGCAGAGAGATGACGTCATCCCGCGGCCAGCTATCGGAAATGCGGGTGAAATCGCGCAAGTCGCAGATCAATATGGCGGCGCGAACCGTCGTCCCGCTGCCGCGCCTGGTGGCGCCGGCCAGGATGAGCTCACCCGCATGCGCGCCGACATAGGTTTCGAGCAGCGTTCGCGCCAGGC
This sequence comes from Binataceae bacterium (SeqCode), assembly GCA_035279875.1. Taxonomy (GTDB): domain Bacteria; phylum Desulfobacterota; class Binatia; order Binatales; family Binataceae; genus JAMXLL01. The sequence goes on from DATEGX010000011.1 coordinate 2,545, forward strand.
GGTTCTTCATGCGGATTTCGCTGACCAGCGACAGGATCGGCAGCAGTCCCTTTAGACCAGCGATGTGTGCCTCGTCGAAGCCG
>DATEGX010000012.1:0-11491 GCA_035279875.1 Binataceae bacterium (SeqCode)
ATATAGAACAAATGGCCGAGAAACAACGAAATCCTCGAAGATTCACCTTTGCGATGGTGCACATCAAATCCCCGCAATGGCGACTGTCAGCAAGCGCTTGGTGCGGTTAGGTCAGGCTGCGGCGTCCGGCAGTAGCCGTTCGCTGCGTTGAGGTTCGCCCTGGAGCGCCTCGGCCCTGCGTCTCCCGCCCAAATCGGACGCAGTCAATTCCCCGCAAGGCCGGCGCCGCAGCCTACAATTCATCGGGCCTGTTGACGCATTAGTGGCTCGTGCCTGCGCAACGACGGTTTCGAACAATTCCGTGTCAGGCTAAGATGCACGGCATGTCAGACTCGAAAGTTGCGTTGATCACGGGCGCGGGACGAGGAATCGGGCGGGAGATCGCCCAACGATTCGCCCGCGAAGGCTACGCGTGCGGCCTTATCGCGCGCACCAAGTCCCAGCTCGAGGAAACCGCCGAGCTGATCCAAGGGCACGGCGGCAAAGCGCTGGTTACTCCGACCGACGTTTCGAAACGCGATCAGGTAGTGGCGGCGGTCGCCGCGGTCGAGCGCGAGCTGGGGCCGATTTCGGTGCTGATCAACAACGCCGGTGCGTATCTCCGCAAGGGCTTTACCGAAATCAGCGAAGAAGATTTCGACTTTCAGCTCAAGGTCAATTGCTATGGGCCATTTTTCTGCACCCAGGCGGTGATCGCCAAGATGGCCGAGCGGCAGGCCGGGACGGTCATCTTCGTGCTGGGCTCGGAAACCCGCGGCGGGCCGGCACAATATTCAGCTTACAACGCCTCCAAGGTGGCGCAGCGTGCGCTGGCCGAATCATGCGCATACGAGTTTATGCATCGCGGAGTGCATTCCGTGGCGCTCGACGTCGACGGCGCGGTTGGGCTGCCGCGAATCACCGAAGGCGCGCCCGAAGAAGACCCCGACCATTTCGTTTCGACCGAGGCAATTTGCAACGAGCTGATCCACATCGTCAACCAGCCTCGCGACGCGTGGACCTTCTCCGTCGATCTCCGATCGTATTGGCAATGGCGTCCGCGGGTTGCGGCGAAGAAAAAAGCGTGAGCCGGCGTTATAGTTTGTCTTTGCGGCTGAGGCTATACTTCGGCGTCGCAGCCGGGTCTCACGGCCTAAATCCGGTCGGGGCGTGGCGCAGCCTGGTAGCGCACACGCTTGGGGTGCGTGTGGTCGCCGGTTCAAATCCGGCCGCCCCGACCAATTCCAAGGCATCGCGATTCATGGATTTTTTAAGCTCGCAGCTGATTTCGTATGCGGTGCCAGCGGGCAATCGCAGTCAATCTTGCGCCCGCAAGCGCTTTCGAGCGCCGTTCAATCCCACTTGTGCGCTGATGGCTGTTGCGATGGTCCTCTACGCCGGTGCATCCCGCGCATTGCCGGCCGAAGCGAAGGGCGGAATCGGCCTCAAAGTGGTTACAGAACAGGAGCTGGCAAACGATCCCGGCAACCGGCTTACCGCGGTCGTCGTCAATTTGCCGCCCGGGTCGAAGGCCCCGAAGCATCATCACGCCGGGTTCGTTTTTGCCTATGTGCTCTCAGGCACCGTCCGCTCGCAACTGAACGGCGGCAAAATAGTCGACTATAAGGCGGGACAAACCTGGGTCGAGCCGCCGGGAACGGAGCACACCCTGACCGCGAACCCCAGCCGGGACACGCCGGCGAAGCTACTGGCGGTCTTCGTAGCACCAGACGGCGCAACGCTCACGACTTACAACAAGTAGAAGCCGTCAAGGTTCCTCGGCCGGCTTCGGCAGCGGGAAGTGAATCCGCTCTTCCTTGATTTTCAGCAACTCGACCTTCGCGCCGCGGTCCGAAAACGCAGCGGCGATCTCCTCCACCAGCCATTCTGGCGACGAGGCGCTGGCGGTCAGTCCGAGCGCCCGTACCCCGTCAAGCATCGCCGCCTCGACGTCGGCCAGCGAATCGACCAGGTAGGCGCGCCCGCCGCGCATCCGCGCTACCTCGACCATCCGATTCGCATTCGAACTCTGGCGCGAACCCACGACCAGGAGCGCGTCGGTCACTTCCACCAGTTCCTTGACCGCGTTCTGACGGTTCTGGGTGGCGTAGCAGATGTCGTCGGTCTTGGGGGTGGCGATCGCCGGAAAGCGTCGTTTGAGCGTGTCCATAATGTCGCGAGTATCGTCGACACTGAGCGTGGTCTGGGTTGCCGCCGCGACCTGGTTCGGATCCGGCACCTCGACCGCTTCCGCCTCTTCTACCGTCCCGACCAACAGTACCTTGCCAGGTGCGACCCCGAGCGTACCCTTGACTTCTTCATGACCGGCATGACCGATAAGAATCACCGTGCGGTTCTCACCGTTGTAGCGCTCGACTTCGGAATGGACCTTGGTCACCAGTGGACAGGTCGCATCCATCACGCGCAATCTTCGGTTCCGCGCATGCTCCCATTCACTCGGCGCGACGCCGTGCGCGCTGAAGATCACCCGCTGACCCTCGGGCACCTCGTCGAGATCTTCGACGAAGATTGCCCCCTCGTGCTCCAGTGCTTCGAGCACGAAGCGGTTATGTACTATTTGATGGCGCACGTAGAGCGGACGGCCGTATTCGCGAAGCGCGTTACGCACGCCCTCGACCGCGCGATCGACACCCGCGCAAAATCCTCGGGGTTCCGCCAGGATTATCCTTTCAATCGACGTCTGCTTCGGGAGCATGCTGTTTTCCGCGTTACACCAGAATCCTTTGGAGTTTCGCCAGGTATGCGGCTCGAGCGGGCGGTCTTCCGCCGCTCATCAATGCTGATGCAGTTCAGGCGGGTGTGAGGTCTGGCAGCCAACCCAGATTTCACCGCCCTCAAAATATTCCTTCTTCCAGATTGGCACGATTTCCTTGAGCCGGTCGATTGCGAAACGGCAGGCTTCGAAGGCTTCGGCGCGATGCGCCGCGGCCACCGCGATCGCGACGGAGGTCTCGCCGATCTCGACCACCCCAATCCGATGACGGATCGCGATACGCACGATTTCCCAGCGTTCGCCGGCTTCGCGCGCCAGTTTGCGCATCTCAGACAGAGCCATCGGCTCGTACGCCTCGTATTCCAGCCGGAACACCTTGCGTCCCGCATTGTCGCGCCGCGTGGTACCGACGAAGGTGACGATCGCCCCGGCCGCCGGGTTGGCCACCTCTCGCTCGAGCGCAGCCACGTCAATCTTATCGCGTGCGATGCTGATCGAGCCCACCCAAGGCTCCTCGGCTCCACCGCTGACCGGCGGGATAAATGCGACTTCGTCGTGGTTGCGCGGTTGGTAGTCTTCCTTGACGTATTCATGGTTGACCGCGAACGCGACGCGATCCTGCTGAGCCGCCAGCGCCGGGATTTCATGGCCGAGCCGGGACCAGATTTCGCCGACGGTTATACCCGCGGGAAATTCGCGATCCATCTCGGCAGTGCGCGCCCGTTCGCGCAGCGTGGCAAAGAATTTCAGGGTCAGGCGGTTCATCGCTTCATTCACCGGCGAATCGTCTCGCTCACGACTTGAGCAGATGATGCATGTGGCCAAGTTCCGGCAGCACCAGCTTCTCCATCGCCAGCCGGCAGGCCTCGGGCGAGCCCGGCAGCGTGAATACGATCCGCCCGTGGCTGATACCGCCCAGCGCCCGGCTCAGCATCGCGGCCGAGCCCACTTCGTTGTATGAAAGCATCCTGAAAAGCTCGCCGAAACCCTCGAGTTCCTTGCTCAGCATCGGGCGGAGCGCCTCGATAGTCGTATCGCGGGGAGCTATTCCGGTGCCTCCGTTGAAAATGAAGCCGTCCACCGTGGCGAGGTTTTCGGTGAGCGCCTGTCGGATTCGGTCGGGACTGTCGGGTAAAACCTCATAATGCGCTACCGTATGGCCCGCCCCCTCAAGCATCTGCTTGATCAGACGCCCGCTCTCGTCGGTCTCGGCCGTGCGCGAATCGCTGGCTGTGATCACCGCCATCTTGAGATGGACGTGTCCACCGTGGTGATGATGTTCCTGGGCAGCCATACTCCGTCACTTATAATATCCGATCCCGCAATATAAGTGTCGATGACAACGATTGCATCAAGCGTCAATCCAATCCTGCCGCCAGACCCGCATAATTTGCGGCTGGCCGCGAACGTGCATCCGTCCTCATGGCAGAATCCGCGGCCAGCCCCGCGCTACAACATGGTGGTGCTCGGCGCCGGGACGGCCGGCCTGGTGATTTCGGCAGGTGCAGCAGGACTCGGCGCCAAAGTTGCGCTGGTCGAACGCAATTTCATGGGCGGCGACTGCCTCAACTACGGATGCGTACCGTCCAAGGCGATCATCCGGCCTGCGCGAATCGTCGGCGAGATCCACCGAGCCCGCTCGATGGGCATCAGCGCGAGGCTCGAAAGGATCGACTTCGGCGCGGTGATGGAGCGAATGCGCGGAATACGCGCCGACCTCAGCGCGCATGATTCAGCCGCACGGTTCACGGAGCTTGGCGTCGACGTGTTCTTCGGCGACGGGCATTTTGCGAGTCCCGAGACCATCGAAGTCGGAACCAGCGTGCTGCGCTTCCGGCGGGCCGCGATCGCTGCCGGCGGGCGCGCCGCGGCTCTGCCGCTCGAGGGGCTGGAAGCCGCGGGCTACCTCACCAACGAATCGATCTTTTCGCTCACCGAGTTGCCGCGGCGGCTGGCGGTGGTCGGCGGCGGTGCGATCGGCTGTGAACTGGCCCAGGCGTTTGCACGCCTCGGCGCCGAGGTCACGATTGTCGAGGCGCTCCCACGGATCCTGAGCCGGGAAGATCATGACGCCGCCGAAATCGTCAACCGTTCACTAATCCGCGACGGTGTCAAAATCGTCACCGGGGCCGCGATTGCGCGGGTCGAGCGGCGCGGCAGCGATAAAGTGCTTCACATCGCGAGTTCGGACGCCGACGGCCGCCCTGCGGTGGCCGAAGAGATCATTGCCGACGAAATCCTGCTCAGCGTCGGCCGGACCCCAAATCTCGACGGGCTGAACCTCGCCGCGGCCAGAATCGCCTACAGCCGCAATGGCGTGATCGTCGACGACCATCTGCGCACCACCAATCGCCGGGTTTACGCGGCCGGCGACGTCTGCACTGGCGGGGACGGTACCAAAAGCACCGCCGCTTCATCGGTATTCGACAAGAAGTTCACTCATATGGCGGACGCGATGGCGCGCATCGTAATCCGCAACGCGCTCTTCCATGGGCGCGCGCAGGCCAGCGCCCTGATCGTACCTTCATGCGTTTATACCGACCCGGAAATCGGCCAGGTCGGCCTGACCGAAGAGCAGGCGCGCGCCAGAGGCGACGAAAGCCGCACTTTCACAAGACAATTCGCGGACGTCGACCGTGCGAGCATCGACGGAGAAATCGAAGGCTTCGCCAAGCTGCATGTTGTGCGCGATAAAATCGTCGGTGCCACCCTGGTGGGGAGTCATGCCGGCGAGATGATCTCGGAAATAACCGTCGCCATCGGCGCCGGTCTCGGTATGGGCAAACTGGCCGAGGTTATCCATCCCTATCCAACCCAAGCCGAGGTCTTCCGCCAGGCTGCCGACGCCTTCAACCGCACGCGCCTGACCCCGCGCCTCAAGCGGCTTTTCACGCGCTGGTTCGCGCTGACCCGCTAGCGGCGCGACCCAGGCAGGGGGGCTAATCACGGCAGTTCAAGTGCGATCAATCCCGGCGCTTGGCGCCGTGGAGCACGTCGAATTTGCCGCGTTGACGCTCGCGCCGTAGCAGGACCCATACCGCGCCTGCTCCGCCGTCATATGAACGTGCCGTGGTGAAGGCCAGCACGTAGCCGCCGATAGTGCCATGCGAGAGCCATTGCGCGGTCGCGTGCTTGAGCACCGGATGCCCGCCCGGCGAGCGAAGTCCGCGTCCATGCACCACCAGCACCGCGCGGCGACCCTTGCGCACCGATTCCAGGACGAACTGGGTCAGCGCCTCCTTGGCGTCGACCTGCGTCATCCCATGCAAGTCGATATGCGCCTGCATCGAGAAGTCGCCGCGGCGAAGTTGGCTCACCAGGCGCGGATCGAGGCCGACGCGTGCGCCTTCGAGATATTCCTCGGTCTCGGTCAGTTCGAAATTGCCTTGGCCGGAAACCAAATCGGAAAGTTCCGCCAGCACTTCGGCGTCCTCGCTCACGATATTGCGCACGACCCGCGGCTCGATCGCGATCCGCGCAGCGCCGGACGAGCCCATCGGTCGCACGCCCTCGAACGCCTCGCGGAGCAGGGCCTCGTCATCGACCGCTGGAACCGGCGGGGCTTTGACGGAGCCGTTTAGCGTCGCGCTTGGGGTTCGGGGGATATGAGCGGGACGAAGCGGTGGAGCGGGTGCTGGATTCTGCTGCTTGATGAGTTTTTTGAGATCGCGGAAGGGCGATTCGAATATCGGTTTGGGCTCCGGATGCCTGGTGGATTCCGCGCGCGAGGTCGATTTCCGCTTCTTCGCCATTTCGATGATGCCGGAGCTGAGCTAAATTCAGCGCGGAGCCGCCAACCAACCTACCCGTTGACTCGTGAAAAGTGAAAAATGGATTTCCGCAAAGTTTGACCGATCGACAGCCTGTAAGGGAAGCCCCGGAGCATCCCAATGCGCCATCGCCCGATGAAAGGGTCGCCGCCTTGCGCGGTTTCTGGCGGGCGGCGCTGCGATGCCGGGTATGCCCGACGATCGCGCCGTGGCATAAGTTTCCGCCGGCCAGCCGCGGTACGCCGCGCTTGGGGCTGATGATTCTCGGAGAGGCCCCGGGGCGCGTATCGCTCGACAATCGCCGGCCATTCTCGAATCCGCGCAATCTCACCGTGCGCAACGCCTTCGCCCTCGCGGTAGCCCCGCTCAAGCTTGAGCCCGAGCAGGTGCTCTACTTCAGCGACACGGTAAAATGCTGGCCGTCCTCGCGATCCGGGGCAAACCGCTCGCCAACCGCGGCGGAAAACGCGCAATGCGTGGCGCGACATCTGCCGCATGAGCTGGCGATCGTTCAACCGCGGGTGATCTTCGCCTTCGGAGCACGGGCCGCGGCGGCAGCGCTCGGCCGGAGCGTGCGGATTTCGGAATTGCACGGCAGTGTGGTTGAGCGGCCGGACGGGATTCGAGTCGCGGTCCTGATGCATCCGTCGACCATCAATATCGCCGGGATGCGCCGTGTCGGAATTGCCTCATTGTCGGATTACGAGGAAAAGCTGGCCGCGCTATTCCGCGCGGAACTGACTCCATTCCTCGCCGTTGGAGACATCCCGGCACATTAGCTAAACGTCACTGACTTCGGTGGATCGGCCGGATTGCGAGCGATTCTCTTGTGCCCTTGGTGATCCCTCTCTCGGGCGTACCGGTTGAGACTTTGGCGGACCCTTGCGTGGCGGCGAAAATTTTCTCTACCCTGTTGATGCTCCGCCGGATGCCTTCGCGGTCGGCGGTGAGCCCGGACGCTGAGGTCTCCGATGAAGAAACTGCTGACGATCGTCGCTGCGATCGTCGGCCTAGGCTTTATCGCAATCGTCGCGATAGTCGTCTACGCCTACTTTAACCTTAATTCGATTATTGCTGCCAATCGTAGCTATATCTTAGCTCGCGCCAGCGATGCGCTCGGACGTCCCGTCCAAGCGCAGGATATCAAAGCCACAATTGGCTGGGGCGTCGAAATGGACGTCACCGGCGTGCAGGTCGCGGACGATCCGAGCTTTTCGCAACTGGCGTTTCTGCAGGCCAGCGACGTCAACGTCAGCGTCGAGTTGCTGCCGCTGCTCTCGCGCTCACTCAAGGTGACCAGCCTGTTGGTCAAACGGCCACAACTACGGGTCATTCGCGACCGGACAGGCCGCCTCAACCTGACGACCCTCGGTACGCGTTCGGGCACCCCCGCTGGGCCAAAACCAGGCCGGGGCGGCGCGGGCGGCAGCAGCGCGGGGGGGCTTGCGGCCTTGACGGTCAGGAGCCTGAAGATCGAGGACGGCAGCCTCTCCTACCAGGATCAGCGGAGCGGCGGGCCACCGCTCCAAATCAGCCATTTCGCGCTCGCAATTAACAATTTCAGCGCCACCGCACCGTTCGACCTCGCTGTCTCGATGGCTGCGCTTGGCACAACCACCGACTTCTCCGTTTCGGGCAAGGTCGGTCCGCTCATGGAAAACGGCGCGATCGACCCCAATGCGGTGCCGCTCGATCTCAATGCGAGCGCGGGTCCGCTTGCCTTGGGACAACTGACGGCGCTACCCGAACTCGCGGACCGGATTCCCTCCGAGCTATCGATTTCGCGGCCGCTGATTATCGATGCCAGGGTCGGCGGTACCGTCGGAGCGCCAAAGATCGACACTGGTGTAGACCTGAGCACCGCCCATGTTGTCTACCCCGGGATTTTCGACAAACAGGAGGGTGTGCCTTTCAAATTCAGCGGCTCCGCGACGCGGGCAGGTGACGCGATTCGCATCAGTGACGCCGATCTCACCCTGGCCGCGCTGAAGGCCAAAATTCGCGACGTCAACCTGAACAAGAGCAACCTTGCGGCGCACGTCGACACGAACAGTTTTGACCTGGCTTCGGTCGCGAAGACGTTAACAGCGGCGGGCAAGTACAATCCGACTGGCCACGCCGAAATCCATGCCAACGTTAGCATTGTTAATCATCAACCATCTTTGACTGGTGATATGATGCTAACAGACGTCAACGCCGCAATGCCGGGCAACGTCTCGACGATGGCCAGCGGTTGCAGTGGCCCCATCCGGATGACCGGCAATAGCGCCAAGGTCGGGCCGCTGAGCTTCAATCTCGGTAGCCAGCCAGCGCGGATCGCGGCCGAGGTGCAGTCGCTGCGGCCTTTGCGCGGAAGCTATGAGTTGAACGCGGCCCTGGTCAAAATTGGCGAACTCGTGCCGAGCCGCGCATCGTTGGGTGAACAGGTCAGCCAACTCGTCCTAAAGGGCACGGTCAACCGCGCCGAGAATGGAGAAATCGCCGGCGCTGCCAATCTAAGCAGCGCTTCCGGAACCGTCGCCAACGTGCCTTATAGCAACCTCACACTAGCTGTATTGCTCAATCAGAGGCGGGTGACCATCGAATCGCTCGACCTCGGCGCTTTCGACGGGAAGGTCGGAGCCTCGGGCGTTGCGAGTCTCGCCGCGGACCGCAGCTTCAATCTCAAGTTCAACGCCAGCAATATCGACGTCCAAAAGGCGCTGGCGGCCGAAAAGGCCAAGGCTGCCAACACCTTGCGCGGTATCCTGACCGGCAGCGTCCAGGTCGCGGGCGCCGGCACAAGCCTCGACCGGATAAAGCCGACGCTGCGGGGCCAGGGCGGCGGCCGCCTCGTCAACGGCAAACTGGTCGGAGTCAACGTCGTCGCTGAGGCGCTCAAGAAGGTGAACAACCTGCCCGCGATCGGCGCACTGGTCCCCTCTGGAGTGGTCGCGCGCCATCCCGAGTTGTTCAGGTCGAACGACACGGATATCGAGCGCGCCAGCCTGACTTTCACGCTGCAAGGGCCTCGACTCACCACTCATGACCTCAATATCGCGGCGGCCGACTACTCGGTGCTGGGTGACGGATGGTTCGACATGGACAAAAATCTCGACGTGGCCGCGCGCATCCTGATGTCCAAGGCTTTCAGCAGCGAATTGGTCGCCGCCAAGCGCAACATTTCCTATCTGACGAATTCCGACGGCCGCGTCGAAATACCGTTGCGGGTGGCCGGACAATTGCCGAAACCAGCCATCGTCCCCGACGTGGGCCCGCTGGTGCAGCGCGCCGCGGGGCACGCGCTGGAGAATAAGCTTGGCAGTTTTCTCGGCGGCGGGAAGGGCGGTGGCAGCGGCAACCCGCTCAAGGATTTGCGCGGCCTGTTCCACTAAAATCTTGCAACGGCTGCCGCAGCCGCACCTGTTCTATGTGCTGATTTGCACGATCGTCGCGCCGGCGCCGCCATGATGGGGTTCGGCCTGACGAAAACCCGCACAATAGGGCGACGTGGCAAGATAATCCTGGATTGCCTTCTTCAACGCGCCCGAGCCTATTCCATGGACTATCCGCACTTCGCTCTGGCTCGTAAGATAAGCCTGGTCGAGGAACTCCTCGAGCTTGCGCAGCGCATCACCGGTCCGCATCCCGACCAGGATGAGTTCGTCGCGGTCGTTGGCCGAACTGCTGACCGTGATCGCGGGAGGACGTTCCGGCGTTTTCGCCGGTCGTGCGCGCCTGAGCCGTTCCGGGGCGACCTCGATTCTGAGCCCGCCGCGGCCAATAACCGCCTTGCCGGCTTCCAGCGTGAGCAATTCGCCACGAATCTCGCCCAGCTCGACCTGGTCCCCTACCTTGAGCGGCTGGTCAGATCCCGGCTCGGTCTCGGCCGCGCGCGGTGCCGCGAGCTCCAGGCGGGCGCCGGCTTCCGAGAGCATCCGGGCGAGTTCTCGTCGCCCTTTCGCGCCGGCCTTGAACTCGGCCATTGCCGTTGAGCCCTCGCGCCGGAGTTCGGCTATCAGACGCGAACCCTCTTCGCGTAGCCGATCACGTTCGGCCTCGGACCGAACGCGCGCTCGATCGGCCGCCTCGACTGCCGCGCGCTCGCTTTCTGCGAGAGCATTTTCCCGCTCGCGAAGCCGCTCGGTCTGCGCCTTGAGCCGCTCACGCTCCTCCTCGAGCCGCCGCAAAACTTCGTTCAATTCGGCGCTGCCGGCGGGCAAAACGGCCTCGGCCGCGGCGACGATCTCCTCCGGCAAGCCGAGCCGGCGCGCGACTGCGAGCCCGTAGCTCTGTCCTATCGTGTGCGGTTTGAGCCGGTAGAGCGGGGTCAGGCGTTCAGCGTCGAAGTCCACCGCCGCAGCGTCGAAACCCGCGCGCGAGTAGGCGTGCAGTTTGACCGCGGTCGAATGGGTCGCGACCGCGACCACGCAGTCGCGTGCCGCGAGGTAATCCATCAGGCCGATCGCGAGCGCGGCGCCCTCGACCGGATCGGTGCCGGCCCCCGGCTCGTCAAGAATTACCAGGGCCGGCTCGTCGAGCGCCCGCACCACCTCGCTCATGTTGACGATATGGGCGGCAAAGCTCGACAGGCTCGCCTCAATCGATTGCTCGTCGCCGATATCCGCGAACACGGTGCGAAAGACCCGGAGCGAGCCACCCTCGTTCACCGGAATCAGAATCCCGGCCTGCGCCATTAGGGAGAACAGACCAAGCGTCTTCAACGCGACAGTCTTGCCGCCGGTGTTCGGCCCCGAAATTACGATACCGCGCTGACCCGGCCCGATATGTAAATCGATCGGCACCACCGGCCGTTTGCTGGTGATCAGCAGCGGATGCCGCGCCGCAACGAGGTCGACCTGGTCGGCGCTGATCGCCGGCTCGACTCCGCCGAAGCGCTCGGCGAAGATCGCGCGCGCGTTGAGCCCGTCGAGCGCGACCATCGCCTCGAAGGTCAGGCGCAGTTCGGGGAGGTAGCCGCGCACCATCGCCGAAAGCCGCATCAGCAGCCGGTATTCCTCGGCCTCGG
>DATEGX010000013.1:0-2521 GCA_035279875.1 Binataceae bacterium (SeqCode)
GCGCGCATTCAAGCCTGGCCTTGTGCTGCTCGATCTCAACATGCCGGATCGCAGCGGATATGACCTCGCGCAAGAGCTTAGCCGGGAACACGGCACTGCCTGCCCTATACTCGTTGCGTTTACAGGCCAAGCCGACGGTGCGGCCAAGGAATGCGCCGAACTTAGTGGCTTTCACCACTTCGTCGCGAAGCCATACGAACCGGCGCGCTTGCTCGGTCTCGTTGCCGACGTGGATCGCGAGTTGCGGCAACAAATGGAGAGTACGTTCCGCGGGCGGCGGCTGCGCTAACTTCCGGCTTCGCGCGGCACGATCTACCCGCCCAGGGCGTCGCCGACTGGACCATGTTCCGCGGCATGGCGGTTGCTGCCGCGTAACGCTGCGCCAGGGCGCGCCAAGTAGCGGGTTCTTGGCATCGCTCGCCAACTTTCCTCGCTCTGGAGCAGCACCCTACGAAGGGGATGGCAGACAACCTGAGCAACCGTGGCCCCCCTGGCCTTTTTAGCTATTTCCCGGACGAGATTTCCTTCATACCGTCCGAGCTGATCGACCTGACCGAGGATGAGGCGCGGGGCGCTAAAAGCTGGGAAGGACTCGGTCTAACTCAAGGGCGGCTACAGGCCGCAGTAGTAGTTCGATTGTCAGACTCCTATCGCCTTCAACAAGCAAGGGCATCGGGCCGCGCCGTCGCCAGAGAGGCGGGATGTGGAAGCAGCCATCGTCATCCGGCACGCCCAGGAACCGTCCGGGTTTCTAACGAAGGCAGCGGCTAACTTTTCCGCGGCGCGGGATTTTATCTTTTCGTCGCCATCTTGCTCTGCGGGTCTCAACGATCTTCACGAATAGCGCGTCAGTCAGACATGCGCCGAGCGACAATGACCTGGTGAGCCAGCCATCGAAAAAGCGGCTTCTGCAGTACGCTTCCGAACGTATTGGCAAGACACAGCTCGCAGCGCGCTTGAAGGTAACGCAAGCTACGCTAGAGGCGTGGCTCAACGGCAGCGCCGATATGACACATGGCAAGGCGCTCGCATTGGCCGATCTGATAGCGGAATTGAGTAAGCAAGAACCCAAGCGGTAGGCGCGGGTTCGGATGTCAGTCTTCTCCCCAAATCAGGGGGTCAAGTAGTGCAAGCAGCGCCGGCGGATCGTAGGGCTTCGTAACGTAATGGCTGAAGCCCACCGATTTAGCGAGGACCTTGTCTGCCGACTTCTTATAGACACCACTGACGGCAATCAAGACACTCGGAGTAGTGCTGCTATCCGCGGCCAGTTGTCGGGCGACCTCCCAGCCGCTTATGTCGGGCAGGCTTATGTCAATAAAGACGGCATCGGGCCTGAAATGGTGCGCGACCATTAGAGCCGAGCCGCCGCTATACGCGGCGCGGACATCGTGGCCCTCGTCCTGGAGCAGCATCGTGAGCGTGAGCACGGAGTCCCGGTCGTCATCGACGACGAGGATACGTAGCTGGCGCGACAGAGGTGAGGCGGTCGGTTCTTCGGTGTTGGGAGCCGGTGTCAAGCGAGTCCGATTGTACGGAGATCGAAGCACGCGGCTGTCAGGAATTCTCCGACGGCGGCTATCAGGCCTTTCAACTCACCCTGGGCAGGGTTTCTATTCTCGCTCGACGAGCCGAGCGACCAGGGCGCCAGCAATCACCCGCGAGACGAGCAGCCGGGCGAGCCAGATAGGGTCGGTTTCAGCTTTATAGCCGCTTTCGAGGAGTCGCTCGCAAATGAGCGCTTGAGCGGCTTCTAGCAGCGGGTTCATCCGAGGGCCAGCGTTCACACGCCAAACGTATGCCGCTTGAGTACTCCAGCAAAGGCACTTCGGCACGCCCGTTGCTCGGAGCAGGGCAACCCTTTGCCGCGGCGCGGCGCTCTTACTTGGAGGTGGCAGACGATCACAGCAAGCGCGGCGGTCAGGATCGCGAGCGCGTCGATGTCAATCAGGACTGGGAAGTGCGCGATTGGGCGAAGAAGTTTGGCGTATCGGAGGAGCAGCTTCGCCAAGCCGTACGCAAGGTCGGGGATCGAGCAGACGCCGTACGTCAGCACCTGGACCGATAACCGAATCCGGAGCAGTAAGCGCCCTACCTCCCTTAGGGCGTTAACTCAGGCCCCGGTCTTCCGGGGCCTTTTTTGTGCCCGTGCAAAGACAAAGCCCCGAACGGCTGGGCCTGGTTAAGTTTCCCAGCGCTCCGACCGCTCGGCCTGCACGTCCCTGCCGTGCGGCGTACGGATCTTGAGCCAATCCTTCGACCGCCCCGCCTTGTACGGGGAGTCGGCACGCTTCGCCACGATGCCCTCAAGCTGGAGACCACACGCCGCGTCGTAGAGCCGCTGCCCCTGCTCGCCTACGTACTGCACCGGCCGAATTCGCTGTGTGCCTCGTAGCGTGTTCTCGACCATCTGCTTGCGCTTGAGGAGTGGCAAATTACGAAGATCTTTGCCGCCCAGACTGAGCGCATCGAAGGCGAACACGACGGCCGGGTCGCGGCGCGCGGCGGCTTCGACGGAGGC
>DATEGX010000014.1:0-14712 GCA_035279875.1 Binataceae bacterium (SeqCode)
CCATAACAAGGGGCACGGAATCGCAGTCTACTCGTCGGATAACGATCAGCTCTTCACCTTCGGCGCCTTCAAGAATGACCTGGATGGAGTTTTCCTGGGCGTAAATCCTGATCTGCCCCTCGCCGGTCCCGGCCTTGGCAATCACTTGTCCAATGGCAGTGCGAGGGACAACGGCGACTATGGCGTCGAACTCGACGACACCACCGCCGGCAACACGGTCAATCAGCTCACCGAAACCGGCGCTAACAACGGCGCTGACTACGACCTGATAGACGAGAATGGCGATTGCGACCACAACGTATGGTCGAACAATCTGGTCGACGACGGTCGCGGCTCGCCCGCTTGCGTCGGACAATAATCCGTCGGGAATAAGTGATCGGCGAAGAGGGGGTAGCGGCGCACCGCTACCCCCTGCCACAAGACCTGCTTGCGGCTCCGCATCCGGTGGTTAGGTAGGCTGGCGGTTAGCCGCAAGTCGTGGCGCGCACCAGGCGACGGCAGATTAGTTATTGCTCACCACATCGGGGCTTCGCCGAGGTCCCGCAATCATCAGCAATGCCGGATTGATGATCCAGTTGCACGACTGAATTGAGGGTCATCGTTCCATCCCGACGCCATCGGCGCTATGCACGCCTCGATCGGGCCCTTTTGGGAAGTATTTGCTTCGCGAGCGATTGGTATTCTCGTTGGTGTCGATCTGACGACCTAGCGCATAGCCCATCATCGGCCGCGACCCGTTAGGAATGTATCCGTTTCGAGGACACCGCGTGCGATTCTCGGGACTAGCCGAGGATTGACCTTGGGCTCGATCGAAGGCTAGATCGGCTACTCAAAAAGCGAAAAAGGAATCTTGGCAACAATGAGAAACATAAATCACCTTTCAGGAGAATCAAAATTGTATAAGCGTAAATTCCGTCTTTTAGCGGTTGCCACCGCTTCAATGGCGTTCTTACTATCCTCTGCGCGAGCCGCCACGGCCGGCAGTTCCGGCGGTTCGCTGTCTCCCCATGTCAAGCTAAAGCTCACGAACTTCGAGGCTGCTTCGGTGGTCATTGGCCAGACAAATTTCTCCGGCGGCACAGAGAATCAAGGGATGACTAATCCGACCGCGAGCACGATTTCAGGCGCTTTCGGCTCAGCCGCCATTGGGCCAACGGGGGTACTTTACCTCAGCGACTACAACAACCAGCGCATCCTGGGTTTCAAATCCATTCCAACATCGAACGATCCCGAGGCGGATTTCGTACTCGGTCAACCCAATCTCACCACCGCTGGAAAAGGTGACCAGGCTAATCAGTTCGGCGGCCCGCAGGCTTTGGCGGTGTATAAGAACATGCTTTTCGCTTCGGATTTCAGCGACGACCGGGTTCTTATCTGGAAGGTGGCGCCAACGTCGGATGATGTGCCTGCTGATATCGTGCTTGGACAGGCGAGTTTCGGCCAGAGCAACGCTTCGTGTTCCCCGAGCGGTATGAGCGCTCCGGAAACCATCTCGGTAGGTGGTGGCAAACTAGTAGTTGCCGACTCCAGCAACTCCCGCGTTCTGATCTACAAGAAAATTCCAACGAAGAACGGCCAAGCACCTGATATCGTTCTGGGTCAGGGCAATCTAAAGACCTGTGTTGCGCTCAACAATGGAAAAGGGTCTGCAGGATCCGCAAATGCGATGAACTTCAGCTATCCCGCAGGTGTATGGACCGACGGTAAACGGTTGGTCGTTACAGATGAGGATGAAAATCGAGTTCTGATCTGGAAGAAGTTTCCAACTAAGAATTTTCAGAAAGCCGATATCGTCCTCGGCCAGCCGAATTTCACTTCCGCCGTCGTGAACAATAACGGCTCGGGCTCCGAAGGTGCCCCCAGCCCACGCAACTTGAGCGCTCCCTATGACGGGGTGTTCAGCAATGGCACTCAGCTATTCGTGGACGATCAGATGAATCAACGAATCCTCGTCTGGGCAAAGTTTCCGACCAAGAATTTCAAACCAGCGGATTTCGTGCTCGGCCAACCGAATTTCGCCTGCGCTGCGAGAGACAGCACGGGAACTAGTTGTGCAAGAGGCCTACCGTCCGCGCAGAACTTTGACAATTCGACCGGAATCTTTCAGGTCAGCAACCAACTGATCGTCAACGACGGGGGTAATAGTCGATATCTGATCTTCGACGGCCAATGAGCGATGCAATAAACTGAGCAGAAGCCCGGTGCGATGCGCGTTGGCCCGACTCGCCCCGATCGTGTTCCTCTGGATGATCTGGTCAACACGGTCGAGTTGACTTTCGGCCTCCTTCGAGGCGCGGGCATGCAGCACACGGACGTGCAGGCCAATCTGGCCGGCGTCCTGTGACTGGCGGTAGGGCTCGCGGTTGAACGCGATTTGTCGCGGATAAAATGGTCTCGGCCGAAGCCGAGACCATTATCAATTCCGCGGGGGCCATAGAATGCTCGCGTCTTCGCAGATGCTACTGTTTTAGAACAAAGCCGGTGCCAACACTATCATCAACGTCAGAGATTGGACTAGCTACAAATGTGTCGGTGATTGTATCGATCCGATTGCCGCCTTGAGAGGCTACGCCGGTCAAAGTACCGCTACCAACCACAGGCGCATCGGCTGTATTGACCAGCACCGAACCGTTGCACAGGGTCCCACTGCCCGCGTTATATACCTTAAAATCGCTTTCGCCGATCCCGGTAGCCGAATTGTAGGAAGTGCTCTTAGTCGTGACGATCTGAGTAAAAGCGCTCGCGGGTGTGGCTGGGTTGGGGAACTCCGGTGAGTTAGTGATCGTTTCCGTGAAACAACCGTTGCCGCTCTTATCGCCGGTGCCTTGGATTATATCGGCCTCAGTATAGAACGCAATATCTACGGCGCTTGTACAGTCCGTTTCAGAGGCGAACCCTGAAGTGAAACAGAGGCTGAATGTCGAATGCCCCTGACCAGCCCAATTACCGGCCAACGAAGCGAGAGGAATGCCTTGCGGTGCCTTCGGCTTGGCGCGCGCCGCGCCGCTGATACCGATTACAAGGCCGAAAACCAACGCGCTTGCCGCAATTGCAGACGAAGTCCTTTTCACGCTCGATCCCTCGTGGTGTCCTCCTTACTTGTTTTTTTAAATCAGTTCGGCCGACGCTATCTGACTAAGCATCGCCGCCCCCCGACAGATGATGAAAGCTTATGTAGCCCTTCGGCGGTGATCGGATGCTTGGCATGTGCAGTCGCACTCTAATCCGGATTTATCAAGCTCTGCCGTGTATTTACTAGCACGAAAACTCTAACGGATGAAAACGCAAACCTGCGGCTCAATTACGATGAATTTGACCGGCGATTCTACCAACCCGGGCCGCTGCTGGAATGCACCGGCGAACCGCACAAGTGGGGTTGCCCTTATGTGGATCGGAGCCTGGAGCAGCGAGTCAATAAAGGCGAAAATGTTAGAGCGGCTCTGACCTGATGGCAAAAACTCAAGCTCTGCGAATCGCTTCGTGGTCTATGCCATCCTATTTGGTCGTTGCTTACTATCAGACGCCCTCTTCAATCGCGTATCAGTGGATGGCAATGAACCACAAAGCAGTGCCCGTACTCGTAATAGGAGTGTTGATACTTGCGATTCAGTTTCATCCGGATGCAGCCTTAGCATGCTCGTATTCAAGCCGCTCATAAGGAGAATCCCGAAGCGCAGCCACAAAAACCGCTAGCAAATGCACCTCCAGGTATAATCGGGGGACCGTTTCCGGCTGATCCATCTTATGTCCCGTCTCATCCTCTTCCCGATAATGCAGACACAAGCTCTCCGGGAGTAATTCCAGTTCCAGAACCTCGGATCAAAGCTCCGGACTCTTAGGCAGATCCTCCCCTTGACCTTAGCTCGTCGACTTCCCTTTCCGACTTGAAGCACTATCGCCTTCCCTTGATCTTATTCCTTGCTTAGAGCCGGTATGGCCGAAACTGAGCCCGACCCGGGGCAATAAAATCGAGCGCGATGCGCAGCACTGAGCCTAAAAACCTTCACGCGTGAAGTCGGTCTGGCCGGTGGTTAGCCTGGAGGCGAGTGGCAGTTTGGTCCTCTCTTCCGGAATGACATTGGATGAATTAGAAGACGTATATGGACATCGATCGCGTACTGACCGATCCTGCCTTCTTTGTTGATAACGATCCTCACCCGGTTTGGGCTCAGCTCCGACGCGAGGACCCGGTTCACTGGACGAGCGGTCTCGTCCGTCCCTTCTGGTCGGTAACCCGCTACGAGGACATAGTCGCGGCTTTTGCAGAGCCAAATCTTTTCAGCTCGCAGCAGGGAGTGCTGACAATTCCCTCAAGTCCGGAGATGGAGCAGATCACGCCCGAAATGATGGGCGCCGGTCAGATGATGATCATGACCGATCCGCCGCTGCATACCGCGATGCGCCGGGCGTTCAACCGGCTCTTTCTGCCGCGCGCCATCGGCAAGTATGCGAGCCCGGGGGTCGCGCTGGTCGGCGAGATTCTGGATGAGGTGCTCGAGCGCGGTGAATGCGATTTCGTCGTGGACGTAGCCGCACGGCTGCCCATGGCTTTCATTTGCGAGATCATGGGCATCCCCCGTCGGGATTGGCCCGACATGTTCAAGTGGGGGAACATGTCGATAGGCTTCGAGGATGAAGAGTATCAGATCGAATCAGGTTCGGCCTTCGACACGCGCATGATCGGAGCGCAGGGACTCGGTCGCTACACGGCCGGGCTCGCTTTAGAGCGGCGCGGCAGTGCCGGAGAGGATCTGCTCACGGTGCTCGGCAATGCCGAGATCAACGGACGCAAGCTCACCGATTCCGAGCTGTCGGCGAACGGCTTTCTCTACATCGTGGGCGGCTTAGAGACCACACGGAACGCAATTTCGGCTGGGCTCCTGGCGTTGATTCAGAATCCCGAACAGCGCTCAGAGTTGGCGAGGAACCCTCAGCTGATGCCGACGGCGATAGAGGAGATCCTCCGCTGGTCGAGCCCGATTACACATATCGCGCGGCTGGCCACTAAGGACACCGTACTCGGCGGCAGGAAGGTCAGCGCGGGCGAGTACGTGGCGTTGTGGTTGCCGTCGGCGAATCGGGACGAAGCCGTCTTCGCGGAGCCCTTTCGATTCGATTTACGCCGAAGTCCGAACGAGCATCTTGCGTTCGGCAAGGGCGAGCACTTTTGTGCCGGCGCCCATTTAGCCAGACTGGAGTTGCGCCTGATTTTGGAGCAGATGCTTCCGGAGGTCGAAGAGATTGAGTTGGCAGGGCCAGTCGAGCGGCTGAAGTCGAACCTGGTCGCGGGCATCAAGCACATGCCCGTGCGCACCCGTGCCGTATAAGGGTAGCATTGTCGCAATCGATACGGCGCGCTGAAAATTGGATCAATACCCAGGTGCCGTGATCGGCCGGCGTAGTATGAACATCATCGGACACTGGCTCGGACGGCTAATGGCACTCCGATTGGGGGCCATGTTGCTACCGCTTCTGTCGCCGGACGTTCGCATCGAAAGACGGACTTGGCTTCCGGTTTCCGCTACGTCAGCGAGACCTGCGGCGGAGCGGCGATGAATTTCCGCGTCGGACAGGGATTCGATTTCCATCCGCTGGCCGAAGGCCGCCGCCTGGTGCTGGGCGGAGTCGAAATTCCCAATCCAGTGGGCCTGCGAGGCCATTCCGATGCGGATGTCGCGGCCCACGCGCTGGCCAACGCGATCCTGGGTGCGCTGGGTGAAGGTGACCTTGGAGGGCGCTTCCCGGACAGCGACCCGCGCTACAAGGATGCCGACAGCCTCGCGCTGCTGGCGGTGGTCTGGAAGCGCGCCGTCGAACTGGGTTGGCGATTAGGCAATGCGGACCTGACGATATTCGCGCAGCATCCGCGGCTTGCGCCCTATCTCACGACGATGCGCTCGCGCCTCGCCGCCGCGCTGGGCGCGGAGGAATCGCGCCTCAACGTCAAGGCCGCGAATCCCGAAGGGCTGGGTGCGCTCGGCCGCGGCGAGGGCATGGCCGCCGCCGCCATCGTAATGCTCGAACGCCCCTAGCCCACGAGATTCGGGCTCGTGCCTAGCGCGATATCCAGCCGCCGTCGATCGCCATCGGATGACCGGTGACGAACGAGGAAGCCTCCGACAGCAGCCAGACCACGCCCTGCGCGATCTCCTCGGGTTTGCCCATGCGCCCGACTGGCTCACCGGCGTTCAGCTCCTGCTCGGTGAAGCCGCCGGTATCAAGCAGCCGCTCGACCATCGGGGTGCGGATGACGCCCGGACATACGCAATTCACCCGGATATTCTTCGCCGCATACTCGAGCGCGGCGGTGCGGGTCAGTCCGACTACTCCATGCTTGGAAGCGTTGTAGGCGGGTAGCCGCTCGAACCCGACCAATCCCGCGACGGAGGCGGTGTTGACGATGGCGCCGCCGCCCTGCTTGAGCATCTGCGGGATTTCATTCTTCATGCACAGCCAGACGCCCTTAAGATTGATTGCGATGGTGCGGTCGAAGACTTCTTCGGTGCATTCGACCGTGGTCGCCATGCGGCCTTCGATGCCCGCATTGTTGAAGGCGCCGTCCATCCGGCCATAGGTTGACACCGTTTTCGCGACCATCGCCTCGACCTCCTTGGTCACCGAGACGTCGGCCTGGATAAAGCTGGCGGTGCCGCCCGCATCTTTGATCATCTTGACGGTGCGTTCGCCGCCCTCAGGGATATAGTCGGCGATTGCGACCGTGGCGCCTTCCTGGGCGAGCTTGAGAGCGGTGGCCCGGCCGATTCCCGAACCGCCGCCGGTGACCAATACGATTTTGCCCTGAACGAGCCCTGGCATTGTAAAAACCTCCGAAGGATTCTTGTTGATCCTACGGGTTATGAACCCGCGCGCGGCGGTTTTGCAAACGCATTGCTAACTGGTCCAGCAGCGAAATTGTGGGTGAGCGAGATATGTAGAGATGAAGCGTTTCTGGTTGCGGGGAAGGGATTTGAACCCTTGACCTCCGGGTTATGAGCCCGGCGAGCTACCAGACTGCTCCACCCCGCCCGCGCATAGTATCGGCCACAATCACGGCGGGTCAATACGATGCGCGCTTTCAGCACCTCGACGACGCGTTCGCGCTTCACCAGCGATCGCCTCGGGGCCTTTGCTTGACGAGTTGTGGCAACCGCCCTAATGTCAGCGTAAGAGCACCGTCGTGGCTGATCTGCCCCACATCATCCCGATTTTCCCGTTGCCGAACTTCGTGCTGTTCCCCGGCCTGAGCGTGCCGCTGCACATTTTCGAGCCGCGCTATCGTGAGATGGTTGCCGACGTCGCGCAGACCCATGCGACCATCGGTATGATGATGCTGAAGGGCGATTGGGAACGCGATTACTACGCCTACCCGGACATCTATCCGATGGGCTGCGCGGGCAAGATCGCCGCGGCCTCGAAGCTGCCCAACGGCCGTTTCAACCTGATTCTCGAGGGCATCAGCGAGTTTCGTATCGTGCGGGAAATCCGCGAGCGTTCGTACCGGTTGGCGGAAGTCGAATGGTGTACGGTGGCGCCGGCGAGTCTCGATTTCGACGAAGCCGCGATGATGACGCTGCATAATCTGTTGGTTACGATTCTCGGCGACGCGGCCGGCGAGGTTTGGAAATCACTGGTCGAGGAGCGCGGCTTGCGCGGTGCGGCGCTGATCAATTCGATCTGTTTCCACCTGGATATCGCGCCGATCGAGAAGCAGACCCTGCTCGAAGCCGGCGAAACACGCGGCAGTTGCCTGCTCGACGTGCTTACCTTCAAGGCCGAAGAACGCAAGCTCGGGCCGCGCGGCGCGGGCGGAGCAGGACCCGGCCCCACTCAATAACCGTCCGACACGCTACTCAGGATGGGAGCGGTGCCGCCGCGTCAGGCATGCGGCGCCACGGTGACACTCACCCGAGGTGCTAAGGTTTCGATCGTGGTGCAAATTCAATGGCTAACAGGGCTGGGCATGTGATTGACGTCCGGTCGCGGTACGGGGATATCGAAATCGGTCGCATGAGTTACGATTTTGTGTCGCATATCGCACAACCGCGACACAAAAGGGGTTCTTCGCAAAAAGCACAGAACACTTGGCAAAACGGCAATTTAATCCGCTTCAGCAACATAAAATACGTAGTTAACACAGCTTGAATCGATTGTGGTCAGACTTATAGTGGCGGTCACTCAAAGAGGCACCACTCTTGCTTACCCATCCCGTTGAGCGACTTGGCGGATGCGCAAGCAGTTTTCGTAACCCGAGAAAGTGAGCGATTTTGGCAATGGAATGGGAGAACGGCGTACTCGGATCGATCTTCGTGCCCGATATCATCACTCCGGAGCAGTTTTACGACTCGCGCCGCGATGATAGCGCAATTGCACCGGTTAAGCGGCTCATGATGGCAGTCCTGGAAGACGCACTGCGATGCTTTCAGAACAACGCCGACGCGATAAGCGGCCCGCGTAAGCGGCTCTTCGCCGACGCCGAGCAATGGCTCTGCGGCGAGGCCGGCGACGGCCCATTTTCGTTCGATACGGTGTGCGAAACCCTCGGCATCGAGCCTCGGTTTCTGCGCGCCGGACTCAAGGAATGGCGCAACCAGCAACTGGCCGGCAATTCCGCACGCCGATTGGCGCGGCGCTCGCCGGTTGTCAGGAGCGGTAAAATCAGCGCCACTACGCGCCGCAGCTCACGTCATCACGTGACGCAGGCCGTATAAGCACGCATTAACACGGTCGACCCTGCCGGATGAGCGAAAAAGCGATCCGGCCAGGGGTTCGGCCGCGTATCGGTCTATAAGACCCCTTGCGAGGCGATCCCATTTTGGGATCGCCTCGACGCTTTTGTGGCCAGCACCACGTTAGCCGAGCACAAAACCGAAGCGGCGTGAGATCGTTCGAAATCACGCCGCTTCGTTAGTTTTCGCTATTTTTCGGGATTAGATCGACTGATAGAGCGTGCGGCCATCGCGTTCCCGTTTGCGGGCGCGCCCCTCCAGGCAGGCGTACTCGAGATGCGCGAGGGTCTCGAAGGTGGCCGCCATCACATGAAACATCGGCCGTTCCTCGTCGCCGAACACGTGCATCGCGACGTCGAACGCACATTTCGGCTCGCGTCTGACGATATCCAGCATCTCGGCCTCACGGTAGCGATGATGCTCGATTAGTTGGTTCGCCCGATGGCGATGGTCATGATAAATGCCGCCATGCGCCGGAAGCACCAGTTCGACGTCGAAGCGCTGCACCTTGATTTGCGAATTGAGAAAATCTCCTAGCGGATTGACGGTGGGGCTGCTGGGATAGAGCCCGACATGTGGCGTGATTTTCGGCAGCAAATGATCGCCGACGATCAGCACCTTCTCCTTGCGCAGGTAAACCACGCAATGCCCCGGCGCATGACCGGGCGTCCATATAATCTCGAGTTCGCGGTCGCCGATCGGGATTACGTCCCCATCTGACAGATACTTGTCCGGACTCGGCACTGGACTATACATCCCTGTGCCCATCCAAACAGGACGCATCCCTTCCATCGGATATTTGTCGATAGGGAAGCCATGGGTCAGGAAAAAGCCCTGGGCCTCGGGACTCGACGCCGGCGGCCCCAGCGTCAACATCCGGGTAACGCGCTCCATTTCGAGCGCATGCAGCAAGGTGGTGGCGTCGCTGCGCTTTTTGAGCACCGCGGAGGTTCCGAAGTGGTCCACGTGATGATGGGTCCCGATCAACAGGTCCAGGTCTTCGACCTTGATCCCGACCTGCTGGAACGCCTCCTCCAACGTGGCGACGCTGTCTGCCGTGTTCATCCCCGTATCGACCAGCGCCCAGGCGCCGTGACAATCGATCAGGTAAACATTGATGATCGTGGGCCGCATCGGCAGCGGCAGGAAGATTTCGTAAATCCCTGGATGAACCTCGGCTATTTTTGCTGACATAAGGAAACTTTCCAGACCGGCTTGGTCCACCATAGCCGCATGGAAAGTCGGCTTGATGTCACCGGTCGACCATTACACCCCTGTCGTATCGGCCGCGATCTGCTTCGCCCGGGAGCGATGCCACGGTCCGCGCTTTCAGAAGTGTGCGTTAATCGTGAAGCTGATCCTGAACCACAAACGAAGCCTGAACTGCCACCCTCCACTGCGTAACCTTGTTGTTCTCGACAACGGCGCTGATGTCCTTGATCTGGGCGCGATGAATGCCCGAGATCGTTACCCCGGCGCGGGCCAAGGCCAGCTGAACCGCGTCCTCAATCGAATTCGACGAGATTCCGATGAGGTCAATGATTTTCTCAACCATAACAGATAGCTCCACGGCGACCAAAGCACCATGCCACGGTTTGACGCGGCGCGCTGCCCGGCGTTAGCTTTACAGGACGCGAGTCATTAGCGCACAGGGCCATCTCAAACTCAAGGTATGACGAATGAAGACGCGGACGGCGGCGCCCGCTGGCGTCGCAACGCTTGCGTCCGTCGATCTGATAGCGTGCGGAGGCGTGTATGAGCGGCGATAAGGCATCGGTACGGAAGGTCCTCGATAAGGCCAGGCACGAGGGGCGCTCAGCGCTGACCCCGCCCGAGAGCCGGGCGCTTTGCGAAGCCTACGGTATCTCCGTGCCTGGCGAAGCAGTCGCCACATCAGCCGCCGAAGCCTCACGAATAGCTGGCGAAATCGGCTTTCCGGTCGTTCTAAAAATCGTCTCGCCCGATATCCTACATAAAACAGAGGCCGGCGGGGTCATTGTCGGGGTCAAGAGCGCGAGCGAGGCTGCTCAGGCTTACGACAATATCGTTGGCAAGGCGCGCGCCTACAAGGCCGGCGCCCGGATCGATGGGGTGCTGGTGCAGCGGATGCTCAGCGGCGGTCAGGAAGTGATCGTCGGTGCCTTGACCGACCCGAGCTTTGGTAAGGTGGTCGCCTTCGGCCTCGGCGGCGTGCTGGTCGAGGTGCTTAAGGACGTGACGTTCCGACTCGCGCCGGTAACCGAAGCCGACGCACTCTCGATGCTTGACGGGATCGCCGCAGCCGAGATCCTGCGCGGGGTGCGAGGCGGCGACCCGGTGGATCGCGCCGCCCTCGCCAAAACTATCGTCGCGGTATCGAATCTGGTCAGCGATTTCCCGGAAATCCGCGAACTCGACCTGAATCCGGTGTTCGCGCGTAAGGACGGCGCCGCCGCCGCGGATGTGCGCGTACTGCTCGATTTCACCACGCCAATGGAACGTTACCGGCCGTCGCCGGACGAAATCCTGCGTTCGATGAACCGAATCATGCGGCCTGACGCGGTCGCGGTAATCGGCGCCTCGCCCGAAGACGGCAAGATCGGCAACTCGGTGATGAAGAATCTCATCAACGGCGGTTACCAGGGACAGATCTATCCGATCCATCCGAAAGCCACTGAGATCCTTGGCAAGAAGGTCTACAAGAGCGTCAAAGACATCCCAGGCGCGGTCGACGTTGCGGTTTTCGCGATTCCGGCGCCATTGGTGGCAGGCGCGCTCAAAGAGTGTGGTGAGAAGAAGATTCCCGGCGCGGTACTGATTCCGTCGGGCTTCGCCGAGACCGGCAATGTCGACTTGCAGAATGAAATCGTCAAGGTCGGACGCGAGTACAACGTCCGCCTGATGGGTCCGAATATCTACGGCTTCTACTACACCCACAAAAACCTGTGCGCGACCTTCTGCACGCCCTACGACGTTAAGGGTAAGGCCGCGCTGTCCTCCCAGAGCGGCGGCGTCGGGATGGCGATTATCGGCTTCAGCCGTTCGGCCAAAATGGGCGTCTCGGCAATCGTCGGACTGGGCAACAAATCGGATATCGACGAGGACGACCTGCTGACCTTCTTCGAGCAGGACCCCAATACCCAGGTGGTCGCGATGCACGTGGAGGACCTCAAGGACGGGCGCTCGTTCGCCGAGGTAGCGCAGCGGGTGTCGAGGAAGAAGCCGGTCATCGTGCTGAAGGCGGGTCGTACCGCGATGGGCGCGCGGGCCGCGCAGTCGCATACCGCTGCGCTGGCCGGCAACGACCGCATCTACGACGACGTGCTCCGGCAATGCGGCGTGGTGCGCGCGATGGCGCTGAACGACATGCTCGAGTTCGCGCGATGCCTGCCGATCCTCCCGGCTCCCAAGGGCGAGAACGTGCTGGTAATTACCGGCGCGGGCGGTTCGGGCGTGCTGCTGTCGGACGCCTGCGTGGATAACGGACTCAAGCTGATGGCGATGCCGCCCGACCTCGACGCCGGCTTCCGCAAGTTCATCCCGCCGTTCGGCGCGGCCGGCAATCCGGTCGATATCACCGGCGGCGAGCCGCCGACCACTTATCGCAATACGATTGCGCTCGGTCTCGAAGACCAGCGCATCCATTCGCTGATCCTCGGCTACTGGCATACGATCATCACGCCACCGATGGTGTTCGCAAAGCTGGCTTCCGAGGTGGTCGAGGAATTCCGCCGCAAAGGAATCGATAAGCCGGTGGTGGCTTCGCTGGTGGGAGACGTCGAGGTTGAAGAGGCCAGCGCCTACCTGTTCGATCACGGGATTCCGGCGTTCCCGTACACCACCGAGAAGCCGGTCGCGGTGCTGGGCGCGAAATACCGCTGGGCCCGCGCCGCCGGCCTGCTCTAGATTCGATGAATAAGGGCAGCGCGTCGGATGGAGGGTTGACCACAGTCGTTCTTGAATAACGTCGTTGGACGGAGGATAGGCGATGTCACACAAAGGCTTCTCACATCTCGGTTTGTCCACGCTCGACCTCGACAAGACCCGCGAATTCTACGAGAACGTGATGGGCTTCAAGGCGGTCCGCTGCGATACCATCACGGTCAAGGAAGGCGGGCGCATCCGGCATATTTTCTTCGATACCGGCCGCGACCAGTTGATGGCCTTCATGGAAGCGCGCGGGGTCGACGGCATTCCCGCCGAGTACGACACTTCGATCACCCGCGGTCTCGGCGTGCCGCCGGCCTTCTACCATTTCGCCTTCGAGGCCGGCAGCGAAGCGGGACTTCAGCAGAAGCAGGAAGAATTAAGGGCCAGGGGAATCGACGTCACCGAAATCGTCGATCACGATTGGGCCAAGTCGATCTACTTCAAGGATCCCAACGGCCTGATGCTCGAATATTGCTGCCTGACCCGCGAATTCAATCAGAACGACGAGATCATGCAGGATCGCTTCGAGGTTTCGGGCAAGGAGTTCGTGCGCGGCCGCTTAGGCAAGGGCTAGCTTTGAAGGATTGTCGCGTAACCCGCGCAAAAGCGCTCTCCGAGTGACTCGGTTGTCCGCGGAATCGCAAGGTTCCGCGGACCCGCGTGTCAGCGTTCGAAAGCGGGCTGTCCCGCCTGCGTCGGCGGTGACGGAGGAATCGTTTCGGCCGGTGGCAGCGGTATCCGGCGCACCGGCACCGGCGTAACCACCTGGCTGTTGGCTACTTCCGAATTGGTCGGATTGATGGTGTAGGGTCCGAAGGTTCCCGGCGGCACCTGGGAAGCGTTGTCGTTCTGGTTGAAGAGCGAGGATCCGTTATCGCCGCTCAGCAACGGCGCCACCGCGGTTTGCGTCGCCAGATAATGGAGCGGCCGCGTCAGCCCCCATTCCAGCGCCATCCCCACAGGAGTCAGCGCGTAGCTGACGACCTTGAGCAGTTGCCCGTCGTCGACGTCGCGATATTGGGTCGGATTTTGCTCATCCTGGTCCATATACTGCGCACGGGAGATCGCCGGCCAGAGCAGCATCACGACCACGAGTGCAAGCGTTACGCGCTTCATGGATTAACTTTGACCGCAGGCCGATGGACCTGTCAATCTCCAGCGGGTCGATGCGCCGATACTTGAGGCATAGTGCGACCCGCGCGCTGACCCCGACCGGAGGCTTCCTCGGCGGCTTCGCCTTCTCGCTCAATCCTTACGTCGGTTGCGCCTTCGGCGAGCATGGCGGATGCCCGTACTGCTACGTGCGTGCACTGCCGGTGGCGCATTCGCTCGAAGGCGGCTGGGGCGCATGGGTAATCGCCAAGGCCAATCTGCCCGAATTGTTGAGCCGCGAACTCGCCGCGCTGGAACGCGCGGGCAAGCTCGCCGATACTACCGTCTTCATGTCGAGCGCGACCGATCCCTACCAGGGTCTGGAGCGCAGCCAGCGGCTCACACAGGGCGCGCTCGCGGCCTTCATCCGCAAACCTCCACGCAGGATACTGTTGCAAACCCGGAGCCCGCTGATCGAGCGCGACATCGCGCTGTTGCAGGCGCTGGGCGACGCCATCATCGCCTCGATCACGGTCGAGACCGACGACGAGAGCGTGCGACGTGCGTTCACTCCGACTTCGCCGTCGGTCGCGCGCCGGCTCGCATGCGCGCGGCGACTGCGCGAGGCCGGAATTTTCACGCAGCTCGCAATCGCGCCGATGCTGCCCAATAATCCCGTGCGTTTCGCCGAACTCGCCGCCGATGCGGCCGACCGCGTCATCGTCGATACTTATTTCGACGGCGACGGCGCAGGCGGACGCCGATCACGCGCCCTGGGGATGGCCGAGGTTCACCAGCGGCTAGGCTACGGCGAATGGTTCGCGCCGGGAGCGGAGACCGAATTGCTCGCCGCGATGCGCTCGCGGATGGGCGCCGAACGGGTGCTCTTCAGCCGCGCGGGCTTCAACGCTGTTTGATGAACGAGAAACTTCCGGCCGCGTGACTGCGTAGGCCGCATCACGTGTAATGCGCGGCGCCTCGAATC
>DATEGX010000015.1:0-4579 GCA_035279875.1 Binataceae bacterium (SeqCode)
CTTGCGGCGGACGACACGTGGATTTTGCTGTTGCTCCAGATTGGCTTCAGCCACTCATAGATCTCCGGCATGTCCGCCGATCTGATTAATTCCTCTGCAAGTGTTTGCTTTCCTTGAATGTGAGCCGAAACGGCCGCGTCAAGGTACCGTGCAGCATCAAAAATCTGCTGGATTGGATTAGAGATGCATAAGCGTCGAGTTTCTGCCACTGGAGTCTCCGCCAACTGACTGTGAAAGGGTCCGCTCGTAAGGGGACTATAGCTGCCCTATGACTGCGGCCTCAGCTCGAGCTGGATCGTCGCCAAGCGCACCGACTCGCCATACAAGGCCGGGCGCTCCAGGGACTGGCTCAAGATCCGCACGCCGCGCGGCCGCGATGTGCAGGCCGCGCGGTCGGAGAAGTGGGGGAAGTAGCGTAGGGTGTTGTGCGCGCCACCGTGGTCATGGCGCGTACCCTCGAAGCTGAACTTGGTAACGAAAATGCGGGGCAGCACTTCTCGGTAACACCTGGTCACAGACGCTTACCCCTCGCTCGCCGCCGCCGCGGCAATGTGGTTCCCGGCATTGAACCGCGAGACGGAAGAAAGGGAACAAGCGATGAACAAACGCTATGCAGCCATCGCAGCGCTCACAAGCGGAGCGCTGATTGCCGCCGCAGCGCCAAGCGCGCAGGCGCACGACGACGCGGGTGCGATTGTGGCCGGGGTGCTTTTCGGCGCCGCCGTTGCCGCAACGGTCGCTGCGCCGCCCGTCGTCTACGCCCCACCGGTCCAGTACTACTCGCCTCCACCTCCGCCGGTCGTCGTGTACGAGCCGGCGCCAACGCGCTACTACTATCCAGCACCGGTTTATTACTCCGCGCCCCCTGTCGTCTACTACGGCCGCTCCGAAGGGCGCTGGCACGGCCGCGGCTGGCGCGGAGGCTGGCGCCACGGTGACGACGACGACTGACCACCGCCGTCGCGGCTATCACTGCACACTTACGCTAAGCCACGCGCAACCTCGGCCCCGCCCGTCTCCGTATCGAGAAGCGGGTCAACTCGCGGCACAAGGCGGGTCGCTCGAAGGATTGGCTCAAGATCCGCACGCACGGCAGGGACGTGCAGGCCAAGCGGTCGGAGCGCTGGGAAACTTAACCAGGCCCAGCCGTTCGGGGCTTTGTCTTTGCACGGGCACAAAAAAGGCCCCGGAAGACCGGGGCCTGAGTTAACGCCCTAAGGGAGGGTAGGGCGCTTACTGCTCGGGATTCGGTTATCGGCCCAGGTGCTGACGACGACTCTTGCTTAGCCGCCGTCGGATAATTCCTGACAGCCGCGTGCTTCGATCTCCGTACAATCGGACTCGCGTGACACCGGCTCCCAACACCGAAGAACCGACCGCGTCACCTCTGTCGCGCCAGCTACGTATCCTCGTCGTCGATGACGACCGGGACTCCGTGCTCACGCTCACGATGCTGCTCCAGGACGAGGGCCATGACGTCCGCGCCGCGTATAGCGGCGGCTCCGCTCTTATGGTCGCGCACCATTTCAGGCCCGATGCCGTCTTTGTCGACATAAGCCTGCCCGACATAAGCGGCTGGGAAGTCGCCCGCCAACTGGCGTCGGATAGCAGCACTACTCCGCGTGTCTTGATCGCCGTCAGTGGTGTCTACAAGAAGTCGGCAGACAAGATGCTGGCCAGATCGGTCGGCTTCAGCCATTACGTTACGAAGCCCTACGATCCGCCGGCGCTGCTTGCACTACTTGACCCCCTGATTTGGGGAGAAGACTGACAGCCCCCGCGCCTACTGCTTGGGTTCTTGCTTATTCAATTCCGCTATCAGATCGGCCAATGCGAGCGCCTTGCCATGTGTCATATCGGCGCTGCCGTTGAGCCACGCCTCTAGCGTAGCTTCCGTTACCTTCAAGCGCGCTGCGAGTTTTGCCTTGCCAAGACGTTCCGAGGCGTACTGCAGAAGCCGCTTTTTCGATGGCTGGCTCACCCGGTCATTGTCGCTCCGCGCACGCTGGCTGACGCGCTATTGGTGAAGAACGTTGAGACGCGCAGAGGAAAATGGCGACAAAAGGATAAAATCCCGCGCCGTGGAAAAGTTAGCCGCCGCCTTCGTTAGAAACTCAGGCGGCTCATGGGTGTGCCGGATGACGATACATCTAGCGGGGCCGCACGGCCCAATGAGCATCAAGCCCGGCGACCGCGACCGACATCAAGGTCTACTTCTGTGATCCGAGGAACCCCTGGCAGCGTGGCACCAACGAGAACACCAATGGGCTGCTGCGACAGTACTTCCCGAAAGGGACTGACCTGTCGGTCTACTCGCAGGCGAAGCTAGACGCCGTCGCGCGACGGCTCAACGAACGACCCAGAAAAACCCTCGGCTTTGAAACTCCAGCCGAGCGTTATCATCGTTGTGGTGCGTCGATCCATTGAATCCGCAAGAAGCGTCGTCGATTCGCGGATGTCGGCAAGCTTAGCAATCAAACCTGTGCGGCCACCGGCCTCGGTGGGCGCGGCCGTATCAGGGCAAATGAGATCAGATAGCCCGCCGCGATAAACGCCGAGAAGATGATGGGGCCCCAAAAGAAAAAGAAGAAATCCAGCAATACCGTGCCGGCGTACTGGATCGCAAACACAGCGGCAATAAACCGCGTCAGCGCGGGATTGGACGCGGCCACCTTAGCGAGATGCCAGGTGAGGATCGCCTGAACTGCAAAGAAGAAGGAAATATACAGCCCGAATCCGACATGCGTATCATCATAGGTGCGTGCGAACCCTTGCGTGACCGTCCTCGTCGAATTGAATACGTCGGATAGTTTGGCCACGTTTTCGGGCGACATGTGACCGACCCATGGATAGCCCAAGGTGTGCGCAATCCCGAACAGGACGACCAAGACTGCCGTGCTTTGGAGTGCCAGCTTCATTACAGGTTCCTCCCAAGATGCGCGACCAGCCAGCCGAGCACCTTTTCCCAACCGAAGGCATGACTTTCCGCGGCTTTCGGGTCGGTAAAGCCTTCATGACGCGCGGTGAGCCGCGTGCCGCCTTCGATTGACTCGAGCTGGTATGTAAGCGTGGTTTCTCCACCGCCCTCCCAATCGTATTTCCAGGTCTGAACGAGGCGACGTGGCGGTTCTATTTCGAGGATCGTGCCGCTCACGGAAAACTCCGTTCCGTCCGCGCTTCTTCCGGTAGAGATCCAGGCCCCGCCGACACGCAAGTCCGCCTTATAGGCGGTGACCCGGTAGTCCCCTTCCTCGCCCCACCACTGGGCCAGCTCCGCCGTGGTGAGGGCTCGAAACACTCGTTCCGGCGAGGCCGCGATCTCGACGGTCGCCACGATAACCCCGTCTTTCAGGTTCGCGATTGCGCGAGCCGTTTTCAACGTTGCTGCGATCATTGGTCTTTCTCCAGATGGCGCTTGAGGTTATTCAGATTGGTTTGCCACATTGCGCGGTATCGCTCGATCCACCATACGACGCCGCGTAGCGGCTCCGGCTGGATTCGGTACAAGCGTTCGCGCCCGAAGCGCTGCTCCGTTACGAGACGCGCCTCGCGCAGCACACGCAGATGTTTAGAGATGGCCGGCCTTGTCTGCGAGAACTCCGACGCGAGCGTATTGACTGCAACTGGTCCACCGCGCAGCTGATCCAGGATCGCGCGTCGCGTAGGGTCGGCGATCGCACGAAATACATCGGAATTTGCTTTTGCTCTATGCATGAGTAACCATTAGGTTACACGTTAGCCCCCGATAATGTTCTTGTCAACAGGCGAATTAGTTGACCGCTCTTCCAGCGATGCCATAGTTCAGCCTTCTGCTTTGGCAATTTACGCGGGTCACTACTCGGCGTGGCGCAGCTATTGGGTGTGGAGCCGAAGCAGGTTTACCTGTGGATTGCAGACGTCGAAGCGCCTACGGCCGAGCAGCGTAGCGAGCTCGAGGACAAGCTGAGCAACGTCGCTGTGGGCGCCTAAGGGGGACCGATCATGCGAGTACTTATCGCCGACGACAATCGCTATCGCTCACGGTCGGCGGGGACCAGGTTCCGCGCGGCGCAATTCGCCGACCACCCGCTGCCAAGCTTCGATATGCGGGTCGCGCGGCGCACTGCCCGGCGTGCCGCAGATCCAGCGCTGCACCCGATTCGGTGATTATTGTGCCGCCTTCGCGGTTCTTGCAGAACGGCTGTTGTGTAGCGCCGTCCACCGCCGGTCATCCGCTCGTTTGCGCCGCCAATGTCGGCGCCGATACCGCGGTCCTGCGGCGGGTAGATCGTGCCGCGCGAAGCCGGGAAGTTAGCGCAGCCGCCGCCCGCGGAACGTACTCTCCATTTGTTGCCGCAACTCGCGGTCCACATCGGAAACAAGACCGAGCAAGCGCGCCGGTTCGTATGGCTTCGCGACGAAGTGGTGAAAGCCACTAAGTTCGGCGCATTCCTTGGCAGCACCGTCGGCTTGGCCTGTAAACGCAACGAGTATAGGGCAGGCAGTGCCGTGTTCCCGGCTAAGCTCTTGCGCGAGGTCATATCCGCTGCGATCCGGCATGTTGAGATCGAGCAGCACAAGGCCAGGCTTGAATGCGCGC
>DATEGX010000016.1:0-4980 GCA_035279875.1 Binataceae bacterium (SeqCode)
CTGCCCGCATTTCGACGCTCACGCAGTCGCTGGTGAACCAGCGGAGCGCGGCCTCGGCGACTGTGTTGGGCGTCGCGGCCGCGATTGCGCGAATTCGCCTCTCGTGCACTTCCGCTCCGCCGCCCGCAAGCATCGCGAGCCCCAGTAAATCGGACTTGCTCTGCGGCCCACCGACGCGCTCGACTCCATGAACCAATTTTCCGAATCGGCGGACCCGCGCAATGGCGAGTTCTTCGGCACTCACACCCCTTCTTCCCAGTTCGGCTACCCGCTCTCGTGCTGCAGCTTCGATCGTGTCCACTGGCGCGCCCGTTTTGTTCGCGATACGCAGCACTATAAGCGAGCCGAACTCGCGCGGGCGCATCTCAATTTCGACCTTGGTCGCAAGCCGGTCCTCCATGACCAATTGACGTGGTAGTAGTGCGCCGGCCGAGCCCGCGATAAGCTCGCACGCCAACTCAATCGCCGGATATTCGTGACTCGCGAGCGGAGGTCCGTGCCACGCCATGCAGATGCCGGTTTGCCCGCTCGCGGTTTCCGTCCGTCGCGCAGCCCCGGTCGCGCGCATCACGGGCGCGGCCCGTCTGACCGGCGGACGGCCCGGAGCAATTGCTCCGAAGTGTCGGCGCACCGTGTCGATCGCCTGATTCGGCTCGATCGCGCCCGCGATAACAATCGCCGCATTAGCGGGGCAGTGACGGGTAGCAAGCCACTCCCGCACGTCGTCCGGCGTAATGTTGTCAAGGTCCGCGGCCAATCCGTCGGGTGGATGCGAATAGGGATGCGACGGGGGATGGGCCGCCTCGGCGAGGATCCGCGTCACGCTGCCAAAAGGCTCGCCCTCGCGTTGGTGAAGCTCATTGCGAACCACCTCGCGCTGAAGTTCGAGTTTCTTCGCGTCGAGCGCGTCGGCCAGATTAACCATTCGATCGGCTTCCATTCGCAGCGCGAAATCGAGCGCGCCGGACGGTACAGTTTCGAAATAAGCACTGTAGTCTTCCCTGACGTAGGCGTTCATCCAGGCCGCGCCGGCCGCTTCAAACGGCGCGAAATACGAGCCGGGTGCGGTCGGCGTTCCGGAAAACATCAGATGCTCGCAAACATGCGCGAGGCCGGCCTTGGCGGCCGGTTCGTCGCGCGAACCGGCACGATAGCCGATGAAAACGGCGGCGATCGGCGACTTTCGATCCTGATGCGCCGCGACCATCAGGCCGTTGCTGAGCCGCTCGATCCGTGCCGGGATTTGCGCGGCGGTCCAATCGATCGCCGTGGAATCGGCTGCAAACCTGTCCGATTGCGCCATCCGAAAGGTTGCCTCGAACCTGTCCGTTACACGCCGCCGGCGGCCGACATTCCCTAACGCGAACTGAGCGCGCGTGAGTTGCGATCGTCGCGAAACTGCAATGGTTGTGGTTTGCCGCTCCGTTGGGCGCGCTGGACTGCCTTAGCTACCCGATGATGGTGCGGCGAGAGTTCGCAGACTGGATCCGTATTTGCGGGGTTGGCAGTGAGCAAGTAAGCCTGGCAACGGCATCCGCCAAAGTCCTTGAACCGTTCCGGGCATGAGCGGCACGGCTCGCCCATCCAGTCGAAGCCGCGAAAACGCTGGAAGCCCGGCGATTCGTACCAGATCGAGCGGAGCGATTGCTCGCGCACGCGCGGGAAGACCAGACCGGGCAACGCCCGCGCCTCGTGACAGGGCAACGCGAGTCCGTCGGGCGTGATAACCATGAAAACCGACCCCCAGCCGTTCATGCACGGCTTCGGGCGCTTTTCATAGTAGTCGGACACGACGAAGTAGACTTTAATCGCATTGCCAACCCGTTGGCGAAAGCGCTGCGTCGCTTCCTCTGCGCGCCTCAACTGTTCGGCGGAGGGCAGCAGATGCTCGCGATTGAGAAACGCCCAACCGTAGTACTGAGTGTTGGCCAGTTCCAGGTACTCGGCCTCGAGTCGCTCGGCCATCGAGAGAATCTCTTCGATATGGTCGAGGTTCTGCCGATGCAGTACGACGTTGAGCACCATCGGATAGCCCTGCTGCTTGATCAGCCGGGCGATCTTGAGCTTGAGGTCGAAGGTTCGCGTGTGGCTCAGAAAATCGTTGAGCTCGCGCGTCGAGTCCTGCAGGCTGAGCTGGATATGGTCGAGCCCGGACGCACGCAATTCCGCGGCGCGCCGTTCGTCGAGGCCAACACCCGAGGTGATAAGATTGGTGTAATAGCCAAGGCCATGCGCTTCACGCACCAGGACTTCGAGATCGTCGCGCACCAGCGGCTCGCCGCCGGAAAATCCGAGCTGCACGAAACCAAGCTCACGGCCCTCGCGCAGCACTCTCAGCCACTCTTCGGTCGAGAGTTCATTCTGGTAACGGAGATAGTCGATCGGATTCGAGCAATAGACGCAATGGAGCGGGCAACGGTAGGTCAATTCCGCCAGCAGCCACAAAGGATTGCCGATCGCCGGGTTGGAGCCATCTTCGCTCATACGCAAATCGACACGAGGGCGCCTTTCCCCGTCACGTCCGGCAATACGCCAACTGCACCGCGTCGAGCAGGGTCCATAGCACGTCGAGCTTGAACTGAAGAATTTGCAGGGCTCGCTCTTGCAGCTCGCGCGTATTGAAATAATCGAGCGTGATGCTCATGGCCTGCTCTACGTCGCGCCGCGCCTGCGAGATCCGCGAACGAAAGTAGTCCAGCCCTTCAGGTTTGATCCACTGATAGTGGCGCGGCCACGTGGCCAGGCGATCGTTATGCGCCTGTGGGGCGAATAGCTCGGTCAGTGATGAGCACGCCGCCTCCTGCCATGGGCGCGTCCGCGCAAAATTCACATAGGCATCCACGGCAAAGCGTACCGCCGGAAGCACCAGGCGAAGCGAAGTCAACTCTTCACTGGTGATTCCGCAGGCCTCGCCCAGCCGAATCCACGCTTCAAGTCCGCCGGGTTCGGAGCCGCTGCCGTCCTGGTCGAGAATGCGCTGGACCCAAAGCCTTCGCACTTCACGGTCCGGACAATTCGACAGCACCGCGCCGTCCTTCATCGGAATGCTGAATTGATAATAGAAGCGGTTGGCGACCCACCCGCGGATCTGATCCGGCGTGAGCTTGCCCTCGTTCATCATCAGGTGAAACGGATGATGGACGTGGTAGCCGGATTCTTTGCCGCGCAACCTTCTTTCGAATTCGTCGCGGCTCCATGCATTGCCGTTCATTCGCGCAGCCTTTGACAATCTCGGAGCCTCACCGGTCGAGCCGCATTATCGCCTGCATCAATCGGCTGACCTGCTACGCTCCAATCGAGATTTCCATTCCGTCGTAAGCAACTTCAATCCCGGCGCGTTCAAGTTCGCGATGCTCCGGGGAGTCCTCATCGAGAATCGGATTGGTATTGTTGATGTGTATCAGAATTCGGCGGGCGCGCGGCAAACGGCCCAGCCACGATATCATGCCGTGGTCGCCCGCCAGCGCCAGATGACCCATCTCATGGGCATGTTTTCGCCCAACGCCGAGCCGGATCATCTCATCGTCGGTCCAGAATGACCCATCCACCAGCAGGCAGTCCGCGCGGCTCATCCATGCCCAAACGACCGGCTCAATCGCCGCCAGTCCGGGGGCGTAGAAAACCCGGCGGCCGGTGGCGACGTCGGTCATCATCAGGGCGATATTGTCGTCGGGGCGCGGTGCCTCGCGATGCGGCGAATATGGCGGCGCTTTGCTGGTAACTGGCAAGGCGGAGAATTCGATGCCGTCGATACCGGAGATTCGGAAGGTCGCATCGGGAGACGCGCGGATCTCATGCCAATCGACGCCGCAATAACTCTCGAGCATTCGCAGTATCGGATTGCCCGTCGTCAGGTCTTCATAGACGCTGCGAGTGCAATAAACACCAAGTTGCGCGCCTTCGCGCAGCATAGCGAGGCCCACCGTGTGGTCGATCTGGCTGTCTACCAGGACGACTGCCTTGACCCCGGTGTCCCGCACGGTGCGCGCCGGCTGAAGCTGGGGCCGGGCTTTGATCTGCGCAAGAATGTCGGGGGATACGTTGATTAGCGCCCAGTCGCTGCCGCCGGCGCTTACCGCGATCGACGACTGGGTTCGCGCGCGAGCGTTAATCCTTCCCGCCCGCAACCCATCGCAGTTGCGGCAGTTGCAATTCCATTGCGGGAATCCACCACCGGCGGCCGCGCCTAAGACGAGCAATTTCATCCGGCGGATGCTCGGCGTGAAAGTGGAGGGCGTTGGGGTCTCGAACGAGACCCCCAACATGAATCCGAAAAGGGCGCCTGAGCTCCTAAATCTAGCTTAGGCATCCCAAGGCGCTATTTCAGCGATTCCAGATGTACATCGTGACTTCGAAACCGAAACGCAGTTCTACAAATTCAGGCTTGCTCCAGACCATGGTTGTCTCCTCGGTTTCAGGGGGCTGATACCCGCCTTTCTTTACCTCTGCAATCCACCACAATTTACCACGAACGTCAAACAGTGGTTGCATTTATCGCCAAATTTGAGGCTAACTCCCGACCAATCCAATCCCAACCCACACCGCGCAGTGGTACCCGTCAAATAGAGCAGCGACAGTGCCCGAATCTCCCTCTTCATCACAGGAATCGGTCGTGAATCGACCGCAAAGGCCCGGGAAGCCCGGCAAGAGACGCCGTATGGATACCAGCCTGCTTATTCTCCTCGCGATCGTCATAGTCGGCGAAATTGCCGCCCTGTTCGTGCGGCCCGGAATGCCGCTCGAAGCACTTAAAGGCAGTATTCGCTTGCTGCGCGGTGTATGGCTCGATTTGCTGCTCGGCTTCATTTTCGCGGGCCTCGCCGACGTGTTGATACCCCAGGCAACGCTCCTGCGATGGCTAGGCAACGAACGTCCCGTCCAGGCAATCCTGGCTGGATGGGCCGTCGGATTGCTGATACCCGGCGGTCCCTACCTGGTTTTTCCGGTGCTGGCTGGACTTTTCCAGAAGGGCGCCGCCCC
>DATEGX010000017.1:0-3041 GCA_035279875.1 Binataceae bacterium (SeqCode)
CGCCTGTGGAGCGCTATCTTCCGCGCTGCTGCTCCTGCGTTCGGCAAATGACGCCCATCCCGATGGGCTCGCCAACGGCTCCGGCCAGGTCGGACGCAATTACATGCGCCAAAATATGAGCGTGCTGATGGCCATTATGCCGGAGGCAAACGACACCGTCTTTCAGAAGACCCTGGCCTTCAGCGACTTCTATTTCGGAGCCCCCGATTGGGATCATCCGCTCGGCCTCGTCCAGATGTGCGCCACGAGTCATTCCGATCAAATCAGAGGCGAGGCGCTGCCGGAATGGCTCGAATGGCTGCCGGAAATGCCGTTCGAAACCATGGCGCGTCATTCGATGGATTTCTGGCTGCAGGCCGAAGATCTGCCGCATCCCGATAACCGCGTTTACTACAAGGACGGCAAGGTTCACCTCGATCTGGTCGCGACCAACCCGGAAGCGCTCGCCCATCTGAAGCGCAAACTCAAAGAGGTTCTGAACCGCGCCGGTCACAAAGCGATCCTGCTGGAACGTTCGCTCTATCTTGGCAAGAACATTCCGCTCGGCGGCACGGCGCATCAGGCGGGCACCGCGCGCTTCGGCCGCGATCCCGCAAATTCGGTGCTCGATCTCGATTGCAAGGCGCACGAGCTCGACAATCTCTATGTCGCCGATGCGAGCTTCTTTCCCGCGATCGGCGCGGTCAACCCGACGCTCACCATCATCGCCAACGCCTTGCGCGTCGCCGGCCGCATCGCGGAGCGGCTGAAATGACTACTCCGGGAATCGTCGCTCTTATCGTCCGCTACGGGCTCGTCATGCTGTTCCTGCCATTCAGCGCACTCGACAAGCTCATGGGGTTCGAGGATGCCGTGAAACAGGCGCAGGAGGTGTTCAGACCACGCATCATCGCCATTGCGGTGCTGATTTGCGGGCTTGGTATCGAGATCATCATGTCGCTTGGCGTCGTCACCGGGTTTGCCGATCGCATGGCCGCGCTGATCATGGCCGCCTATTGCGCGGCGACCGCTGTTCTCTACAAGCGCTTCTGGGCACAGGGCGATTTTTGGGCGGCGGAAAACAGCAAAGGGCGCACGCTGTTCTGGGATTTCCTCAAGAACCTGTCCCTGGGCGCAGGCTTTCTGCTGATCGTCATTGGCACGAACGGGTCCGGCCTGCGGCCGTTTCTTTCCGATCCCCTCGCCTCCAGCCATCCCTATGCCAGCACGCAGGAGCATCCATGAGCGATCCTGGACCCAGGCCCTCGATCCCGTATTGGCATCTGTGGGTGGATGCGGACGGCACCAGCCATCAACAGCAGTGTCTTCTGACCAGCTACAATTTGGAGCGGACCGGTCCGGCGGACCCGCAATGGAACGACAAGCAGGGCACGCACCCCTCAACCGTCGTTTTTGTCGTGCTGCCCGCCGGGTGGGTTGGCGACTGGCACGAAAACCCGGCGCCGCAATGGATCATGGTGCTGTCAGGCCGCTGGTGGATCGAGAGCATGGACGGCACGCGCATCGAGCAGGGGACGGGCGAGTTCTCCTTCGGCGAGGACCAGAACTGCAGCGAAACCGATGGCAGGAAGGGCCACCGCTCAGGCACGATCGGCGATGAACCCGCGGTGCTGATGACGGTGCAATTGCATATCGAGCCATCTCGCGAACCCTGCCATATCGGATAGCGCGGAATGGACGGTTTCGAAATCTTCGACAACCGCTTTCGCGCGATGGTCCTGCCCAACGCGCCATTGGAAACTTTGGGCGAGGGCTACCGCTGGCTCGAAGGGCCGGTCTGGTTCGCCGACCATGACTGTCTCTATTTCAGCGATGTGCCCGGCGATCGCATTCTGCGCTGGAGCGAAGAGGGGGGCGTCAGCACCTTCCGCCGGCCGTCTGGCTTCGCCAACGGCCACGCGCGTGACCGGCAGGGCCGCCTGATCGGCTGTTCGCATCGCGATCGCTGCGTGACCCGCACCGAACTCGACGGCGCCGTCACGGTCCTCGCCCGGGATTATCGGGGCAAGCGTCTCAACTCGCCCAACGACATCGTCTGCAAGTCCGACGGCTCGATCTGGTTCAGCGACCCGCCCTATGGCATCGAAACCGATTACGAGGGCGGCAAGCAGGTTTCCGAATTGCCGCCCGCGCTTTACCGGCTCGATCCTGTGACCGGCGAACTGACAATCGCCGCGGACGATTTCGAAGGGCCGAATGGGCTCGCGTTTTCGCCCGGCGAGGACATCCTCTACGTCGCCGAAACCGGCCATCAGTTCGACCCCGAGCCGCGCCGCTACATTCGCCGCTTTCGGGTCGATGAAAACGGTGCGCTTTCGGGAGGCGAAAAATTCCACAAGATCAAGCCAGGCTTTGCCGATGGATTCCGGGTTGACGAGCAGGGCAACATCTGGTCGAGCGCAGCCGACGGCGTGCACTGCATCAGTCCGGACGGCGAATTGCTCGGAAAGATTTTGACGCCCAGCCTGGTCTCTAATCTCGCTTTCGGCGGACGCAGCCGCTCGCGTCTGTTTCTGTGCGCCTCACATCGGCTGCTGGCGATTTACGTCAATATGCGCGGTTGTGTCAGGCCGTGAGCCCTGCGCTTTCCGCGATTACCGCTTTCCGGCTGACCACGGCCGAGCCTCAACGGCTGGCGCGCTTCTACCAGGGACTTGGATTTGCGGCCGGTGCCTCTGAACCAATACCCGCCGAAGAGGTCGTGCTGTTGGGTCTCCGGCGTGGCGGCACACGGCTGCCGCTCCGCCTGGGCGAGCAGCGGGTCGATCTCGACAGCTTCGACGATCCCGGGCGGCCCTATCCGGCCGGCGCAACAAGCGCCGATCTCTGCTTCCAGCATCTGGCGCTGGTCACGGACGATGCGGCGGCCGCATGGGCGTGCGTTGCGGCATTGGGAGCGGCGCCGATCTCGACCAACGGCCCGGTAACTCTTCCACCTTCGGCCGGTGGCGTCACCGCGATCAAATTTCGTGATCCGGAAGGTCACCCGCTTGAGCTGCTGCAATTTCCGCCGCGGAGCGAAAGTGGTTGGCGGGGAACGG
>DATEGX010000018.1:0-8114 GCA_035279875.1 Binataceae bacterium (SeqCode)
AATGTCAAGCCATGACGTTCCGGTGGCACGGCGACACCGAGCGGGCCGGTGGTGGTGAGTTCGGGGACTTTGACGCCTATCCGTTCGTCCACCTCACACCTCCCGCGTCTCGAAATCGATGCGCGGATCGATCCAGGTATACGTGAGATCGGAAATGAGATTAACGACGACGCCAATAAGCGAGAAGATGTAGAGCGTGGCGAACACGATCGGGTAGTCGCGATTGAGCACGCTCTCGAAGCCGAGCAAGCCCAGGCCATCGAGCGAAAAGATCGTCTCGATCAGCAGCGAGCCGGTGAAGAAGGCGTGCACGAAGGCGCCAGGAAATCCGGCGATCACGATCAGCATGGCGTTGCGAAAGACATGACCGTAGAGCACCTGATTGCGGGTGCAGCCCTTGGCGCGGGCAGTAAGCACGTATTGCTTGCGGATTTCCTCGAGGAACGAATTTTTCGTCAACAGCGTCATCGTCGCAAAGGCCGACAGCGCCATCGAGATAATCGGCAGCGTGAGGTGCCAGAAGTAGTCGCCGATTTTCGCGTACCACGGCAATTGGTGCCAGTTCTCCGACACCAATCCCCGCAGCGGGAACCAGTCGAAGAACGAGCCGCCGGCGAACAAGATGATCAGCAGGATCGCGAAAAGAAAACCGGGAATGGCATAGCCGACAATGACCACGCTCGAGGTCCACACATCGAAGCGTGTGCCGGCGTCGACTGCCTTTTTAATGCCGAGCGGAATCGAAATCAGATAGGTCAGCAGCGTCATCCAGATGCCGAGAGAAATCGATACCGGCAGCTTCTCCTTGATGAGCTGCAGCACGCCGATATCGCGGAAATAGCTCTTGCCGAAATCGAACCGGATGTAGTTCCACAACAGCAGGCCAAAACGTTCATAGGCCGGCTTGTCGAAGCCGAACTGCTTTTCAAGCTTTTTGATGAACTCGGGATCGAGCCCCTGCGCGCCGCGGTATTTGGAGGAGACGGCGTCAACGCCCGAGCCGCCCTGCGCCAGGCCGCGACTGCCGAAATCACCCGAAGGCGAACCTGAAATGCGCGACGTTGCGCCAGTGTCGGTTCCGCTGAGCTTGGCGATCACCTGTTCGATCGGGCCGCCGGGGGCAAATTGGACGACCACAAACGCCACCAGCATGATCCCGAACATCGTCGGAATCATGAACAGCAGACGGCGGATGATGTAGGCGCTCATGCGTCCCTCAGTATGTCATTCCGCGAGCGGGTGAAAGCTTTGAAATCGCGGCCTAACCGGCCTTTTCCAGCTTCGCCGCCTTGTCGTTGTCATACCACCAGGTTTCCGGAATGCCCCGGAAATAGCGCGGCTGGGCGGCGGGAAAGGCGAACACGTCCCAATAGGCGATCCAGTGCGACGCCTTGTACCAGTGCGGTATCCAATAGCGTCCGGCGCGGGTGACGCGGTCGAGCGCCTTGCAGGCGGTGGTGAGTTCAGAACGCGTCTTGGCGGCGATGATGGTGTCGACCAGCGCATCGACCGCCGGATCGGCGATGCCGGCGAGATTTTGCGAACCCTTGGTCGCCGCCGCCTGCGAGGAAAAATAGGTGCGCAACGAATCGCCCGGCGTCGCCGAAAAGCTGAAGCGCTCGACGGTGATGTCGAAGTCGAAGGCGTCGACGCGCGCGCGGTATTGCACCGGATCGACCACGCGC
Source organism: Binataceae bacterium (SeqCode) (assembly GCA_035279875.1). GTDB lineage: Bacteria > Desulfobacterota > Binatia > Binatales > Binataceae > JAMXLL01. Next base: position 1,686 of record DATEGX010000018.1, read on the forward strand.
AAGGTGGCGTCGACGCCGATGACGCCCAGGCTCTTGATGTAGGCCAGATGATGTGGCGTGAAAGTCGGTTCGTCGATCAGAAACTCAACGGTGATGGGCCGGCCATCGGGCATTACGCGCTTACCGCCCTTGAGCGTAAACCCTGCTTGGTCGAGTAGTTGCGCGCCCCGGCGCAGCCAGCGGCGATCATGGCCCGTGCCGTCGGTCACCGGCGGCACATAGGGCTCGTCAAACACTTCGTCGGGCAGTTTGCCGCGGAACGGCTCAAGCAACGCAAGTTGCGCCGCGTCCGGCTTGCCCTCCGCCATCATCGGAGAATTCTGGAATACCGACACCGTGCGGTCGTAGGAGCCGTACATAATGGTCTTGTTGGTCCACTCGAAATCGAAGGCGTCGATCAACGCCTCGCGCAAGCGGCGGTCTTTGAACTGGGGCCGCCGGAGATTCATGAACCAGCCCTGCGCGCCGGACGGCGTGTCGTCCGGCAACACGGCGCGCTTGACGCGGCCATCCTTGAAGGCGGGGAAATCGTAGCGGGTCGCCCAGGTGCGTGAGGTAAACTCCTCGCGGAACAGGTAATTCTTGGCGGTAAAGCCGACGAACCCGACCTCGCGGTCGCGATAATATTCGTACCGCACGCCGTCGAAATTATATTGCCCACGCGCCACCGGCAGGTTGGCGCCCCACCAATCTTTCACACGCTCGAATTCGATGAAGTGTCCGGCGTCGAAACGCCCAACTTTGTAAGGGCCACTGCCGAGCGGAATGTCCAGCGTCGATTGGTCGAACTCCTGCTTGGCATAATAGGCCTTCGAGAAAATCGGCAGACCGGCGACGAATAGCGGCACGTCGCGGCCGCGCTTGTCGGCAAAGCGCGCGACGACCGTATGATCATCGATAGCTTCGGCGCCTTTGAAATCGCGCAATTGCTGCGTGATGATCGGATGACCTTTTTCCTTCAGCGTCGTCAGGGACCACGCCACGTCATGCGCGGTCAGCGCCGTACCGTCGTGAAATTTGGCTTCCGGACGCAGCGCAAAACGATAGATCAACCCGTTGTCGGAAATCGTGACGCCGCGCGCGGCCAGCCCATACATGGCGTCCGGCTCGTCGCCCGAGCGCGCCATCAGGGCGGCAAAAGTGAGGTCCATCCCAAAGGCGCCCTCGCCTTTGAGAATGTAGGCGTTGAACGAATTGAAGGTGAGGAACGATCCGTTATAGCCGCGGCTGCTGACCGCTTCCGAATAGGCGCCGCCTTTCGGCGCATCCGCATTGACGTATTTGAAAAACGGAAAATCCGCCGGGTAAGCGAGATCGCCGAACGCCGACATGCCGTGACGCCCGGTATCGTCGGCCAGTGCAGCGGAACGACAGCTCAGCGCGCATAAGCCACCAACGGCGCCCAAGAGCACATCGCGCCGCCGAAGCCCGCGCCGATCGGTAGCGCCTGACCCGGAAACGGCTAACATATTGTCACTGCGCGGCGGGCAATCGATCATAAATTTTTGTTAGCATGGAAACAGGGGCCGCCACTAACCTCACAGGTGGGCAGATACTCGACGTCATGAATGACTTCATTCGGTCCATAGTAAGGCAATTCGCCGGCTCGGTTGCCGCACGGCTCGCGGTCACGATGCCCATCCGTTGCGTGCCAGGATGGTGGTCGGGCATGGCAAGCCAAGGGCCCGTAACATTTGACCGGCAAATTCGGCGCCGGTTCTGGCACACGCTCGCCGGTACGCCCGCGCAGATCCGCTGGTATGACGGATTAAAGCTCGAGGTCGTTTTAGGAAGCGACTTGAGCCACTGCCTCTATGTGGATGGCGAGATTGACCCCAACGAATTTTCGTTCCTCGCACAGGTGTTAAAGCCGGGCATGATGGTCATCGACGGCGGCGCGAACGAGGGCGTCTACAGCGTCTTTTGCCGCTCAAAAGTGGGAGCGCAGGGCCGCGTGCTTGCGGTGGAGCCGAGCATGCGCGAACGCATGCGCATTGAACGGAACAAATCGCTTAACGGGTTCGAAGACATCGAGATTCTTCCGCTGGCGCTTTCCGAGCAGGTCGGCAGCGTGGTCTTGCAGATCGCAGAGGATGAACATGCCGGGCACAACACGCTGGGTCATTTTGCAGCCAGCTGGGTGCACGCAAAGCGAGAAGAAATCGTGCCTTCTGCAACACTGGATGGAATTGCGGCCGCGCAAGGGCTCCGGTCAGTCGATTTGATCAAGCTGGATATCGAAGGCGCGGAATTGAGGGCGTTGCGCGGAGCGGAAGAATTGCTGCGGCGCGACCATCCGGCGCTGCTCATGGAGGTCATGGAAGAGACGTTGGCCACGCAAGGCGCGTCGGCATCTCAATTACTTGATTACGTGAGACAATTTGGATACTCGGTCTTCGAATTTTCTCCGCTGACCGGTCATCCGGTTCCGCTCATGACGCCCGAATTGCAACTCATCAGTGTGATCGCGCTTCACCCCGAAGGGTCGATTACGCCCTATTTTCAGGAGCACATTGACCCGCGGAACTTTTAATTCTAAAAAAAAGCGTTCGAATCCTAAAGAGGGGTCCGCGACCATGCAAAATAAGATCGCCCGGGCGGTTATGTCCGGCATTGGCGTTGCGACACTTGCAACGCTGTCGCTCTTTGCGACCAAAAGCATCGACCAGGTAACTGGTGACAGCCTGAGCGCCAAAGCCAATGGCGATTCCGGCAAAATACGCTTGGCCTGTGGCGGCTGGGGCCAGCCCGCTTGCCCGCGTCCTACGGCGGTCGGCGGCGTTCGCGGCTGAGATATAAAAGCCGCTGAGCTTGCGATTTCGACCGGCGGCCTCTGCTATAGAGGTCGCCGGTATTTTTTCGTTTTGTCGAGATATGCCTTGCGACCTTGTACGAAGGGCAGGCTATGCGCGTTCTGACGCTCACCCCTCCCGGGCGCTTTCCATCCGTCGCGCTGGACACCGGCCTGTGGTGGGATCGGGTGGCCGGCAAGGGCCAGCACGAGTTGCTGCGCTTTAGCGCCAATTACGCTTGGTGGCGCGTCATTTGCAGTCCGCGCTTCAAGGCGCTGGCACTGGAACCGCTGAGCACGATCGACCGGATTAAGCGCCGCGCCGAATGGCGAGCGCAGGATATCGCGCTCGCCGAAGATGCGAAGGCCGCCGAGCATACGCTCGATCGACTGGAAACGCCGCAGACCTTCAATTCCGCTGCGGACTACATCGACAGCCTTTCCGGCTTGGCGCGTTATCTGCCTACACTCACCCGCGCGCAGAACGAGTTCACAGTCAGTATTGCCGACGGACCGAACGTACACGAGTTGATCTATACGGACAGCAGTCCGCTGGTGCGCTTCAGCGAATTCGACAGCTTGCTCGCCGCGACCGTTCGCGCGGCGCTCGAAGGCTGCCCGGACAATGTCGGCTTTGCCGCCATCAGCATCAGCAGCCCGCAAGATCTGCTGACTGCGTTGATCGCCGCGCGCGTCCTGCGCGAACGCGATCCCACAGTCCACATCTCGCTGGTCGATCACGGTTATGAAAATTTTTCGCTGCACGCGCATATTGAATCGCTCCGCAAATCGATGACGCTCGACAGCGTGTTCGACACCGTGATCGTTTCCAAGGATGACCGTGACGAACTGGTTCCCGCGCTCATTGACGCCGTGGCGCAAGGCCAGGCGATCAAGGGTTACCTGACGCGCGCCAGCCTGCCGGTGCGCGCGCCGGACCCCGAGGAGCGCTTCTATCCACCCCCGCCGCTTCCCAGTTTCACGCCCGAACCGATTCTGTGGACGCGGCTGAGCAAGCGCCGTTGCTACTGGAGCCGCTGCACTTATTGCACGCAGAACGCCAAGTATGACGATCCCCGCGCGCCCTCCAAGCCGGAAATTCTCCGTACGCTCGACCGCGTCCAGGCCTGCATCGCCGCCGGCTACCGATATTTCTACTTTTCCGATGAAGCGCTCTCCCCGTCGACGTTGCGGCTGCTCGCCGAGCAAATCGACGCGCGTGGGCTCAAATTCCGCTGGGCGTGCCGTTGCAAGCTTGAAAAGGCCCATACAGCCGAATTGTTCGAACGGCTAGGCAAGTCGGGCTGCTACGAGATTCTGTATGGGTTGGAGACCACCTCTAACCGCATCCTCAAGCTCATGGATAAATATGTCGAAGGCATCGATGAACCCGAAATCGGCGAGGTATTCCGGGCGATGGAAGCGGCCGGCATCGGTATCCATGTCAATCTGATCGGCGGCTATCCGGGCGACACCGTCGCGGAAACCCGGAAATCGGTAGATTTCCTGATCCGCGAATTTTCACGTCGGCGCGGCGGAACCTTTGTCCTCAACAAGTTCACCGCGCTGGTGGAAACGCCGATCGTCCAGCAGCCGGAGAAATTCGGTCTGGCGCGCATTCGCGAGAGCGGCGACATCGCCCAATCCTACGAATTCGAACTCAGTTCGGACATTCGCGTTTCGACCATCGAAGTGTTCGACGAAATACCGAAATTGCAAAAGCGGCTGAACGACGAACTTGGCTGGAGTTCGCTGGGCCCGGGACCGGAAGGCTCGCTCGCCCTCGAACTCTATTTTGGGTCAGGGCACGGCGCGATCTTCAAATCGCGTCCCAACAATCCGTTTGCCAACCCACTGCTCGCTCCGGTTCAATAACAGCGTATGGCGGGATCCCGCGTATTCTTGACCGGCGCCTCGGGCAACGTCGGCCAGGCTGTGCTCGATGAATTGATGCAACGAGGCTATGACGTCGCAGCGCTGGTGCGCTCGCGCATGCCGAATACAAAAGGTTATCGGCCGATTATCGGCGATCTCAGTAGAATTCACGACATCGCCAGCGGCCTCGTTGACATCACCGCTATCATTCATTGTGCCAGCCCGCGTTCGGCAGCGCGACAAGGCGTGATCAACACTGACATTGAAGGCACCGCGCAGCTGCTCAATGCGTGGCATACCGGACCGTTTATTTATACCAGCAGCCAAACGGTTTATGGGATTCCTACGAAGACGCTCAATGAGGACTGCCCGCTTTCGGCCGGGTCGTGGTATGATCTGGGCAAGATTTGCAACGAACAACAAGTATCGATGGTCGCGGAACAATCCGGCGCCGGCCCGGGGGTTAGTCTGCGATTGCCGCTAGTTTTCGCAACAGGCGCGAGGCGGCGCGACCGGCAGTTCCTGCCGGGCGTGTGGGATGCCTTGCGCACAGGCCAACCGATACTATTCGGCAGCGAAGAAGCACTCGAGACCGCCGGATCCGTATTCATTGGCGAAAAGGACCTCGGCCGCGCCGTCGTCGACGCGCTCGCGATCACCCAATCCGGCCCGTTTAATCTCGCCGGAGGCTTCACGACGTGGAAGTCGCTGCTGGAGATTTTGAGCCGGCACGGCGGTCATCAGCCGAAATACGTGTTCCGTGGCGGCGCCATCGCCCGGCCGGACGAATTCCGCTTGCCGCAGTCGCGCTCGATGTATGATTGCAGCCGATTTACCCGCGCCACGGGATTTCAACCCCGCCAACCATTGGATGAGATCGTCGCGCAGTTTATTCGCACCGAAATAAAATAAGTCAAGCGCTAGCGCTGGACGGGCACCTTGCTGGCCCGATCGGCATCCCACCACCAAACCGTCGGAAACGCGGAGTTGCCGTATTTCGGCATCGTCTCCGGATGGCCGAAACGATCCCAGCGCGCGGTGCGCCGTTTGCTGTAGGACCATTGCGGCACGACGTAAAAATTCCACAGCAGCGCGCGGTCGAGCGCATGCGTGGCGGCCACCAGTTCATCGCGGTCTTTGGAAAAGATCACGCGGTCGATCAACTTGTCGACCGCGGGATTTTTGATGCCGATCAGGTTCTGCGACCCGGGGATGTCGGCGGCCTGCGAGCCCCAGAACCCCCGCTGCTCGTTGCCGGGCGACAGCGATTCAGACCAGCCCGTTCCGATAATATCGAAGTCCCATTGCCGCAACCGATTTTCGTATTGCGCCGAATCGACGACACGCGCATTCACCCTGATGCCAATTCGCTCGAGCGAGGGTTTATAGAACAGCACGTAACGCTCGGCCGACGGATCCTCCACCAAAAACTCAACGCTGAATGGCTGGCCGGTTTTGGTGTCGACCAGTCTAGTATCCTTGATCTCGTAACCGGCCTCGCGAAACAGCGCGAGCGCCTGACGAAAATTGGCCCGCACAGCCTGCGGATTTCCGCCGACCGGATTGGTATAGGGCTTGCTGAACACATCGGCCGGGACTTGATCCTTCACGCTTTGCAGGATCTCAAGCTCCTTGCCCTCGGGAAGCCCCGATGAAGCCAGTTCGGTGCCCTCGAAAAAACTGGCGATGCGCTTGTACTGGCCAAAGAAGATCTGCTTGTTCATTTCTTCGAAGTCGAAGGCAAAGTTGAAGGCGCGACGCAC
>DATEGX010000019.1:0-7768 GCA_035279875.1 Binataceae bacterium (SeqCode)
CCCCGTGCCCGGACCAGACTATCCATCGCGCGGATAAATCTGGAGGTTTCCTCCGGGCTTGACTGGTACATATCGGCAACGCGCGCCGGCTCGCCACTGCGGATCGACTCGTCAAGCTTGCCCCAGGTAGCCCATAGCGCCTCGTCAAAGAGGATCATACCACCGAGATGCTCCGGCGAAGATTCGAGCAACAGGCGGCGAGTATCCTCGGTTAGCTCATATCGCCCCGCGCTTTTCCGCAGCAGCTTGAGAGCAACCATGGCGTTGGACAGAAGCATCGTTGCACGGGGGTCGCAAGCGATAGTCGTCGCGATTTCGCTGGCATCTCGTGCACCCTCGCGCAGCGCCTCGAAAACTCCCAGCTTCAATGCCGTCTGAATGGCGCGCGCTTCCGCATGGCCACCCGCGAGTCGCATCAGCTGCGTGAAATCCATGGTGATCCGCCCGGCGCCGCGCTATAGCGGCGAGCAATGGCTGCAATACGTCGCAGGCCGCGTGCAGCTATCGAATGAAGTCTTCGGTGACGTAATAATTGCCGTCAGCGGCGTGGACCATGCCCACCGCGCTCACGCGGTAACTCGAAGATAGCAGGTTGGCGCGATGGGCCGGGTTTTGCATCCAGGTGGCCATCACTCGCTCCGGCAGACTAGTCGCATCGGGAAGGTTTTCGCTGTAGAGGTTTTCGCCGAGTTCGTCGTAGTTCAGGCCGGCGGCGCGCGCCCGATCAGACGGCGTGTCACCTGCAGGACTGTCGTGCCCGAGGTAGCCGTGAGCCGCCATATCAAGACTATGGGCGCGAGCGGCGCTTAACAGCCGGGGCGAAAATTGCAGCGGCGCGAGGCCCGCGCGGTTCCGCTCATCATTGACCAGCATTAACAGGCGAAACTCTTCGGCCACGAGCGGCGAATGAATCGTTGCAGATCCCAGTCGCAGGGTATGTAAATTGTCGATGCGCAATGCCAGCGCCCCGATAAGACCTAACGCGACAACAACCGAACCGACGCGCACCGCACGCCCGCGCATGCGCCGCGGCCTGGGCAGGGGAATTACCTTGGCTGTTCGTCGCGGAGTCCGCAGCGGGCGCTTACCGCTGGCTGACGAGACGCTCACGGCGACGCGCAGCCGACGAGCTCTGCTGGCATTCTGGGACGGCTTGGTGGATCGGCTATCAAGGTACCAACACCAGCTTGCCGACCGACTGCCGTGATTCCATGAAGCGATGCGCTTCGGGCGCCTGTTCCAAAGGATAGGTCTTACCGATAACCATTTTGAGCTTGCCTTCCTTCATCATTTGGAAGCAGGCGTCGATGCCCTGCTTCATCAGATGATGCTGGGAGGAAGCGGTTAACAGCACGAACCCGCTGACTTTGACGGCTTTCTGGAAAAGCCGTCCGACCTCCAACTTATCGGGAGGGCCGCCTGCCCGTCCGTAGAGCAGGATATGGCCGAAAGGCGCCGCGCATTCTAGGCCCTTTTCGAAGGTCGGCTTTCCAATCGCGTCTAGGTTCAGATCGATACCCTTGCCCTCGGTCAGACGCATGGCTTCCTTGGCGAAATCGTGGGTCTCATAGTTGATGACATCGTCGGCGCCGTATTGTTTGGCAACCGCAATTTTTGCGTCGCTCGAAACCGTTCCGATAACCCGAGCACCTGCCGCCTTGGCAATCTGGATGGCCACCAGACCAACTCCGCCGGCCGCAGAATGAACCAGCACCGTCCGGCCCGGGGTCAAATTATGGGCCACGTGCATCATGAACCATGCGGTCAGGGTCTGGATCGGGAAGGCCGCGCCTTCCTCAAACCCCACAAAATCCGGCAACAGAATGGTCTGATTGGCGTAGCAAAGCGAATATTCGGCGTATCCTTTGAGACCGAGTCCGGCAACTCGCATGCCGGGTTTCCATCCTTCGACCTCTGGACCGACCTCGTCGATCACCCCGGCGGTTTCCATTCCAGGAGTGTCCGGCAGCTTGGGCTTGATCTGATAAGTGCCCTGGCGAAAGAAATTGTCGGCGAAGTTCACTCCTATTGCGTGGTTGCGGACACGGATCATCCGGGGCCGAACTTCGGGCTTCGGAATATCGACGATCTTCATTACCTCGGGGCCGCCGACTTCCTTGAACTGGATCGCTTTCACCGCTGCTACCTCCGTATCGCCAATGCGAAGCCTATCTTTCGCCGTAATAGCAAACCGCGCAAGTTGCAGAAAATGGCCTAGCAAAATCGTTTCGGCGTGCGCAACCGGCTACAATTCGGGCGCCATGCTGGAATTGGTGATCTTCGATGCAGACGGCGTGTTGTTCGATTCGACCGAAGCGAACACCGCCTATTACAACTCAATCTTCACCCGCGTGGGCGAACCGGCGATGAGCCCTGTCGAAGAGAAGGCGGGCGTCTTCATGTCAGCCCCCCAGGTCTTCGAACTGCGCGCGGCCGGTGATCAGGCGCGGATCGCACGGATGCGTGAGGTAGCGCTCACGATGGATGCGACCCCATTTTTCAATCTAATGAAGCCCTACCCGGGTCTGCGCTCGTTTTTACTCGCGATTAAGCGACGCTATCGCATCGGGCTCGCTACGAATCGTTCCGCCACAGTTCCGGCGATTATCGATTACCTGGGGTTGGGTGGCGTATTCGACGCGGTGGCGAGCGCGCGCGATAAGGTCAAGCCCAAACCGGCGCCGGACATTCTCGAGCTATGCCTTAAACGTGCCGGAGTCGTGGCCGGCGGTGCAGTTTATGTTGGGGACAGCGAAACTGACCGCATTGCCTCAGAATCCGCCGGAGTCCGCTTTATCGGGGTGGGCGAGCGGGTCGACCATGAACATATGATTGGGACTTTAGGAGAATTACCTGAAGCATTAGGTCGCTTCTGATAGCGTTGAGCGATTTTTGATTGCCACGAGTCAACTAGCTTTGCTGCCGCGCTTTCGTGAACGCGTAGTTGGTGGCTTCGGCGAGGGCTTCTCCGGTTCTGCCAGCATCCGGTCGACCTTAATGCTAAGGTTGACCACTTGACCGTTAAGATGATCGAGCCGCGACTTGAGCTCGCGGACGTCCCGCTTGGACGGAATATTAACGAAATCGAGAAGACTCTCGACGTTGCGATCGAAGCTTTGTTTGTTGGCGAGGAAACGTTCACCGGCACGACCAAGACGCCGTCGCCAGGTTTCGTTGGCCATCAGTTCGTTGAAAAAGCTGACGACTCCTTCCTCGCTCATCGAGCGGAGCCGTTCGAGCAGGCTTTCAGCCTCACCGCGCGCCATTGGGACCTACTATAACTAGCGGACGCCGCTGGAGAAACCATGCACACGATCGCGGTTCTTGTGGGTTTCGCCTCCGGCTTCATCCTTGTCGGTCACCATGAACCGCCGCTTGAGCTGCTGGCCACCTCATTGGCAGTCGACGCTTCATTGGCCCCCTTGACCGCGGTAATCGCGGCGCGACGTGCGCGTTCTCCACTGCTATGGGCAATACTCGGTTTCGTCTTCGGCGCGTGGGCGCTGGGGTGCGTATTGCTGTTACGTTCGCGCCGCCGCCCCGAATATTCCCCTACTTCCGATGCTGCCTGAGCCATTCGACGGCGGGGGCGAAAACCTTCGGCTGGGCCTGGGTGCCGCAGATTACGTCGAGATGCCCCCAATGTTCGAGGACTCTAATCGTGACGTCGCCGCTGCCAGTCGATTTTGCTGATTTGGTCACCATTTGCGGCCAGTTTGGCGCGAGATTCGTGCTGCTGAATGCGATTACAGGAATTTTCGAATCTTGAAGTGATTGAGTTATCGCGGGTGCGAAGGAATCCTCGTAATCCTGCACGTTTGGCCAATAACGGTCATAGCGAATCAAAACGCGCGCCAGCACCGACGGGTCCGAGAAACCGCTAAATGGATTCGCGAGCCCGCCTTTTCCGCCGAAGCCAGCAGAATCGTAGACTACATGCTCCAGGTTCTCGGCCGCGGTCTTATATTGAGGGATTGGTGCAGGTGCTTCCGGATGTTCGATCACCAGGCGCATCAACGCCTGCCTCTTGTCCCAGGTCAGGTGCCGCCCGCTGACATCTTCGGCGTAGACTCCGTGCGGCGGCAAACCGTGGCGGCTATGACCAATAAGACCGTCGAAAATTACCAGTCCTTGGACGTTCTGCGGGTACGCGGCGGCGTATAGATACGCAAAGAACGCCCCCCGGCTAAAACCGGCCAAGAAGATCCGCCGCTGCCCGGTTTTCGGCTTGATAAAGCGGACGGCGGCGGCGATATCGGCCTCGAACATTTCGTTGGTCCAGGTTTGCAACTCGATCAGGTCAGCGGGCGCAGTGGACGGCGGCACAAAGTGCGTCCGATAGTCTAGCGTCCAGAAGTCCACGCCTTTAGCAGCCATGTCGAGCGGCATCGAGTAACGCGGATCATCGACCGCGACTTCGCCGTTCATGTTGGTGCCAGGCAGATAGAGCACCACGATTTCCGGGTGAATCGGGGCAACTGCCCGGTAGAATAGGCGATGCAGCGCGATCTGGTCGAATCTAGAGCGGCCACGACGCTCCAGAAAGACAAGCTCGTGGACACGAGGAACGGAGGCAAAGCTATGAGAACCGCTGGCTTGGACGAATCCATTATCTCGGACTTGTGCGCTCGCCGGCGCGTATCGCAAGGCCGCCGCCACGAATACTGCGAGGAATGCCATTATGAATGGCGGCCAGGGATTGGATGAAGCTTTGCGAATTCGCATTCGATTTTGATGTCTACCTGAGGTTACGTCGTTGAAGCATATTAGCGTACCGCGCTTGAAACCCGTCAGGTTACTAATGTCCGGCCCGCAGCGTGAACAAATCGCTTCAAGATTTGGTGCGCCGCGTCGCAAGAGGCCACAGACACGTTTTTGAACCAATCGGGCGGGTTCGCTATTTTTGCGGCGTGATTTCTTCAAAAGCGGCGACCGGAGACGCTTCAGGTGGCGGACATCGTCGGAAACTGGCACGCGAGTTTTATGCTAGGCCAGTGCTTAGAGTGGCTCGCGAAGCGATAGGCAAACTGCTGGTCCATCGCACCAAGGAAGGCGAGACGGCGGGACGGATTGTCGAAGCGGAGGCCTATCGTGGTCCGCTGGACCTCGCCGCTCACAGCTCACACGGTCTCACGAAGCGTACAGCCGCAATGTTTGGGCCGCCCGGACACGCATATGTCTATTTGCTCTACGGAATCAGCTGGGCAATCAACCTTGTCGTCGCGTCCGATGGAGAGCCCCACGCGGTGTTGATTCGCGCGTTGGAGCCTGTGCGTGGCACGGATCTGATGGCTATGCGCCGTAACCGGCACGCCACTTCACGCGAGTTGACCAGCGGACCCGGAAAACTAACGCAAGCGTTGGCGATAACCGGGTCGCATTACGGAATGGACCTGTGTGGCGATGAATTGTTTCTTGAAGAGCCGGACCGCCCGCCCGGGATGATCGGTCGTTCGTGCCGTATCAACGTAGAATACGCCGGCCCATGGGCAAATAAGCCTTGGCGTTTTTACGAACGCGGGAACCGGTACGTTTCGGTGCCGCCGCGCGATTGATTGCTACCGCCTGGAATCCGCGATCGACTCCGCAAGATTGTACCAACGCGCTATCCGCGCTAAACACAGCATCGAAGCTCTCTCCCATAGGAGGAAGGTCCATGCTGACGCTCTACGGTACGTCCAAATCGCGCTCTGCTCGTTCGCTTTGGGCGCTTGAGGAACTCGGAGTCAAATACGAACACGTTCCAGTCGAGGTTCCTAAGGCAAAGAGCCCCGAACATCTCCAACGTAATCCAAATGGCCATATACCGGTGCTCGACGATGACGGCCATCGGATCTGGGAGTCGATGGCGATCAACCTTTACCTCGCCGAAAAGTACGGCAAGGCGCCGTTCTGGCCCACGAACGCGGCTGGACACGGCGATTGCTACAAGTGGAGTTTCTTCGGCATGACAGAGGTCGAGCCGCACCTGATGACCCTGTTGATGCAGCGGGTTTTTCTGCCTGCCGACCAGCGCGACGAGAAGGCTGCACAAAAGGCGACAGACAGCCTTAAGGCGCCGCTCAAGGTTCTCGACGATCAGCTGAAGAACCATGCACACTTGCTAGGCAGCGATTTCACCGTGGCCGATCTCAACGTCGCTGCGGTTCTCAGCTTCGCGATGCTCGCGAAGCTTGACATGAGTGCGACGCCTGCCGCCCAAGCCTGGCTGCAGAAATCCCTCGGCCGCGAGGCCAATGCGCGCGTGCGCAAGTTGCCCTAAAGCGAACATTCAAAAGCGCGGCTGACGACCGTCCGGTGCGGACCGAAGTTGGCCGCGCAACAAAATATTCCCCCGCATTTCGGCTGAGGGACCTCTTCCGCCCCACGTTCATCCAGACGCGATTCGTCCGTAAACAGTCCCCCGCAGCTCAACGGTTCTGCGACTGTCCCAGTTCCGAACGAAGGGTGGAAGCAAGCGATCGCGGTCCAGGCGCTCCGCTTCTAACTGCAATTCGATAGCGGCGAACTGTCTCACATTCGAACATTCTTACAAGCTTAACGCGGCACAGCGGTTGCTCCGCTGAGTGGCACGGGCTCTGCGGAGTTTTTCGCTTCGCGGTCTCCTTATCGTGTCCCGTAGGTATCGAGTATTGGAAACGAGGCAGATCGTTATGACTGACTCCGTGCTTGCTGGTGATTCGCCTGTGATCGGAGAGCACCAAAAAAATTCCGCTAGTCGGACTGATTTGGTCAAGCGCATCACTAACCGCTATGGCTTCGCGATGCACGGGCTCGCGCTGGTCACGCTGACTGCGTTGGAAGCAGTGGGATTGTCGATGTATGGGGTCGAGCGCGCCGCTCGACTGATGCCGATCATCGTTTTGTTCGTATGTATTGTCGCACTGGTCCTTGCGGCCTCCGCGGGACAATTCATCACGCGCGCGCTCGAGAGTCTCGACCAGGCGATTGCCGAGCACGCGCAGGCTCGGGAGAACCTCCGCGCTCTCAACGAAAAGCTCGAGGCACACGTCAGCGAGATCAGTTCAGCGGCCGAGCGCCGCGGTGCCGACCTGGCCGAAGCACAAAAAGAGCTGCGCCGGCAAGCGCAGTTTGTTGCCTCCATCCTTGGAACCGTGTCGGACGGCGTTGTGGTCTGCGATCAAAAGATGAACCTGATCGAGTTCAATCGCGGCGCGGAGAAACTGCTTGGCAGTGAGCTCAGGCAGAGACCGGTGGAGAGATGGCCGGAAATCTATGATCTGATTCCAGCCGGGCTTGCGCAGCCGCTGCCAGCCAGGGATTGGCCGCTCGCCAGAGTCGCAAGGGGCGAGCAATTTGACATGACCTGGCGGATGAGGCACCGGCAAACCGATCGGATACTCACCATAAACGGCCGCGGCGTGCCATTGCGGGATGATAACGGCGCAATCCGCGCCACGCTCATCGTCTTTAGCCAAACTGCACTGGCTGACGAACTCGCCGGACAATTCGGCACCGCGCCAGGTCGAGCACTACGGTTGCCGACGCTCGATTTCGATTTGCTCAGCAAGGTCGACGGCGAAATAAAAGTTGCGCTCAACAAAATCAAAGACAACACCGAACATTTGCTGGAAACACCGGTTAACGGCGAGCAGCGCTCCAAGTTGCTGACCATCGGAGCGCGGCGCGACCTGCTGATGTCCTTGACGGATGATATTCTCGACTACTCGAAGCTCGCGGGCGGCAAGATGATTTTCGCAAGCGAGTATTTCGACCTGCGCTAGACTGTGACGTCGGCAGTCGAATC
>DATEGX010000020.1:0-11711 GCA_035279875.1 Binataceae bacterium (SeqCode)
GATCCCGCCGCTTCCACGCCGATAACCTCGCTGCCAGGGGAGCGCTCCGCCAATGCGAGCGCGATCCCCGCGACCAGGCCGCCCCCGCCCACCGGCACCATCACCGTCTCGGGTGCGATCTCGTCGGCGATCTCCAGGCCAATCGTGCCTTGCCCGGCGATCACGAACGGGTCGTCGTAGGCGTCGACGAACAGCGCGCCGGTGCGGGCGCGCAACTCTTCGGCGGCCGCCCGCGCCTCCTGGTAGTCGAGTCCTTCGAGCGCGACAGTCTGGCCGTAATTGCGGGTCGCGTCGATCTTGGCGATTGCCGCTGTGCGCGGCATCACGATGGTTGCCTTGACGCCCGCGCGCGTCGCGGCGTACGAGAGCGCCTGCCCGTGATTTCCGGCCGAAGCCGCGATCACGCCGCGGCGCGCCTCTTCGGCGGTCAGCGCGGCGACCCGGTTATAGGCTCCGCGAATCTTGAACGAACCGGTTTTCTGCAGGTTCTCGGGCTTGAAAAAAATCTGCGCGCCGATAATCCGATCGATGGTGTCGCTGCGCAGCAGCCGGGTCGGCTTTATGATGCCCGCGAGCCGCCGCTGCGCATGCTCGAGATCGCCGAAGTCCATCGGACAGTGATGCTCCCTCCGCGTTCAGCGAGTTTCGCCGATCGGACGCGATTACCGGGAAATCAATGGTGCGGATGAGCGGCGACGAATTGCCGCTCGCGCGCCGCGCCCAGGCCATCGCCGTCGAAATCGATCTGCCGGCACTTGCCGCTCTGATAGTCGAGGTCGAGCAGCAGATAGCGAATCGGCCGGCGCTTGAGGGTCGCGACCAATCCGCCGAGAGCCTCACGGTCCTCGGCGTCGATCGCGGCGATCTCCGAGGCTTCGAGATTGCTCGCCGTGAGAAACTTTTGGGCCAGCTCTTCGCTCGAAAAGGCCAGCGCCCCCGCCCACGACTGTTCCTTTTCCTGGTAGGCGACAATCGCGCCGCCGCGGTCGAGCAGAAAATAGAGTTCCTTGCAGCCGCTCGAGTTCAAGCTGCTTCGACCTTGAGTTGCCCGCTGCGGATCGCCTCGGCCCGTTCATGCACCAGCGCGGGATAAGTATGGTAATGCTCGCCGGTCAGCCGCAGGAACGACTCGATATCGACTTCGTCGAGTTCGAGCGTGGCGATCCGCCGCTCCGCCGCCGCACGTTCCGAGGCATTCATTATGGCGTCGTAAATCTCGCGGCCCTGCTCCGACTGGAAGTCGTCGCGGGGCGGAACAAAGCCCGCATCGAGGTTCCCCGAATGATAATTGTCGAGGATAAAGCGCAGCGCTTTGAGTTCATGGCGCAGAATATCGATACGCTTGAGCGGGCGATGATCCATACCGCCTAGAGCTTATCGCCGTGCACGCGCCCGGTTCAACGCCCGCGACGGCGCGCTGGCGCCGAGCGCTCTAGATATCGCGGCTCAGGCGATGGAGCGTGCTCAGATGACGCAGGGCTTCACGCTTGCGCCCGAGCTTGTCGTAGAGTTCGGCGAGGTTGCGATGGGCGCCGAGCGAGAGCGGGTCGCATTCGATCGCGCGCAAGAAAGTCTCGACCGCGTTCTGGTTTTCGCCGCGTTTGCGGTAAAGCTCACCGAGCCGCAGATGCACCTCCGGATTGGCCGGGACGATTGCGGCGGCGCCCAACAAATGGCGCAGCGCTCCGCTTAGATCGCCCTCGCCTTCGAGCAGCCCGGCCATCCGCATGTGGACTTCGAAGTTGCGCGGCTCGCGCCCGAGCAATTCGCCGTAGAACATCAGCGCGCGCAGGGGATCGCTTTCGGCCAGGCGCTGGGCTTCGTCGAAGCGTGCGCGCGCGCGGGCCGGGCCAAAGCGGTCGTCGATCTGGCCGGTCGGGCGCGAGGCCGCGAAATTCAGCAACAATTGCCCGCTTTCGGCGTCGAAGACCGTGTCACCGTGGCGCACCAGGATACGACCTTCGTCATTTTCGAGCCGCAACGAGGTGACCGGACGCGACGGTTCGGTAAATTCGCGGATGCGCTCGACGCAGCGCTGGAAGGGCTCCAGATGGCGTCGGCTGGGCAGCAACTCCTTGGCCATCCGCATGATCAGCAGGTCGTGAAAGACGAAGCGGTAACGGCGGCCACGCTTGACCGCCGGCTGCAGCAGCCGGCGCTTCACCCAGTAGCGGATCCGGTCGGGGGAAACGGCAAGGATGCGCGCCGCCGCACGCGTCGAGAACGTATGCCCGCCAGCCACTCCACCCTCCACCGTAGCCACGGCTAAAATACTAAGGCGCGCCCGGCATTATCACAACGCTGCCGGGCGGCTTTTTGCACAACTTATCAGCCGCGCTATCCGCAGCCTCTCGTTCGACGGCGCTGGAGAACGAAGGCCCGGCTAGCTCATGAGATCGACTTGAGGAACCCGAGCAGCGCCTGGTTGGTTTCGGCGGGCCGCTCCGCCTGTACCCAATGGCCCGCGCCGTCGATAATCACCTTGCCCCTCAGGTCCGGCACGTACGGTTCCATCGCGGCGAGCAGCATGCCGCCGGCGAACGACAGCACGATGTCTCTTTTGCCGGCGATGAAGTAGGCCGGCATTTCGATTTTCGCCTGCTCGAGCTGCGGAGTGATCTCGATATTGCGATCGATGTTGCGATACCAGTTGATCGGGCCGCGGAAGCCGCTCTTCTCGAATTGCGCGACGTAGTAGTCGAGGTCCTCGGCGGTGAGCCATGAAGGCAGCGTGGGCGGATCAAGCAGTCCGTCGAGCAGCTTGGCGGTTGCCTTCTTGGGCTGCATCCAGAGCCCCTCCGGCGCGTCACCGCTGATCGAGTAGTACATCATCCGCAGGCTCTTGCGGACGTCGGTTTCGAGTTCGGCTTCGGCGACGCCCGGTTTCTGGAAATAAACGATGTACCAAAAATTGTCGCCGAAATTTTCCTGCCGCGTCATCGTGCCGGCCTGTCCGCGCACATACGGCACTGACATTCCGACTACCGCCCGCACCCGCCTGGCATGAAGCAGCGCGGTATGCCATGCGACCGGCGCGCCCCAATCGTGGCCGACGACGATAAAGCGTTCGTGACCCAGCGCGCTGGCGAGGCCCGCGACATCGTTGCTGAGTTCAACGATGTTGTAGGCCTCGATCGTGGCGGGTTTGTCGCTGCCGCCGTAGCCACGCTGATCCGGCACGGCAACCTGAAAACCCGCCGCCACCAGCGGATCGATCTGATGACGCCACAGGTACCAGCATTGCGGAAAGCCGTGAAGCAGGATCACCAGCGGTCCGCTGCCCTCGACCACGGTACGGAGGGTGACGCCGTTGGTCTTGATCATCTGGAAGTTGCGTTGCTTCATGCCGTTTTCTCCCGGTCAAAAACGATTGGCTCGGCTCGAGCCCTCGGCTATTCGCCGATCTCCTTGAGCAGTTTGAGCATTCGCACCACCGATTCAACTGCGTTCTTGGCGTTATCGATCCGATCGAGCGCCTGCAGCCGGTCCATCCCCGGTCCGGTGATGCCGAGGCCGACCGGCTTGTTGAACTGCAGCGCAAGCTCGACCGCGGCGCTCGCGGTGGTGCCGGCAATCAATTCGTCGTGCTTGGTTTCGCCCTTGATTACCGCGCCGATCAGCGTGACCGCGTCGACGTCCTTGCGCCCCAGCAGCCGTTTGACCGCCAGCGGCATATCGTAAACGCCCGGCACATGCACCACCTGGACCTCGGCGCCAAGGAACTCCGCATGGCGGCGCGCCCGCTCGGCCATCAGCGAGGTCACGTCGAAATTAAAGTCCGAGACGACCAGCGCGATTTTCAATTGAGGCTCCTTTGCAGGGTGACGGCGTCGCGCACCTCGACTCCACGGGCTTTCAGGTAACGTTTGAGCTCGGGAATTGGATATTCGCCGTAATGCACGATCGAAGCGACGATCGCCGCATCGGCGGCGCCGGCGGTGAAGGCATCGCTCAGATGGCGCGGTTCGCCCGCACCGCCCGAGGCGATTACTGGAATCGCCACGGCTTCGCTTATCTGGCGGGTGACTTCAAGGTCGTAGCCGAGCTTGGTGCCGTCGCGATCGATCGAGTTGATGCACAACTCACCGGCGCCAAGCCGCTCGCCCTCGCGCGCCCATAGCAGCGCGTCGCGGCCGGTCGAGGTGCGGCCCCCGTCGATCACCACCTCGCATCCCGAAGGAAATTCGGGACTGCGCTCGCGCCGCCGCACTTGCATCGACAGCACGATACATTGGCTGCCGAAGGCGCGAGCACCCTCGGCGATAGTCTGCGGATTGCGCACCGCGCCCGAATCGATCGAGACCTTCTCGGCCCCGGCCAACAGCACGGCGCGCATATCGTCGACCGTGCGCAGGCCGCCGCCGACGCTGAAGGGGATGAAAATCTCGCGCGCCACCGCGCGCACCACCTCGAGCATGATGCCTCTCCGCTCGTTGGACGCCGTGATGTCGTAAAACACGATTTCGTCAGCGCCCTGCTCGTAGTAGTAGCGCGCCATCGCGACCGGATCGCCGACGTCGGCATTGTCGAGGAATCGCACGCCCTTGGTGACTTTGCCGTCGCGCACGTCGAGGCAGGGGATGATCCGCTTCGCCAGCATCTCAAGCCTCGAGCCGGCAGAAATTGTCCAGCAAGCGAAGTCCGGCGGCGCCGCTCTTCTCGAGATGGAATTGCGTCGCCACGACGTTTCCGCGGGCGACTGCCGCAGTAAAGCTCACGCCATGATCCGAGGTCGCAATCGTTACCGAGGGATCGTCGGGGAGCGGATAGTAGGAATTGACGAAATAGAAATGGGTATTGTCGGGCACTCCGGCGAGCACCGGATGAGCCCGCGTCTGGCGCACCCGATTCCAGCCGATTTGCGGCACCTTCAGCTGGCGCCCGTCGACTGACGACGGATATCGCACCACCCGCCCTGGAATTATGCCAAGGCAGTTCGCGCGATCTTCATCGCTATAATCCAGCAGGACCTGGATTCCGATGCAGATGCCGAGGAAAGGCTTGCCGCCGGCAACGACGTCGTGGCGCAGGACGTCGGCCAATCCGAGCGCATTAAGGTTGTCCATTGTCGCGCCGGCCGCCCCGACTCCCGGCAAAATCACCCGTTCCGCGCGTCGAATCCGTTCGGCCTGGTCGGTGATTTCGCATCGATGGCCCAGGTACTCGAGGGCGCGCGCAACGCTGGTCAGGTTTCCAGCCTTATAATCGACGATCGCTATCATTGGTATCCGCCTGAACCCCCGCATCATAGCGGCAAATTACGCCTCAAAACAGCCACGACGTCGTGGGCGATAGTCAAGGCTGGAACTTTAGGCAGGGGCATTGTAGAAGCTCGATGTAACATCTAACCAACGCGATTTCCGCGAATTTCGCGAAGAGGATACCCGGATGGCGAAGATTGCCCTGGCCTTCTCGATCATGCCCGACAGCCCGCTTACAACGATCGTCGACTGGACCAAGAAGACCGAAGAGGCCGGTTTCGACGGCGCTTTCATGACCGAAGCGAACAACGATTCGCTAGCCTGCTGCCTGGGTCTGGGCATGAACTCCCGGCGAATCATGCTGGGCACGGCGATCACCAACATTTATCTGCGCCATCCCGTGCTGCTGGCGAATGAGGTCGCGGCGCTGCATGAATTTACCGGCGGGCGCTTTATCCTGGGGCTTGGCACGGGTCATCGCGCGGGCAATTCGGCGCTGGGTATCGAGATGGGCGGGCCGGCCGATCCGATGAAGAAAATGCGCGAGGTCGTCGCCACCCTTCGGCGGATGTTCGATGGACGGACCAATCCGAAAATCTCAGGTAAACAGCCGATTTATCTCGCTGGAGTGTCTCGCCCGATGGTGCGCCTGGCGGGCGAAATCGCCGACGGCGTGATCTTCAACTTCTTCCCGCCGGCGCGGGTCAAGGAAGCGATCGGCGAAATCAAGGAAGGTGCGCAGAAGGCCGGCCGCGACGCCAGCGAGGTGGTCCCGACGTTGTTCGCTACCGCCTTTATTTCGGACGACCTCGAAGCGGCTCGGCGTCCCGCGCGCACCCTGCTATCGCGATACGGGGCCCTGCCATACTACGGCAATATGCTGGCGAAGGCGGGCTTCGAGCGCGAAATCTTGGGGATCCGGGCAGCCGCTGGCGATGCCAAAGCGGCGCTCGCCGCGGTCACCGATAAGATGATCGACGCGACCTTGTTGGTCGGTCCGCAAGCGCGCGTGCGCGAACGGCTGACCGAGTTGACCTCGCCGGGGGTCGGTTGGGCGGTGGTCTTCGTCAATCCCGTCAACGAAGACCGTGCCAGTGGGGTGCAGCGCGCAATCCGTGCCTTGCGTCCTTAGAACGCCGTTCGTCAAACGTTGTTTCGGATTACGATGGCGGCGTGGCGCCGCGTACCGGGCCTTGCATCGCGGTGAAAAAGCTCTCGATCCGGTTGTAATTCGCGCCCAGGTCGCCTTTGCCGTCGCGCGATTTTGAGCGCATTTCGACTAGGCTGCCACTGCCGGAGGGGTCGGGCCGCACCTGGATAATGAAGTCGTCCTTGAATTGAAACAGGGTCGAGGTTGCGACCCCCTCTACGGTACGGCTCGCCGGATCGCGATAAGTCACCAGCCATCCGGGAAATTCGCCTGCGATTATCTCGACTCTTTTGTAAACGTCGGGCGGTGCGCCGGGCATTTTGAGCGGCTGCAGATTCTGGTAGATGGGCGCCGCTTCCTGCGCCGCCAGGGTCTCGGGCTTGTAGCTCATATCGCGGCCACGGTTGGCCGGCAGGTTGAGCGCGTTGGTGAAGACCGGCGGATTCTTGGTGTCGGTGGTTATATCGTTGATTAGCGGGTATTGGCTGGCTGACGCCCTGATTCGCAGGATCGGAACGAGCACGAACAGCGCCAGGATCAACCCGATAATCGCCGGTGAACGCCCTGCGCGCCGGGTCGGCATCAGGAAGGTGATAAACAGGGCGATCACACCGATTATCACTCCGAAAAGGCTGATGGCGAGGCCGAGCAAGACCAGGGTCAGACCGAACAATCCGGGTGAAAAGTGCAGATGAAACGGCGGCGTGACGCCGAAATGCGCCAGGAGAATCCCCACTACCGCCAACAGCAACGCCAGCAGCCCGTCGAACAGGGTTATCCATGCCAGGATCATTTTGGCCTCCGCATTGCGGTTTATCGGGCGGATGCCCCCGCCGACTTGACGCCGCGCACGACGAATTGCGGCAGTACCATCAGATATTGCCCCTTGGCAATCGCCTGATCGATATCGCCAAGCCACCGCTGGATTTCCGCCTCGGTGATTCGCCCGGAATCACGCGCATAGCGCGATTGGCTGGCCTTGAGCATCGCCGCGGTACGTCCGGTCGTATCCGCGCCGGCGAAAATCTCGAGTTTGACCTCGCTCAGTCCTGCCTCGCGAAACAAACGGTACAGCATTCGCCCGATTTTCGGCTCCCTGACCGCGATCGACTTGGCTGCGGCAATGGCCCGATCGCTAAGCTCGCGGGCCGGTTCGGGCAAATCGAGCGCCAGCATGTCCCAATCGCTATCGATCGCGAGGACGGTCGCGCCGGGTGCGGCGACCCGCGCCATTTCCTTAACCGTCAGGGCGGCCGAATCCACGTATTCGAGCACGTTCTTGCAAAACACGCGGTCGAATGACTCGGCGGGGAACGGCAGCGGCGGGAATTCGCTTTGGACATACTCGATCGCGAGGTCCTTCTCACGCGCTCGCCGGGTCGCCGCCGCGACGAAATCGGCGTTGATATCAACCCCGGTGACATGACCGGAGGGTCCTGCCCGCCGCGCCAATTCCATCGTGGTATGCCCCGGGCCCGAGCCGACATCGAGGACTCGCAGCCCCTCCAGCGGGCCGAGCGGGCGCAACAGCGGTTCGAGCGCCGGATGAAACGCGAGAATCACGTCGTAGGCTTGCTGCCGCTCCGGCTCGACCTCGATCCAATGCTGCTTGTAGTAAGGATTGGCCATAGTCACCCCGCTTATGCGTTGGTAGCCCAACCAGCCGCCGATTACAAAAGGTGTTTGAGACCTGCGGCGTGCCAAATTGCGAGAGCCGACCGGGACGGATACCCTGTATCACGCCGCGCGGACGTGGCGTGAACTATCCAGATGAGTATCAGCGGCGACCGGCTCGAAATCCTTCGTAAAACCTTGAGCGAACGTATCGTCGTGCTCGACGGCGCGGTCGGCACCTCGATCCAGGACCTGCATCTCAAGGCGGCGGATTTCGGCGGCCCGCAATTCGAAGGCTGCAACGAAAACCTGGTGCGGACGCGGCCTGACAAGATTCGCCAACTCCATCGCGGCTTCCTTGAAGCGGGCGCCGACATAATCGAGACCAATACTTTCGGCGCGACCTCGGTGGTACTCAGCGAATACGGCTTGGCGCAGGACGCGCGCGAAATCAACCGGATCGCCGCCGAATTGGCGCGAATTGAAGCCGACGCCGCGACCAACGGCGCGCGTCAGCGCTTCGTCGCCGGCTCCATGGGCCCGACCACGAAAAGCATCTCCGTTACCGGCGGCGTTACCTTCGACGATCTGGCTGCGGCCTACCAGGAGCAGGCCGAGGGATTGATCGAAGGCGGCGCCGATATTCTCCTGCTCGAAACGGTCCAGGACACGCTCAATTGCAAGGCCGGCCTCGCCGGAATCGCGCGCGCGCTGGAGCGAACCGGGAAAACCGCCGGCGTCGCTCTTTCAGGCACTATCGAGACCATGGGCACGCTGCTGGCCGGGCAGGATATTGAGGCGTTCTATACCTCGATCGAGCATCAGAATCTGCTCTGGATCGGCCTCAATTGCGCGACTGGCCCCGACTTCATGACCGATCATCTGCGCACGCTGTCTGGCCTTGCGCGTTTTCCGGTCGCCTGCGTGCCCAACGCCGGCCTGCCCGACGAGGAAGGCCATTACAACGAAACCCCCGAGATGCTCGCGCAAAAGCTCACGCGCTTCGTCGAAGCCGGATGGGTCAACGTTATCGGCGGATGCTGCGGCACGACCCCGGCGCATATCCGGGCCTTGGCGCACGTCGCGGCGCACAGCACGCCCCGGCAAATCCCGCTGGTTCGCCGCTCGATCGTTTCGGGTATCGAGAGCCTGGTCATCGACGACAGCACCCGCCCGATAATCGTCGGCGAACGCACCAACGTGCTCGGCAGCCGCAAGTTCAAGCGGCTGATCGCGGAGGGCAAGATCGAGGACGCCGCCGAAGTCGGCCGCCTGCAGGTGCGCCGCGGCGCTCATCTGCTCGACGTCTGCCTGCAGGACCCGGATCGCAACGAAACCGCCGACCTCACGGCGTTTCTGCAGACCCTGGTCAAAAAGGTCAAAGTTCCGCTGATGATCGATACCACCGACGCGCATGCGCTCGAGGAATCGCTCAAACGCGCGCCCGGCAAGTCGATTATCAACTCGATCAATCTCGAGGACGGCGAGGAGCGCTTCAAGCAGGTGGTGCCGCTCGCGCGCCGTTATGGTGCGGCGCTCGTGGTTGGATGTATCGACGAAGACAAGCAGCAGGCGCAGGCCGTAACCCGCGAGCGCAAACTGCAGATTGCCCAGCGCTCGTATGCCCTGCTGACCGAAAAATACGGCGTCGTGCCCGAGGATATTATCTTCGACCCGCTGGTCTTCCCGGTCGGTACCGGCGATCGCAACTATATCGGCTCGGCGGTCGAGACCATCGAAGGTATCCGCGCGATCAAGGCGGCGCTGCCGCTGTGCAAGACCGTGCTGGGAATCTCCAACGTTTCATTCGGCCTGCCCGAGAGCGGACGCGAAGTGCTCAACTCGGTGATGCTCTACCATTGCGTGCAGGCCGGGCTCGATCTGGCGATCGTCAACTCGGAGAAGCTCGAACGCTACCCCTCGATACCCGAGCAGGAACGGCGGCTGGCAGAAGATTTGATCTGGTGGCGCGGAGACGACCCGATCGCCGCGTTCGCCGACTACTTCCGCGCCAAGAAGAGCAAACCGACCCACGAGGAGCGCAAGCTGCTGCCGCTCGACGAGCGGCTCGCATTGTATATTCTCGAAGGTTCGAAGGAAGGCTTAATCGACGACCTCGAAGAAGCGCTCAAGACCCGCTCGCCGCTCGAGATTATCAACGGGCCCCTGATGAAGGGGATGGATGAAGTCGGCCGCCTGTTCAACGCCAACCAGATGATCGTCGCCGAGGTCCTCCAATCGGCCGAAGCGATGAAGGCCGCGGTCGCCCATCTCGAACCGCGGATGGAAAAGTCGGACGCGCTCGGCAAGGGCCGCATCATCCTGGCCACGGTCAAGGGCGACGTTCACGATATCGGCAAGAATCTGGTCGATATTATCCTGACCAACAACGGTTACCGGGTGATCAACCTGGGTATCAAGGTGCCGCCCGAGGAATTGATCAAAGCCTACCGGGAGCATCAGCCAGACGCCCTCGGGCTCTCCGGCCTGCTGGTCAAATCGGCGCAAATGATGGTGGCGACCGCGCAGGACCTGAAGTCGGCCGGAATCCGCTGCCCGGTGCTGGTCGGCGGCGCCGCCCTTTCCGCGCGCTTCACCCGCCTCAAGATCGCCCCCGAATACGACGGAATCGTCGCCTATGCCAACGACGCGATGGCCGGGCTCGACCTCGCCAATCAATTGATGAACCCGGAGCGGCGCGAGGCGCTGGCGATCGATCTCGAAGTGCAGACCCGGCGCCTGCTCGAGGCCGCCGCCAAACCCGCCGACGGTAAATCGCGGCCGGCGCGGCGCAGTCATCCCGTGCTTTACGAGGGACCGATACCGGAACCGCCAGACCTGCGGCTGCAGTTGCTGCGGGATTACAGCCTCGACGAAGTCTTTCGCTACATCAATCCGGTGATGCTCTACACGCGCCATCTGGGGCTGCGCAACTTCGAGCACGCGTTCGAGAGCGGCGACCCGAAGGCGCGCGAATTGCGCGAAATGGTCGACACGGTTGAAGATGAGATGCTGGCGCGGGGCAATATCGCGGCGCGCGCGGCCTACCGATTTTTCCGGGTGAATTCCGACGGTGACCGTTCACTGATCGTCTACTCAGCCGATGGCCGCCACGAACTCGAGCGTTTTGTCTTCGGCCGCCAATCCGACGAACCGGGTCTCTGCCTGGCCGATTACGTGGTGCCGGTTCAGTTAAACCGGCCGGACTATATCTGCATGTTCGTAACCACCGTTGGCGACGGCGTGCGGGCATTGGCCGAGGAATGGAAGGAGCGCGGCGAATACCTGCGCTCGCATATACTGCAAATCCTCGCACTCGAAGGCGCCGAAGCCTTTGCCGAGCTGTTACACCAGAAAATCCGCCAGATGTGGGGGATCGGCGACCCGCCGGGACTCACCCTTAAGGACCTGTTCCAGGCGCATTACCATGGCAAGCGCTACTCGTTCGGTTATCCGGCTTGCCCGCGGCTCGAGGACCAGGCGCAGCTTTTCCGTCTGCTCGAAGTCGAGCGCCATAAACTGGGAGTTCGGCTCACCGAGGGCTACATGATGGATCCGGAGAGCTCGGTGAGCGCGATGGTTTTTCATAACCCGCATGCCAAGTACTTCAGCCTCTCGCCGGCCGATATCGAACGGCTCGAGGCGGAGTTCCAGGAAGGTGCGCGAACCGGTAGCTGAGCGCATCCGCGGCTCTCGCGGGCGCAATCCAAGCGGTATCGGCGGGGCATCTCGGGAAATGAAAAGGG
>DATEGX010000021.1:0-25533 GCA_035279875.1 Binataceae bacterium (SeqCode)
TACTTCGTAATCGACGTCAAGCAGCCCGGGGTGGAGGTGCGGCCGCTTAAGCAGATGAACGGGCACGCGTCGTTTAACCAGGTGTTCTTCACCGACGCCAAGGTCCCGCAAGAGAATCTGGTTGGACGCGTCGGCGAAGGATGGACAGTGGCGGTTACGACTCTCGCCCACGAACGCCGCAGCGCCGACGGGCTTACCGCGCCGGCAAGGCGCGCAACGCGTATCGGCCGCATCCACGCCGAAGAACGAGCTGAGACCGAAAAGGCTAACCAGCCATACAAGTGGTATCCGCAGCGGGCGGGTCGCGTGGACCTCATCATGGACCGCGCCAAAGAGACCGGCGCGAAGGACGACCCTTATATTCGACAGGAAATAGCCAAGTTGATGATCCTGGCAAAATCCGCCGAATGGACCGCGCGTCGGGCACGGGCAGCTCAGCAACAAGGACGGCCGCAAGGTCCCGAAGGGTCGCTTGGTAAGCTTGCAGCCAGCCACGTCGCGCGCGCCTGCTCCCGCGTCCATACGCTGATGACCGGCACGGAAGCAATGCTAACTGGAAGCGAAAGCCCGCGTGACGGAATCATCGCCGAGATTCTGGTGTCGGTGCCCGCGGTTTCGATCGCGGGGGGCACCGACGAGATCCAGCGCAACATTATCGCCGAACGGGTGCTTGAACTGCCCAAGGAACCGCGATTCGACACCGGCCCATTCCGCAATGTGCGAAAAAACTAGAGTCGGTGCCGTGGACCTCATGACATGAAATCGCGCGCGATTATGTACTGACCGTCGTCCCGCGGTAGTAGTGTTGCAGGATTTCCGTGTAATCCCTACCCTGGTCCGCCATAACTGCCGCGCCGATTTGGCATAGGCCGACACCGTGTCCCCAGCCGGCTCCCCTCAAGACGAAGCGGCCCGGCCCTTCCGAATCTTGGTCTACGACGAATGCAGAGCTGTAAAGATGAGTCCGCGATAGAGCGCGGCGAATTTCAAGTTCTTTACCGATGACAATGTAATCCCGTTCGCCGGTAATCTTCAGTCGATATATTCGGCCTGACGGTCCGCGAGCAAGCGCCCGCATTTCGCGAATAGGACCAAGGTCGACCGCGAGTCTCGATCTGATCAGATCGGCGAGTTCGTCGGCCGAGTACGCGACCCGCCAACGATAGAAATCGCGCGTCTCTTGGTCGAATCCAGGAAGAATGCGCGAGAGGAGTGCCGCATTAACCGTATTGCAGTAAGCGGGCGGGTCGGCCTTTATCCATTCTTCGGCGTCGCAGGTGCCGGACCGCGTGGGCCCATCATAAACTGGCGCAAGATAGGGAATATCTTCATCTTCCCATGCGGTCGCATAGCGCTCGGTTATTCCGCCGCAGCATTTGGAAAACCGCGCGTCGCAGATCGCGCCGTTGTAACGGAGAAACTGGCCGCTCGTCGCGCGAACCGCTTCGGCTGCTGCCGGAGAGTACGCTTTCGTAATGCCCTGATACCGCTGGCAGTGGTCATCCGCGCACACATCGAAGCCCGGGTGCGCTTCGCGTCCATACCAACGAAGGATTTCGTGACGATCGGAAACCCCGTTTTCCACTTTCCCCGAACGAAAGCGATTTGCTTTCGGAAACCAGAGCCAACTGCGCGAAATCACCGCGTGAGCCTTCAACAGTTCGAGCGGGCACGATGCGCTCATCTCGGATGAGATCACACTGGTGACATAGTCTTCGAGCGGAACTTCGTTAATCGCCGTCAGGCCTGCTTCCCGCTTCACCAGTCGAATAGATCCCCGAAATACCTGGCGCTCCTTCCGTTCCCAATGAAATCCGATTCCGATCGTGACATCGTTTAGTACAAACGCGCATGAGGCCGGGTTCGACGGGGTCAATATATCTTCGGATGCAAACCTGTAGCGGCCCGGACTATATCGTTTGCCGCAGGCGTCGACATACACGCCGCCGGTCAATTCCATCTCAACGGCGGATTGTTTTTCGATCAGCCCAACGGAAACATTCACCGAACATTCTCCAGCCTTTCGGCGACTTCGCGAAAGTGAGCGTCAGGCAGAGTGACCTCTCGAAAAATCGCCGCGATCATGTCGCCCGTAATTTTCTCGAAATCGTTGGCTCTGGGCACAACAAATATTCCACAGAGATCAATCGCCGCAGGACTTACGGTCAGCTCACCTGTGTGGAACACTTCAGGCCGATGTTTTCCTCGTGGAAATAGATATACGACCCACGCTCCCCTTTCATGAAAGACCGCAATGTTGATCAACGGTTCTGGCCGCCTGTTCGTCACTTCGGCGAGCAAATCTATAGCGCTTTCGATACGATCGATTAATCCAGAGCGATCTTTTCCACGAAACAGCAACACATTTCTTCCATAATTCGGGACGTTGACACCCATGACTGCGGCGGTTTCATTCTCGATTGGAAGCGATCCTCGCGTGCCTGCCTGAAAGTGCATGTGATCCGGTGCCGAAGCACCACATTCGGCACCGTTATAGACGACGAAATATCCGGGCAGCGCGGCGGCAATGTCCAGCATGTTTCCGAACTGGTTCGCGATACCCTGCGGGCGGTGTTCTCTGCGGGGGATAGTGAGGTGACGCTCCAGGATTGGAAACGGATTACAGTACATCGTAAAACCCGCGTCAAACTGCACGCCTTCCTCCTCGAGGGGTAGGTTTTGCGGACACAAGAAGCAGGGGCGTTTCGCAACTGAATCAACGTCAACAGGCGCAGTTGTACTACCTAATCGGTGAGGGATATAACGGACCAGGATCTCGAACCGTTCAACTCGCACTAGACGTGTCTTCGCATGTGCAAGGCCTTCGATGCCTTTCGCGAGCTGCGGCCAAGCGCGGGTCTGCCGTTTAAACAGTTCTTCGATTTGTTGGAGCATTCCGCATTCGAGCCTGAATCTCGATAGTTCGTAGCCAGTCCTTGTACAGATCGTATCGATTCGCAACCTCGAGCGGCAAGGTGCTATCGCTGTTTCCTTCCCAACGGCGGCAAAGATAAACGGAATCGTAGATTCGGCCTATCTCATAATCACGACTAACGCGCAGTGCTACTGCGTAATCCTCTCCGTAGCTTACATTCGGAAAACCGATCTGGCGGAGAACCGAGGTATTGAAAGCGCGCGGCGCGCCCAGACCATTAACGCGTAGCGCGTTGTTTCTGCCGTTCTCACGGCTCCACTCGCGATGGTCAACGAGTCCGGGCGGAATCTCATTCAACGAAAAATCCACCGTCGTATAGGAACCGACGACCATCGCATAAGGACCCGCTTCAAGCTCTTCAACAATCCGGCTAAGGACACGATCGTCGCTATAAAGATCGTCGGAATCAAGTTGGACGGCGTATTGGCCACAATCCGGGGAGAAAATTGCCTCGTTCCAGCATCCGCCGATTCCGAGGTCCCGGCGGTCAGGAACGATGTGCCTGACGCGCAAATCGTCGACCCGCTGGAGAATCTGCGTCGTTCGATCGGTCGAATGGTTGTCGACGACAATCACGTTGAATTGGAAATCCCCGTTCTGGGTGAGGGCGCTTTGAACTGCGTCGAGAATTGTCCGCTCGCGGTTCCGAACTGGTATAACGACACTGGCCTTCACCGGAAAAGGTTCTGCAGTGGCTGAAATCCTCTGAAACCGCGGTTCCAGGCAGGCTCCGAGTCGTTTCAGATGTGCCGTTGCGATTCGTTCCATTTCCGCTTGGTAGTCGCGATTTCGAGGATCTAGATAGTCGAATTGCTTTTGACCGCTCGGCCTTGTGTCAATAGACGACGCGTTGTACAGGGGTTCGGGGATTCGCACGAGCGCCCGCTTTTCCGAGATCCTTAGACGCAGGTCGTACAAGCCTCCCCATTTCCATGCGCCTTCGGCACCTGCTTGACGCGCCGCCCGCACAGACACGCCGACTACGGGACCAAAGTCGAACGTGTCGCGGATGCTCCCGACTTGATAGTCTATTCTGGGATGGTCTCTAGCGTCCGCATATACCCAGCCAGCGCCGGTTTCATTTATGACCTGCTCCATTCGCTCGTACATACGTGGCCCAGGCTCTATGTTAACACTCGGATCCTCTATAAAAAGGACGTCTGAAGTGGCCTCATCGACGATACGATGAATACTCGCCGATGAATAATCCTTGGGATATACGATGCTCACATCTCACCTGAACTTTTCTGCATCGTCTCTTCCTATTTCAGGCGGAATTCGCCCCATAAACGAATGAATCATCCTTGGCTACTAACAGCGGACGTTCTATAGGATCCTGCGGTCGCATAACTATAACGCCGGCCATCCGATTCGTCTGGAGAAACTCGCTCAATTCTTGTTCCACGACTATGTGCTGACTGCGCGACGCGTGACGTATTAGCATGCCTTTGCTGTCGCACACGACGATTCCGGCGTGAAAAACATCAAGGTTCTTGCGCGTGGACACGAAAAAAATCAGATCGCCGCTCTGCAAATGTGCTCTGAGCCGCGGCATCGCCCGCTTGGGTACACATTTTATGCGCACTCGCCGAATAGCCAGTCCAGGTACTACATTGAGAACGCGTTCTCTGGTGTGAATCGGCACATCCGGCATCGAAACCGGTCTGATTATCCCTTGGCGCACATTGTTACGAATCCACGACGTCATGTAATGATTTCGCCGATCCCACCTAATGCAGCCTTGGTCGTAGCGAATTTTTCGCAACCACTCGACAAAGTCGTCGACATTCGAGGAGAGTGCGAGGGCCAGAATAGTTTCGATGTACGTGACACAGTCGAAACCGTCGATGGAAGCCGTGAATACCTCGGACGTATTGGCAGATCCAACCAGTGGATTTGATTTGTAGGCGATTCCGAGGAATTGGCGCGAGAGAACGTCAACTCTGCTGCCGGAGGAACCGTTACAATTCGTTGTCGATAGAAGCTCTCTCACGCGCCGCCGGCAGAGACCTCGTGGTTGATGATGGTTCATCGGGTTTCGAGTTTAGCGTCCGATTTCTCAGACGAAACTGGCGCCTCAATCAGCAGCGCGAATCCATCCGCGTGATGGAAATCCGGTTTGTCGACCGGATGACGGAGCGCCCAATACGAGAGCCCATTGTTTCCCTCGATAACGGCGGAGAGCCCGAGACGGAGGGGAGCCTTCGGGTGGATCGCGGACAAAGCGTCAAGCTGAACACGGCTGTCGAGCTGAAGCGTAGTATCAGTCGTACGCACGGCAATGTGCGGCCGCAAGCTTTCGTTCGCTTGGGGGCCACCGTTGCGATACCCGGAGAAAGCATAGACGGCCCACTTTCGGGACGGAGCAAAATTGAACTCGTGGTATGCCGATTGTCCATCGACCGCGATGAAGGCTTCGAAGCAGGTATGTTGCCAGAGCTGCGTGGCCATGCGCTCTGCGGCCGGCGAAAAGATCCGAAGGCCGGCAATATCTCCGTCGAGGCGATAACTGAGATTAAGTTCGGCGGATGCGGATCGCCGTACGAGCACCCGCATGGCCCGCACCGCATCAGCTCGCGTCGATGGATGGCAGCAGAGATCGCAGCAATGTTCGACGATCATAACGCGTGCGGTGACGGCGAATTCCCCAACAATTTCCGCTGTCTTTTGATTGTCACCCGCCGGTGATTATAGATCAGTCGGGCAACCGCGCGAAGGTCCTTTCGAAAATCTCGAGCGCTGAGCCGTCGAACAGCACGAATTCGATCTGTTCAAGTCCCGCGCCGGAACGCAGATGATCGCGCACCACGGCACCCATGACTTCGGCGCATCGTTCGAGCGGGAAGCCCGCGATGCCGGTCCCGATCGCGGGGAATGCGATCGATTTGAGGTGCTTTTCCTCAGCCCGCAGCAGCGAATTGCGCGTAGCTTCACGGAGCGCGGCTTCAGTGGTCTGACCGCCCAGCCGCATGCTCGCAGCATGGATGACATAGCGCGCCGCGAGTTTACCGCCGCTGGTAATCGCCGCCTCGCCGATCGGGATCGGCCTTAGTCGGTCGCATTCCTGTTGGATTGACGGACCGCCTTTGACGCGGATTGCTCCGGCGACTCCGCCGCCGAGCAGCAGGTCGTTATTCGCGGCGTTGACGATCGCGTCAACCCGGGCCTCGGTAAGATCGCCCTGCGTGATGGTTACCTTGGAGCGCCACTCGTTCGCCATCGCCGGTCTCCCAGACGGCTTTCTAATTCAACGGGCCAACCACTTCGAGCCCGGCGATCCGCGAAATCACGCCGTTGAATTGCGCCGGAATTGCCGGATCGTTCTTCGCCGCATACTCGTCGTATTGAGGTGCCACGAGATCGACGGCGAAGGCTTTGTCGATCTGGCCTATGGTCCCCTTGATCCTGATGTAGTCTGAGCTGGTGTTATAACTCTTGTCGGTGATGGTGAAGCCCTGCGCTTGCAGCCATTGCAGCACTGCGTTGAATTGCTCCTGGGTCTCGCCGAAGCGCGCGTGGATTTCTTCCGGCGTCATCCAGTGATGATAGTCGGGCGAGTGGGGATCCTGCAGCCCCTGCATGAATTGATCGAATTGTTGCTGGTTGCGCATCGCGAATTCTATCTCGAGGCCGATCACTTTGTCTGATGGCGCCGGGTGCGCCTTGCTTAAGTCGATTCCGGTCGGGCGATTGTTCGGCAATCGAGTGAGCGCCTCGCCGCCCGCGCCCGTGGTGCTTTCCGCGTTGCTGCCGCTCATCGAACAGCCGCTAGTGACCAGCGCGAGTACCGCGACGATCGCTATCGCCAGGCGCCTCCGGCGAGGGCGGAACCAGCCCCGCGTCGCGACCCTAAGCCGCGGATTGTCAGCCTTCCCCCGCACGGGCTCAAAACTCAAAGCCGTCTCCTTCATTGGGCCTCCGCCGCTGAAGTTTCTGCCGCGAATAATTTTGCAGCGCAAGCCGACGCTCGCAACCTCCCTTTCGCCGCCTGGCAGAGTCTCGGTCGGGACTCTGACACAGGTAATCCGGATCTCTCGTAGCGCCAGGCCGCCGAAGCAAATTCGCACCGGAACAACCGAATTGTCACTTAATTGACATTACGATTGTCGCTTATGGGACCATATCTTTGTTTGACCTCGGGTCAATCTCTGTCAGAAAAAAACTGAACCGGTAGTATGGTCAACGTCATCGGAACTCGTTGATGTGCAAAGTCGTGGGCCGACCCGAACGCATGCGCAAAAGCTATCTGATGTCGCGTATTGAGGTTTCATCCGCAACCCGCCGCGCCAAACTTGATGGGTTCTGGGAGCTAACGCGAGCGGTTATGCTTTCATCAGGGGGTGCAGAATGGAAACGGCGAAAATTCAAGAAATTGACTCCAACGCGGCGGAAGACGCTTCACCGGCCGCCGGCTCGATTCTGGGCCCGAATATCTTCGTCGGTTTCGATTGGAACAGCCTGAGCGCCGGCCTGGCCGATTTTCTGTCGGGGCTTGGCGACAGCCCGGAGAAGGCGTTGGCGCGGCTGCCGCGTTTCGCTGCCGACCTTTTGAACATCGTGCTCGGACGTTCGGAGATCGCGCCCGACCCGGCTGACAAACGTTTCACCGATACTGCCTGGACGGAAAATCCCCTTTATCGCGTGATGATGCAGAGCTACCTGGCATGGCGCGCGGCAATGCTCGACCTCGTGCACGAGCAAAGCCCGGACGGCGCCGACTGGAAGTCGCCCGCGATGAAGCGTTTCGCCGTGACGCTGCTGACCGAGGCGCTCGCTCCCACCAACAGCCTGCTCGGCAATCCTGCCGCGCTCAAACGCGCCTTCGAGACCGGCGGAATGAGTCTTGTGAAGGGCGCCGGCAACTTCATCGATGATCTCCTCCACAACGGCGGAATGCCTTCGCAGGTTGACAAGCGGCCATTCAAGGTCGGCGGAAATATCGCCGCGACGCCTGGCACGGTCGTTTGGCGAGGCGAGCTTTGCGAGCTGATTCAGTACAGCCCTTCGACGCGCCAGGTTTACGAACGCCCGCTGCTGTTGGTGCCGCCCCAGATCAACAAGTACTACATCATGGATTTGGCGCCGAAACGGAGCCTGACCGAGTACGCGGTCGCACGCGGCGTGCAGTTTTTCAGTATTAGCTGGCGCAATCCCGGACCCGAGCTTCGCACGCGCGGGCTCGACGACTATATTGGCACGATTAAAGAAGCCCTCGGCGTGATTTCGAGCATCACCGGCAGTCCCGACGCCAATCTGCTCGCCGTCTGCGCTGGCGGAATCACCTCATCCGCCCTGCTCGGTCATCTGGCGGCCGCCGGTGAGCCGCTGGTCAACGCGGCAACGCTGCTGGTGACGATGCTAGATTCGAGCGAGCCGTCGATGACCGGGATGTTCGCCAGCGAAGAAGCGGTTCGCGCCGCATGCATGAGATCGGCGAGCAAAGGTGTGTTGGACGCGGGCTCGATTGCGCGCCTGTTCGCATGGCTCCGGCCCAACGACCTGGTATGGCATTACTGGGTCAACAATTACCTGATGGGAAAAGATCCGGCGGCATTCGATATTCTTTACTGGAACGCTGATTCGACGAATCTGCCGGCCAAGCTCCACGCCGATTTCCTCGATATTCTGCTCCGCAATCCACTGGTCAAGGTCGACCAACTCAAAGTGCTGGGTACGCCGGTCAACCTGCGCAAAGTAAACGCGGACATGTATATCCTGGCCGGCCAGACAGACCACATTTGCGCCTGGCAAGCCTGCCATCGCGCCGCCCGGCTGTTCGGCGGGCAGGTCGAATTCGTCTTGAATTCAAGCGGGCATGTGCAGAGCCTGGTTTGTCCGCCGGACAACTTCAAGGCCAAATTCATGACCAATGCGCGCCTCGGCACCGATCCCGAAGCCTGGAAAGACTCCGCAACTTCGCACAAGGGAAGCTGGTGGGAGCACTGGACCGAATGGCTGGGCAAACGCTCGGGCGAGAAGCGGTCCGCACCGGAGGAACCCGGCAACTCGCGCTATCGTCCGCTCGAGTCCGCGCCCGGCAGCTACGTCTTGCAAAGTCCGTGACCGCGGTGCCCACCGCCCGCTGCCAGTCAGCGCGCGGCGAGCACTTCGGCCAGATGGCGAGTTCGAATTGGCACGCCCTCGCGATGCATCGCGCCGCCCAGTTGCATCAGGCAGCCGCAATCGTTGGCGACCAGCGTATCGGCGCCGCTTTCCTTGAGCCGAGCAATCTTATCCTGCGCCATCGCGACCGAGATCTCGGGAAATTTGACTGAGAACATCCCGCCGAAGCCGCAGCATTCCTCTGGATTACGGAAGCTGACCAGCTTCAGACCGTGGACCGCGCTGAGCAGGATGCGCGGCTCGTCGCCGACTCCCAGCTCGCGAGCCAGGTGGCACGACGGATGATATGCGACGGTATGGGGAAAGCGCGCGCCGACGTATTTGACCTTGAGCACATTGACCAGGAACTGCGATAGCTCGAACACCCACGGCCGAATTGAGTTCGCCTTTTCCGCGAGGGCCGGCTCGGCAGCAACCAGATCGGAATAGAAAATCTTCACCATGCTCGCGCATGAGCCCGACGGCATCACGATCGGCACGCCCGGTTTGCAGGTCTTGAGAAACCGGCGGGCAAGCTCGAGCGCCTCGGCGCGGAGCCCTTCGTTGAACGGCGCCTGCCCGCAGCAGAAGCTCGTGCGGAGCGGAATTATTTTGAGCTTCAGGGACTCGAGCACCTTGACGGTCGCCTCGACGGCGGCGGGGAAGAACTCCTCGGCGAGGCAGGTCGCGAAAAGCCGTACTTCGGTCATCTTGGCGCAGCCCCATTGCGCCAGACCGCGGCGGCATAAAGTTCTTTGGGTCCGTGCACACCAAGCACGATCATTTTCTCGATGTCAGCGGTACGGCTTGGGCCGGTAATGAATGCGATCCGATGCGCGGTGATCGCGGCTGTGCCGAGCGCGCCGACCACTGCGGCCATATCGGGCAATACGCGCTCGGCGTCCACCACGATTATGTTGGCGGGTGGCAGCAGGGTGAGCGAACCTGGGCTGCCAGGCGTCGCCAGCATCACCAACGTGCCCGTCGAGGAGATCGCGTAGTGCGCCTCGACCACGGCGAGGTCACATTTTGCCAGCTGGTCACGGATCGCGGGCCGCTCGGCGTCGCTCGTTCGGCTGGTGCGGATCAGCTCTAGACCCGCGCCCTCGAGCGCTTTTGCGATCGGGGCCATATCGATCATGACGCCATCACCGACCGCGACCGCGCGCGCGTCCATCTCGCGCGCCAGCGTGACGATCCTCTCACAGACGTCGGCGGCTGAGAGGGTCCCGATGAAATGGCCGTTGACCCGTTCGAGTTCGCTCGCGAACCGAGAAAGCAACTCGGCGCGCCGTGCGTCAGCGGCGACCGGCAGGGAGGCTCGTGCCACCCCATCATGTACCGCCGCTGCGGGCGGGTTGTGTTCGAGCGCCGCGCGCAGGTTGGCGATGATCTTATGGAATCCGGCCATAGGCTCTTTCGGTTCTATAAGGGAACGCGCCGCGGAGCGGTTGCTGGCGCGCCCAAGCGGAGGTTCTCAGCCTCCCGCTCTTTTGCGTGAGCCGCGGCGGCGGAAATGCGGAATCACCTTTTCGGCGAAGAGTTTCATCGATGCGCGAATCTTCTTCGGCTCGATTCCCGGCAGCGCGAGCCCAAGCGCCAGATGGGTCGAGTAGGCGGTCATCGGTTCGATTTTGGCAATCGCGTCGTCAGGGCTTCCGACGATCACGTCGAAATTGGAGCCGTTGGCCTTGCGTAGTTCACCGACCGGCGGCACCCGCGTAAAACTATCGTCCCCCGGCACATCGTTGGCCTCTGAGATCCATTGTCCATAGCGACTCAGCAGATGATGCAACCCGAACTCGCATTCGTCCCAGGCCTTTTCCTTCTTGCTGGCCAGATAGCCGAAGGCCAGTTGTGCGATGTTGTACTCGTCGGGGTTGTGTCCGGCCCCCCGCAACGCGTCGCGATAGATGGTGGCCTGCGCTTCTCCAATACCCGCGAGGTGATAGCCGTTGCGCCCCGCGCGTTCGGTTGCCTTGCGGGTGCGTGCGCCTATCCAGATCGGTGGATGAGGCCGCTGCACCGGTTTCGGAAATAACGCAGCGTCGTGCACCGAGTAGCATTTGCCCTCGAATGTCACCCGATCTTCAGTGAACAGGCGCCGCACGATCTCCACCCCCTCGCGCAGCCGCAGACTGCGCTCCTGGCGCGGGATGTTGAAGCTCGCGAATTCGCTCGGCACGTAGCCCTGGCCGAGACCGAGGTCGAAACGGCCGTTGGAGAGCGCATCGACGGTCGCCGCATCCTCGGCCACGTGCACGGGATTATGCAATGGCATCAGCAGAACGAAGGTGCCGATGCGGATACGTTTGGTGCGTGCGGCAATCGCCGCCGCCAGCGGAATCATGCTGGGCGAATATCCGTCTTCGACAAAATGATGCTCGGTGAGCCAGATCGTGTCATAGCCGAGGTCTTCAGCCTCGACGCACAGGTCGATATGACGCCGATACAGTTCCGAGTACGAGAGTTCGTTGCGCGAGGAGTTCCGAAACGACATTAGGAGACCGAAATTCACGCGCGTACTCCTTTCGAGGCAGTCACCCGAAGGCGGGCGGGTTGTGGTTTCGTTTTCGAAGGGCGCTCCGCAGGGAGTGCAACCGCCCTACAAATAATTGCGCCAAACGCAAAACACCAGCGCGGAGCTTCGACGCAGGAAATCGGCAAGCTGGCTACGCCGTCTGTTCGCCTTCGGTCGTCGGTTCGCCACGCGCACCAGGCATTAAGCCGCTTGCGCGTATGCTATAGAAATTGATGTTGACCCCGAATATCCGCGCAAGAGGCGAGGGCACCAATGGCTACGATGCTGAACGCTGGGCTCGATTACAACCATCTGGTTCAGAGCGACCGAATCAGCGGACGCCTCTATTACGACAACGAGATCTTCCGCGAGGAGATCGAGAAGATCTGGCATCGCGAATGGATCTACGTCGCCCATGAGAGCGAAGTCGCGGAACCCGGCGACTACGTCACCCGCCAGATCGGGCTCCAGCCGGTGATCGTCTCGCGCGACGAAGACGGCAAGGTTCACCTGATGCTGAACCGCTGCACCCATCGCGGCAATACGGTGTGCCAGAGCGATTGCGGCAACGCGCATGCCTTCCGCTGCGCCTATCATGGCTGGACCTTCAACAATCGCGGCGAATTGGTCGGCGTGCCCTATGCCGGCGGCTATGACGAGTCGTTCCGCAAGAGCGATCATGCGCTGGCCCGGGTACCGCGGGTGGCCAGCCATCGCGGGTTGATTTTCGCGAGCCTCAGCCCCACCGGTCCGTCGCTAGACGAGCATCTGGGCGAGGCCAGGCGGCTAATCGACCAATTCGTCAATCTTTCGCCTGAAGGCGAGATCGTGTTGCGCTCTGGAGTGCTAAAGCATTCTTACAAAGGCAACTGGAAGATGGCGCTCGAGAATTCGGTCGATGGCTATCATCCGAACATCCTGCATCATGCCGCGATGGTGATGATGGCGCGCGGCAAGATCGACATGGAAGCCGTTTTCGGTGAGAAAAGCGACGCCTTCGCCCGCGATCTCGGCCATGGCGTCGAGCAACTGGACCTCAACCCGGTTCACACCAAGAACGGCGGCCGCGTGGTTCCGCCCGGATGGAGCAAGCAGGCATTCGACGAATATCACGCCAACATTACGCGAAACTATGGCGCAGATCGAGCTGATCGCATTCTCGCCGAAGGCCCGCCACATTTCTGCATCTTTCCCAATCTGATCTTTATCTTGAACCAATTCCGTGTGATCCAGCCGGTCAGCGTTGACGAAACGGTCATCGCCTATTATCCGACCCTGCTCAAGGGTGCGCCCGAGGAGATCAACCAGCGCCGCCTCAGCGAAACATATCTAATACATGGACCGGCAGGGCGGGTCGCGCCGGACGATTTTGAAGCCTACGAACGCAATCAGCTCGGTTTCCGTGCCCGTATCAACGAATGGCTGGTGTTGCGGCGCGGATTGCATCGAGAAACCCGCGAGAATGGCGGCGTCGCCGGGCACGAAACCGACGAGACCACGCAGCGCGGCATCTGGCGCCATTATCGCGAGGTTATGACACGCTAGAGGGCACCGGAATCGTCGCTATTGTGCGTAGACCCATGCGGGCGTAATTTGCCTGCCGATACCGCGCGGGCGCGCCATGCGGCACGCCCCGGTCCAAGGAGCAGAAATGAAATTCGGCATCTTCATGGCCCCGTTTCACCGCGTCGGCGAAAACCCGACGCTCGCGTTCGAACGCGACCTGCAGCTTATCGAATGGCTCGACGAACTCGGCTATGACGAAGCCTTTATCGGCGAGCATCACTCGGCCGGATGGGAAATAATTTCGTCGCCCGAAATCTTCATGGCGGTGGCGGCCACCCGCACCAAGCGGATTAAGCTCGGCTCCGGCGTGGTCAGCGTGCCCTACCATCATCCCTTCAATATCGCCAACCGCTTCGCCCTGCTCGACCATCTGACCCATGGCCGGGTCATCCTGGGATGCGGCCCGGGGGCGCTCCCGAGCGACGCCTATATGCTGGGAATCGAAACCACCACCCAGCGCGACCGCATGGTCGAAGGGATCAAGGTGATCCAGCGGTTGTTCAACGAAGAGGGCGATATCACGGTCGATGGTTCGTACTTCAAGCTGCGCGACGCCCATCTGCAGGTGAAGCCGTTCCAGAAGCCGAGCCTGCCGATCTTCGTCGCCAATACATTTTCCCCCTCCGGGATGGTCGCGGCCGGTAAGCTTGGATGCGGCGTGCTGTCGATCGGCACCTTTGCTCCGGGCGGTCTCAACGACCTGCCCAAGCGCTGGGCGATGGCCGAAGAGATCGCGGCCGAGAACGGCAAGACGGTCGATCGCAACAACTGGCGCCTGGTCTTCCCGATGCACCTGGCCGAATCGCGCGAGGAAGCGCTCAACGATATTCGCGAAGGATGCAACGCCTGGATTCAGAAATACTTCGTCGATACGCTCGCGGCCAAGATTCAGTTCGAGGAATATCCGGGTCAGCCGACCAACGAGATGACCGCTGATCGGATGGTCGCGCGCGGCGGCGCGATCGTCGGCACTCCGGACGACGCGATCGCGCGGATCAAGGAAGTGTGGGAAGCTTCGGGCGGCGGTTTCGGCGGGATGCTACTGCTCGCGCAGGAATGGGCGACCCGGGAAAAGACCCTGCATTCGTTCGAGTTGATGGCGCGCTACGTCGCGCCGCAGTTCCAGGACTCGGCCGTGCCAATCGAGTTTTCGCAGAAGTGGACGTCGGAGCGGCGCGAGGCGCTGTTCGGCTCGTCCGTACAGGCGATCATGAAGGCGATCCAGGACTACAAGGATAACGCCGAAGAGCACGGCCGCAAGCCGTCCGACATAGTGGATCAGCCCATCACTCGCGTCCGTCCGTAGCAGTCCGTCCGACCAATTCTAGTTGCAGGCTCCCGCTTAAGAAGCGGGAGCCTGTCGCTTTATTGGGCTTCTGATTGGGGATTTAACATACTTGATGAACCAACGGGAGGGTGTATAAATGCTCTTCCGATGGTCGATGGAAAAATTTGGGGGCGATTCCACCCGCGAGACAATCGAGCGGCTACTTCCAATGTTGCATCCCTCGGGGTCGGGGGATCGACTAAGAGCCGTGCTTGATCTTGAAGTTTACTGCGACGAAAGCGGTACCGATGCTGGAGGTAGATCAAAAGTCATTGTCGTCGGAGGCTACATAGCCCCCGCGCTATGCTGGCGAGAGATTGAAAAACACTGGTGGAGAGTTCTTTACGAAGAACATGCGACGCATTACCACGCCACCGAAGCCGAGTCGATGAATCCTGGTATTACCCGGACGTACAAAGGGTGGACAGTAGAGAAGGCGCGGCGGTTGACAGACCGCATGGTCGCAATTCTATCTTCAGTCAATGATGATTTGACTGGAATGGGCATTCACGTCGCTACGGATGACTGGTTTGCAGCGGCAGATTTGATAAGACCGCATTTACCGGAAACGGAATTAAAAGAGTTTCCGAGGATGCTATTCGACATACCTTATCAAATTCTAGCAGGGGCCTGTATTAAGCTGGTGATGGAATGCGTGGATATGCAAGTCCTATCCGTGAATGAAACAATTGCTTTTATGTTTGAGCAAAATGATTTTCAAAGTAACGCATTAAAAGGTTATGCCCAACTAAAGGGGAATCATCCGAAAGCATCGCACATGGGAGCCATCGCGTTTGGCGAAAAAAAATCGTATCCGGCTTTGCAAGTAGCAGATCTAATGAGTTGGAGCTATCGGCGTATGGCCGAATTAAAGCACGGGCACAAAACAGGGACGCTCCATCGTGGTGCGACAGAACTGATTAGGCCGCATTTTCAATTCAGGCGACTGCCCCGAGAATCGCTACTCAATCAAGTCCAACAGCTATTGCCACAGAGCTAGTTATTTGCTTTTCGATTCTTTCGACTTGAGGCGAGGGGACGCTCGTTTAGAAGCATTCAGCGCCTTGCGCGCGAAAGCGCGGAGATTATTTGAATGCCTGATCTGGCTCGAATCGCAAGTTGCCGAGCTTATTGTCTGATCTCATAGCGCCGGCCTACGACGCCGACGCCTGCCTCTCCACTGCCTAGGCCAATAAGGGTGCGGGAGAAAGCGGGCCTTGGCCATTTGGGTCTGTGCAAGTCAGACGGCGACCAGTCATGTATTTCCGATTCCGATGAAATAAAGCGCGCTTGAGGCTTTACGATTATTGACGCGGTAAACCTGCTCATCGAGATAACGAAACAAGCGATACGGCTCCACCGCGACATACGTTCCCCTGAGGCAGTGCTTCAAGAGCGACCAGAAATTCTCGATGCCGTTCACGTGAACGCGACCTTCTGCGTAGTTCTCCGCATGGTCGATCACATTGTATGCGTAGTCGGGATTGTTGCCCGTGTAAGCAACCCAAGCATCGGTGAACATCTCCGCTCCAACTTCGACGCTCTTCCGAATGTGACCATGCAGCGTTGCGCGCTGGACGTTGCGCAGTACCCTAGTGCGAACGCGGCTAATTTCGTCTTTGCCGCGTCGCTCAAGCGCGAACCGCGGTTCGTCAGGTATGTTAACAACGGTAACTTGGAGCATTTGGGCCAATCTACGACAATCAGCGTCTTTTAACGGATAAAGCCCGTGCATCGAACGCTACGACTGCAGTAAAGGTGAATTTGGCTGTCAGGCGATGCATCTGCGGCCTAGTTGCCTCGCGCCTGCCCGAGGTATAAGCTGCGGTATAACTCAGTTATGAGAAAAACAAGCGCCAACGCCTCCGGCGCCCTCGCTTCGGAACAACTTCTCACCCGCTATTCGTTACAGCCGGCAGCGGCGCGGTCTGGCGGCCTCGGTCTATTCAAGTATGTCTTTTTCCTCTTTTACCCTCTCTCCTGAAGTTCATCGTTCGATTCGCGACCGTGGCCATCATCAGGCTACTCCGGTCCAAACGGGAGCAATTCCGCTCATCCTCGAAGGCCACGACGTGGTCGCCACCGCCGAGACCGGCAGCGGCAAAACCGCCGCGTTTCTGATCCCGCTAATCGACCGGCTGCATCGCGAGCGCGTCACCTGGCCCGCAATGCTGGTGATCGAGCCGACCCGCGAGTTGGCGGCCCAGGTCGCGCGCGAATTCCGCCTGCTCGCCCGCCACGCCAACCTGCGTGCCGCGGTTATCGTGGGCGGCGAATCGATGCGCCGTCAGGCCGAAGAGTTGCGCTCCGGCGCCCAGGTTATAATCGCTTGTCCGGGACGTCTCATCGATCATCTCGAGAATGGCAAGCTGCTCTCGCTCAAGCGGGTCTCGGCGGTGGTAATCGACGAAGCCGACCGCCTGCTCGACATGGGCTTTCTGCCGCAGGTGCGCAGAATCATGAAGCTGGTGCCGCACGAGCGGCAGACCCTGATGTTCTCCGCCACGATGGATACGGCATCCGAGATGAT
The DNA here is from genome assembly GCA_035279875.1 of Binataceae bacterium (SeqCode). Lineage (GTDB taxonomy): Bacteria > Desulfobacterota > Binatia > Binatales > Binataceae > JAMXLL01. The sequence continues at coordinate 16,982 of DATEGX010000021.1, forward strand.
GGCGCGCGAATTCCTGCGCAAGCCCGAGCGGGTCACGGTGGGCGACATGTCGGCCCCGCCCGCCTCCATTCGCCAGACGCTATGCACGGCGACTCATCTCGACAAGGAAGCGGTCCTGGTTGCGATCCTCAAGCGGCCGGAGGTCGAAAGCGCAATTGTCTTCACCCGCCGGCGGACCAGCGCGGACCGCGTAACCCGCACGCTCAAGCATGGCGGCATTCGCGCCGTGGCGATTCATGGAGACCTGTCGCAAAGCCAACGGACGGCGGCGCTGGCGGGTTTCCGCAAACGCACCTGGCGCGTGCTGGTGGCAACCGACGTCGCGGCGCGCGGACTGGATATTCCCGGGGTTTCGCATGTCATCAACTTCGACATGCCCGAGGAGCCGGAGAATTACATCCATCGGATAGGCCGGACCGCCCGGATGGGCCGCGAGGGCCATGCGATCAGCCTGGTTACGCCAGAGGAAAGGGCCTCGCTCGGCCGCATCGAGCGGACCCTGGGCATCACGCTCGAGCGTGAAATCGTCGAAGGTTTCGACCAGCCGGAGGTCACCGCCCCCAAGCCGGTGACGTTGTATCGCTCCGGATCGCGCGCGCCGCGCAACCGTGCCCGCTTCCGCTGGGCCTGAGCCTCAGACCCGGTTTAAGCTTTTGGCCGAAGAAATGGCCGGCACCATCACAGTGCCGGCCTTCGATAGATCGCTCAGGTCAGTGAGACTTAAGCGGGAGGGCGCTGCGCAATTTCGATAAAATTGCCGTCGGGATCGCGCACGAAACAGATTCGTGCGACGGTGCCGAAATTGGCTGGCGGAACAGCCACGGCCGCCCCTGCCGCCTTCAACGCCTCAAAGGCCGCATCGCAATTCCTTACCTGCACAGTTACGTATTGAATGCCCAACTCGGCCATGGCCTGCACGACTTCGAGCGGGTTGGCGAACGGCGCCAGCTTCGGGCGATGGATTTCCGGCTCGTGATAGACGCCGAAAATGGTCTCGCCGATCCGGTAACGGTCATGACCGATCGAGACGGCGCCGAAAGCGCTGGTATAAAATTCGCCAAACTCGCCGACGTCGCTCACACCGACCCGAATTTCGATCTGGTTCACGTCGTCGCGGCCGGGCGGCACCACTTCGATAGTGTTGTCGTCGGGGTCGGCCAAGGCTTCGGCCTGGGTCGTGGCCGGCATCGCGAGCATCAAGGTTTCGTAGCCGCCCGGACGGCGCGGACGCAGCGGCTCGCGCGAGTCCATCAGCTTGATCACCGAACCGTTGCAGAGGTAGCGATGCTGCCGGAAACCGCCGCCGACCGGCATAACGGATTCAAACTTGAGCCCGAGCTTATCGCCGTAAAAGGCCTGCATTGGCTGAAGCTTGTTATGGGTAAACAGGCCGACGTCAATCTGAGGTCTCGCAAGGTCCATTTTTTCGCCTCCGGGCGCAAGAAATTCCGTTGACCGATTCACCTAGCAGATAGGCGCACAAAGTTACAGCCGGCCGCTACCCGCGCATCGTCACATTTCACGCCGGGGCGGCCGGCTGCGCGAAAAATCGGCGAAGATGGTCGCAGGCGAGATTGATCGCGCCCCGCGTAGCCGGAGTTTCGGCCAGCGCGTTGAGCATTACGAAGTCGTGGATCGTGCCGTGAAAGCGCACTGCCGTCACCCGCACGCCGGCCTCGATTAGCTTGTGAGCGTAGGCCTCGTCTTCGTCGCGCAGGACGTCGTATTCGCCGTTGATTACCAGTGCGGGCGGCAGACCCTGCAGTTGCTCGATCGTAGCCTGCAACGGCGACGCGGTCGGCTCGCGGCGCTTGGCCTCATCCGGCAAATACTGGTTCCAGAACCATTTCATCGCCTCGAGAGTCAGGAAATGTCCGGTCGCAAATTCCCGATAGGACGCCGTATCGAAGTGAGCGTTGGTCACGGGATAGAAGAGCACCTGCTGGCCGATTTTCGGCCCGCCACGCTGTTTGGCCAGCATCGTCAGCGCCGCGGTCATGTTGCCGCCAACGCTGTCGCCCGCGACTGCCAGCCGGGTCGGATCCAGATTGAGCGCCGGGCCGTTTTCCGACACGTATTTCAGCGTGGCGTAGACCTCCTCGATCGCGACCGGATACCGCGCCTCGGGCGAACGCGAGAACTTCACGAACACCATCGCGGCGCCGCTGCCGGCGACCAGATCGCGCACCAGCCGGTCGTAGATATCCTCGTCGCCGAAAACCCATCCTGCGCCGTGGGTGTATAGCAATACGGGCAGCGTTCCACGGGTGCCGCTGGGCCGCAGGATACGAACTTCCTGCCGCCCCTTCGGTCCGGCCGGGATCGTTCGATCCTCGATTTCGACCGGAATCTTGTTAACCGGCAGATTCTGTAACTGAGCAAACAGTTTACGGCCCTGCTCGACCGGAATTTCGTAGATTTGCGGACCCTGGTTGGCGTTGACCGAGTCGAGGAAAGCACGCGTGGCAGGTTCGATACCTTTGGACAGCGAAGTCATGGAAGCCCCTCCATCGGAAGCGGAACGTCTGACAACCCGGCACGTCGAGGCTGCCAGGTTGATGCTATTGTGCCACTAAGCACGCCCGCTGTCTCGATCGCGAAGCCGGCGGATTTCGTACTTAGCGGGCACCTGGAGCCGTCGCGCCGAGGCTTTCCGGCCGCGCCGAACTGGATTATGGAGTAGCTAGCGGTCAACAAAAGAGCACGTCCGGGCGCACGCGGGAATCGATTTTCCGCAACGAACGTGGCCGATTCTTAAGCTGAGGCGGGAGTTCGGACGCGCCTCAAACCAGGAGCTACTCGCCCAGTTCGTCGAGCAGTGCTTTTGCATCCTTCAGGTCGGCGGTGTCGAAGCCCTCGGTGAACCAGTTGTAGATTTCGGCGAGCATCGTGCGGGCTTCGTCGCGATGGCCTTGCTTGATGAGCAGGCGCGCCAGGCTCATCGTCGCACGCAACTCAAGCGATTTGGCGCCTTGCCGGCGCGCTACTGCGATCGCATCACCAAACCAACGGGCGGCATCCACTACCGTACTTTGGTCGCCGATCAATAGAAGCTCGCCTTTGAGCCTTCGCATTTCGGCTTCAAATATCCTGGCGCCGGTGCGCTCTACCATTTCGAGCCCCTCATTCACCGCCCCGAGTCCCTCCCGTGGGCGGCCGGCTGCCAAATAAGCTTCCGCGATTCCTGGAGAGGTGTAGAATGCCGTATTCTGCCCAGCGGTTTTCGCGTAAGTCTGCCATCGCAGCATTTCCGAGAGCCCTTCTTCGATCTGTCCCAACTGCGCCAGGGCTCTACCGTGGATGAAGGCCACCGGAACTCCCATCAAAAAACCGTGTTCGTTGGCCAGCCTGACGGCTTCGCGGGAGTACGAAGCACCAGTCTTCGCATCTCTGAGCAGCAGGCTGAGGTGAGCAGAAAAGGCCAGCGCCAAAGCCAAATCCCCGGGGGAGGCCGTTACTTCGCGGCCGATGGCCAGCGATTTCCTGTTACTGGCCTGGGCGCGCTCCGGATAGCCCAAAAAACACAACGCCCAGCTATTAGTCGTCCAAAAATCTATTGCGTCAAACGGCGCGGTCCCGACCGGAAGCTTCGCACTCTTCTAAGGCTGCGATGAAGTTCCCCTCAAACGTGGACGCAATTGCGAGCTCGCACCGCGCACGCGCGACCAATTCCGCGTCGGCTGCCCGCATCGCGATTCCCTGAAGTTCCTCAAGGAGCGTGCGAAATTTTTGTTGATCTCCTCTGACCCGATATGCGCGCGCGAGCGAGCGCACAATTTCGAAACGGCTGACGTCGTCGCCAACCTTCTCGGAGACTTCGCGCGCCTGCTCCAGGATTTCGACAGCCGCTGAAGAACTGCCAAGGTAAGTCCGGCAGCGGGCCTGAATAACCAGCAATGCAAGCTCGGTTCGAGCTCGCTCCGGATCACCTGGTAGCGTCTGGACTAACTCGAGAGCGACGGCGAGCTGACCTTCGGCTTCCACATAGGCCGAACGATCCATCGCCTGCTGCGCGGCCAACCGCAGGTAGTTCACCGCCTTCAGCGCGTTGCCGCTGCGACCGTAATGATGCGCGAGGTCGTCGTAATGATCGGCCAGACTCGTAGCGAACAGCGATTCGACCGCCATCCCAGCGCGCTCGTGCAGAAGCTTGCGGCGCTCGGTCAGGAGCGAGTTGTAAGCGACCTCCTGCGTGAGTGCATGCTTGAAAATATATTCGATATTGCCGGAGGCTGGCTGCTCGTAGATGAACTCGCCCAGTTGCAGGTCATTGAGCAGCCGGTTGAGTTCGTCATCCGATTTCGTCACCACCGCTCCAATCAGCGATAATGAGAATTCACGGCCGATGACCGCCAGCGTTTGCAGTAGCTCTTTGGCATCGGCGGGCAGGCGGTCGATGCGCGCCGCTAGAATCCCTTGCACCGTCGGCGGAATCTTGAGCGCATTGGCCGGCTTCGTCAGCTTCGCCGCCACCCCGTCGCGCACGAGCGCACCCTCGTCGAACAGCACCTGCACCATTTCTTCCAGGAAGAACGGGTTGCCTTCGGTCTTGTCGACGATCAATTGCTTGAGCGGAATCAGATCCTTGCCGTCGCCCAATAGCGCCAGGAGCATTTCGCCGGCACTTTCCTTGCCCAGCGGGTCGAGACGCAATTGCGTGTAGTAGGTCTTGCTATTCCACTGATGTGAGTATTCCGGACGATAGTTGACCAGCAGCAAAAACTTCGCGGTGCCCAATGAGTCGGCGAGCAGGTTCAGGAACTCTTGGGTCACCTCATCGATCCAGTGCAAGTCCTCGAAGATCACCATCAGCGGCTGATTGAGACTCTCGCGCAGGAGGATCCGCTTGATCGCCTCCAGCGTCCGCCGCTTCCTCAATTGCCCGTCCATCCGCGCAAGCGGGTCATCGCCCTCGACAATGCCGAGCAGACTGAATAGGTAAGGCAGCGTGTCTTCGAGCGTCCGATCCAAGGTCACAACTTTCCCATTCACCTTTTCGCGGCGGGTGCGCTCATCGTCTCCGCTCGCGATCTTGAAGTAGCCGTGCAAGAGTTCGAGCAGAGGCAAATAGGCCGACGCCTTACCGTGCGAGACCGAATAAGCCTCGAGCACCATCCAGCCTGTCTGCGAAATCGCCTTGAACTCGAAGTACAGCCGCGACTTGCCGACGCCGGGCTCCGCCATCGCTGCGACGATCTGCCCGTGCCCCTGGCGCGCGAGTCCGGCGGCATGCCTGAGCGCATCCATCTCGCGCTCACGTCCGACGAACCGGGTCAGCCCACGCCCGGCCGCGCGTTGCAACCGCGTGCGTAGCGGCCCCAGCCCGGTCACCTCGTAAACGTTGACCGGCTCGCTGACGCCTTTGACCCTGGTTGCGGCCAGCGACCTCAGAATGAAGTAGCCCTCGCACAGCCTGCGGGTATTCTCGCTCACCACGATCGAACCGACGGGAGCCGCCGTTTGCATCCGCGAGGCGAGGTTGGTGGTGTGTCCGATCGGCGCGTATTCGACCTGACTCGCACCGGTCTGAATCGAGCGCACCACGACTTCGCCCGTATTGATCCCGACCCGGCCCTGAATCGGCGTGCCGCCTTCGGCCAGCACTTTGGCCGAATAGCGTTTCAGCTCCTCCTGCAGCCTGAGCGCCGCATAGAGTGCCCGTTGCGGATGGTCCTCGTGCGCCACCGGCGCTCCGAACAGCGCGAAGATGCCATCGCCGGTGGATTGCACCACGTAACCGTCGTAGCGCCGCGCCGCCTCGATCATCAGCTTCAGCGCCGGATCGATAATCGCGCGCGCCTGCTCGGGGTCGAGGTCTTCCATCAACTCGGTCGAGCCCTGATATCGGCGAACAGCGCTGTGACCATCTTGCGCTCACCCTCGAGCGGCGCTGAGGCGTCTTCCGCAACAACGCGCAGGGCCGGTGCCGGCTTCGCCGCAGTTACTTTGCCGCCGGTAACACCGTCGCCGTCATGAAGCGGCGCGGCGCACTGGCCACAGAAATCGAATCCGGCAGGATTTTCGAACGAGCAATTGGGGCAGGTCAGGCCGAGCGCCGTTCTGCACTTCCCGCAGAATTTCATGCCGGCCGGGTTCTCAAATCCGCACTTGGAGCAGCGCATCGGCGGTTCTCCCCAATAATGCAGGCCGATGCGCGAGTATCGCTGGAACACAGCCGAAAGAAAACAGACGCCCAACAAAACAAAGGGCGACGAGGGTACCGGAGTGTTCGCCGGCGAGCGAAGCGAGAGGTGCACCTAATACCAGCGGTGGCCGGAGACTTTCTTATGACGCCGTGCTGGATTATGCATTAGGGCGGGGCTGGCAATAGCCTCCCTACAGGAGCAAGGGCAACCAATGGACTTCGAACTCTCACCGAAGGTCAGGGACCTTCAGCGGCAAGTCTCCGATTTCATGAACGAAAACGTCTATCCGATCGAAAAGCGGGTAGAGGACGAGATGAACCAGCCGGGCAAGGAGCATATCGAGCCCCAAGTCCTGAAGGACGTACGCAAGAAGGCCAAGGCCGCGGGCCTATGGAACCTCTTTCTGCCGGCCAACGATCATCCGGGCGGGCTCAAAGTCGCCGAATACGCCCCGTTATGCGAGATCATGGGCCGCAGCTCGATCGGCGCCCGCGCCTTCAATTGCATGGCCCCCGATACCGGCAACATGGAAATCCTGGCCGATTTCGCCACCCCCGAGCAGAAAAAACGCTGGCTCGAGCCCTGTCTCGAAGGCGAGATGCGCACCTGCTTTTCGATGACCGAGCCCGAAACCGCCGGCTCCGATCCGACCCAGCTCGCGACCCGTGCCGTGCGCCATGGCGACGACTACATTATCAACGGCCACAAATGGTTCACCTCCAACGCGATCGGCTCGAGCTTCGCAATCGCGATGGTCGTGACCGATCCGCAGGCTGAGCCGCATCGCCGCGCCAGCATGATAATCGTTCCGACCGACGCGCCCGGATTCAACCTGATTCGGCCGGTATCGGTGATGGGCCATGCGGGCGGCGGCGGCCACTGCGAGATCGTCTACAAGGACTGCCGGGTTCCCGCGACCAGCCTGCTGGGACGCGAGGGCGACGGCTTCGCAATCGCGCAGGCGCGGCTCGGTCCCGGCCGCATTCACCATTGCATGCGCAATATCGGGGTTGCCGAGCGCGCGCTCGAGCTGATGTGCAAGCGGGCCAATACCCGCTACACGCATGGCAGTTATCTCGCCGACAAGGCCAACGTGCAGCAATGGATCGCCGATTCGCGCATCGAGATCGACGCGACCCGGCTGCTGGTGATGAACGCGGCGTGGAAGATCGACACGGTGGGCAAGCGGGAGGCGCGCCAGGAGATCGCCATGATCAAGGTCATGGCGGCCAACATGGTGATGAACGTGCTCGACAAGGCGATCCAGTTGCACGGTGCGATGGGAATGAGCGACGACACCCCGATCGCGCGTTTCTGGCGCGAGAATCGGTCGATGCGTATCGTCGACGGCCCGGACGAAGTTCATCGCATGACTATCGCGCGGCGTGAATGCCGCCGTTGGAAGCAATAGTTTCGGCATCTCTTTTCGAGCATCGGCGGGGCCGGCCGTTGAGCCCCTCCCGGGAATTACGATGGCGCACGAAGAAATCGAAGACAGCGACCAGCCGCTCCCCGAGTTCGGCGAGGTCCGCGACGAAGAACAGCTCGATTGGCCCAAGCTGATCAGCTTCCTGCGCGCTAATCGCGTGGAGGATGCCGGCGAGCCGCTCGAGGTCCTGCAATTTCGCGGCGGCCATTCCAACCTGACCTACCTGCTCCGCTTTGGCGCGCGGCGCGAATGGGTCGTGCGGCGTCCCCCATTCGGCCCGTTGCCGCCTGGTGGGCACGATATGGCGCGCGAATACCGCGTGCTCTCGCGGCTGTGGGAGGCTTATACGGAGGCGCCGCGGGCAATCCTGTTCTGCGACGATCCGTCAATCATCGGCGCACCGTTCTTTGTGATGGAGCGCCGCAGCGGCTTCGTCATCCCGAATCGGCGGCCGCTGCCGCCCGGAATCACGACCGATTCCGAGACCTTTCGCCGGATGTCCGAGGGCTTCGTCGACGCACTCGCCGATCTGCACAAGGTCGACTACCCGAAGCTCGGGCTCGACGGTTTGGGCCGTCCCGATGGCTTCGTTCGCCGGCAGATAACCGGCTGGATGGACCGCTGGGAAAAAGCCAAGACCGGCGAAGTCCCGCTCATGAACAAGCTTGGCGCCTGGTTCCTTGAAAATATCCCGGCGGCGCAGACCCCGGTGCTGCTGCACAACGACTTCTACCTGCACAACGTGATGTTCGCGCCGGACAATTCCGGCCGCGTGGTCGGTGTGTTCGATTGGGAGATGTCGACGCTGGGCGACCCCCTGGTTGACCTCGGGATTGCGCTCAATTATTGGCGCGAGGCTTCGGACCCGACCGAATTGCTGGATTTGAGCGAAGGTCACGCGCATACGGCGCGTCCCGGCTTTATGACGCGTGACGAGATGGTCCAGCGCTACGCCAGGCGGACTGGCCGGGATGTCA
>DATEGX010000022.1:0-3833 GCA_035279875.1 Binataceae bacterium (SeqCode)
ACCAGGCGGGTTCATCGGAGATGTTCGGCAAGGTCGCCGAGACCCCGCAGCGCGAGACGACGTCGTTTCATCCGCGCAGCCCCTACGCTTGCGCCAAGTGCTACGCCCATTGGCAGACGGTCAACTATCGCGAGGCTTACGGGCTGTTTGCGGCCAACGGCATACTGTTCAACCACGAATCGCCTCGGCGCGGCGAAAATTTCGTAACCCGCAAGATCACGCGCAGCGCCACTCGTATCAAAGTCGGTCTGCAGGAGAAGCTGTCGCTGGGCAATCTTGACGCCCTGCGCGACTGGGGTTTCGCCGGCGATTACATCGAGGCGATGTGGCTCATGATGCAGCAAGAGAAGCCCGACGATTACGTGGTCGCGACCGGCGAAAATCATTCGGTGCAGGAATTTCTCGAGCTTACCTTCGATCGCGTCGGGCTGGACTGGCGCAAGTGCGTCGAGACCGATGAACGTTATCTCCGCCCGGCCGAGGTCGATATCCTGATCGGCGACTCAAGCAAGGCGCGCCGCGTCCTCGGATGGCAACCGCGGGTCAGGTTCCATCAATTGGTCGAGATGATGGTCGACTCGGACCTGGAACTGGCCGAACGCGAGCGCCGCAGCCTGGGCCATTGAAGCCGCCGGCGGGCACGCTGCGTCAAATCACAGTTTCTCGAACGTACTGGCTGGCAGCGGCGGCGGTTCTGCTGATCGTCGCCGCGACTACCACGGTTACGCGTATTCAGCATTTTTCGTCGCGTTACATAACCTTCGATTTCAATCACTACTACGCATGGGCCGCCGAGTACGCGGCCGGAGAGCCGCTTTGGCTGGAGGTGCCGGCCTCAGGCTATGTACGTCCGGGCGTCGTCCGGACGCCGTTTTGCAATTACACGCCATTTTTCGTCGAGAGCACCGCATGGCTGGCCCGCTTCGGTCCGCAAACCGCGCATACGATCTGGGAATGGCTGCAGGTGGCCTGCGTGGTGCTCGCGATATTGATGCTGGCGCGAAGCTGTGCGCCGCCGCTCGAATTGGCGGCGACGCTGGCCGCGATCGCGCTTGCGTTGTCCGCCCAATCGTTCCGGCTGCTGTTGTTCCTCGGACAATGTTCCCCGTTGCTGCTGGTGGCGCTGGCCGGATTCTGGCTGGCCGCGCGGCGCGGCCGCCCGGCAGCGGGGGGCTTATGCCTGGCGGTTGCCACCTTGCTCAAACTCTACCCGGGTATTCTGGGCGGTTATTTGCTGATTCGCCGGCGGTGGCGTCAACTGGGATGGACCGCCGGCTTCGCGCTGCTCGGCATCGTCGCCACCGGGCCAACGAATTGGCTCGAGTTTTTCCGGTTCAGCCCGGTAATAGCGAACCTCGTGCTGGAAAACTTCCGGCGCGAATTTCCGCTGCGCTATGGCGCGCACCTGTTGGAGTTCACTTACCTGGCGTCGGCGTGGCTGACACATCAAGAATGGCCGCCACTGTGGGCGAGGGCGTCGCTGAGTATCGCGCTCGGAGCCGCGATGGCCGCGATACTGCTGCGCGCGACACTGCATAGCCGGGACTCGAATGCCGGCCGCGAAGGATTGGTGTTCGGTCTGTGGGTCGCGGCGGGATTGATCTTTTCGCCGCTTTCCGGGGCGCACGAATTCCCGCTGCTCGATCCCGCCTACCTGTTCGCTATCCTGCTCGCGTATCGAGCGGTTATCGAAGGGGCGCAACGCCGAGGCATGCTGGCTGCGGGCATTGTTCTGCTCGCGATCTGTCTGGCGCCCGAATTGATTCATCAGGTGCCGGCGATCTGGCCGGCTTCGCTGGTGCCGATGATGGTGCTGACCGGCGGGATGCTGCTGCTCGAAGCGCGGCCCTCGGTTTCACCGCCAGCCGGGCTCGGCTGAGCCGAGTTTGCTGGCCGGATAGTCCCAGCGTATCGGCGTGCCGGCGATCATAATCGGCGGGTTCAGGCGCTGCGCCGCGCCCCAATCCGTGTTTTCGATGGTCGAGGAAGAGTCCGCCGATGTTTCCGGCGCCAACGCTTCTGCAGTGTGACCCGCGCCGGCCTCGACCAGCAGCTTCGCGGTCCGGGCCAGCGAAAGGCGCGCCTCCATGCCGTTTCCCCGGATCAACCGTCGAGTCACGCCGCGGATGGCGGTCGCGGCCATGAGATAGCCGGTGGCGTGATCCAGCGCCTGCACCGGAAGCGGCACCGGCTTGTCGGCTGCGCGCCAACGCATACCGGCCTCGGCAATGCCCGCGCTCATCTGCACCAGGCTGTCAAATCCTCGACGTTGCGACCACGGCCCGGACCATCCGTATGCATCCAGGCAGACGTCGACAAGTCCCGGTGACAAGGCGCGGCGCCTGGCAGGGTCATAACCGAGGCCATCGAGCGCGCCAGCGCGATAACCGTGCAGGAGGATGTCGGCCTTCGACAAAAGCTGCTCGAAGACCTTACGATCGTTGGCGCGGCGAAGGTCGAGCCGGGCGCATCGCTTGCCCAGCGTGACCTCCGGGACAATGGCCGGCTCGTCCCATCCCGGGGGATCGATCCGCAGGACCTCAGCGCCGTAACCGGCAAGGAAACGAGTCGCCACCGGACCGGCGAGCACCCGCGTCAGGTCGAGGACTTTAAGACCCTGCAGCGGGCGCGCCGCCGGAATCTGCCAGGCCGGAGGCTGACCATTTTCGCCGGTGGCGATATGTGCGAGGGGCTCGGCGGCGAGCGCACGGCCTTGCGGATGTTCCGCCCATTCGGCCGCCGTTCTCATTTCCGCGGCGCATCCGCCAGCCTCGACAATCGCGGTTTCCAGTTCGCCTTTGCGCCGGCCGGCCACGGCGCGCGCCATGCTCTCTCTATCAGGATGGCTGCCGAGCACTCGTTCGGCCGCCGCGCGATGATGTGGCGCGTTGGTGTGAAGCCGGATCCAGCCGTCGCTGGTTTGATAATCGCCGGCGATCGGGTCCCAGGGTGCGGGCAACTTCCAGCCGTCCGGACGAATCGACATCCCAAACCAAAGCGACGCCAGACGCCGATCTACCGTCGCCGACTGCGGTTTGGCTTTGCAAGTTTCGAGCAGTTCGAGCAGCGACAACGCCGCGGTCGCAATTGCCGCGCTGGCAAAATCGGTCACCGGATAGGTCGACGGTAAGCCTCCCGAGCCGACAAAGACCAGGGAATCCACGGCGCTCCTGTTACCACCGAGAGCCTCCCATGCGCTCCGCGTCAGAGCCTTTGCGATAACGCTCATCGGGTCCTCCCGCCAATCGCACCGTCCAGGGTGAACCGGCCTGATTATCTTCAGACTAAATCGAACTCATCATGATCTTTGACCGATTGGTGGCACCGGGCAAACGCTCTAGCCATGGCCGAAATGCGGTCAGTATCGATTTCCGAGCAATATGCTTATCGACGAATGACGCTGCCAGTCGAAGGCAATCTTCGATTCCGGCCTCGACGAGACCACGCAGTCAGGCAGCGCCGGAGCTTTATTATGTCAATGCGCGGCGCGCTATAGTTCGATCGGCGAGGCGGGCTTTTCGACATCCAAGCGGCTCGCCAGGGAGGCACTTCGATGCGACTCGGACTGGTCACCGGTTATTCCGGCCCGCGGATGCAAGGCACGATCGACCTGATTCTCGAAGCCGAACGGCTGGGCTACGACTCGGTATGGTCCGGTGAAGCCTACGGCTCGGACGTTATCACTTTTCTCTCCTTCGTCGGCGCGCGCACCTCGAAAATCAAGCTCGGCGCCGGGATCATGCAGATGCATGCGCGGACGCCCGCGATGGCGGCGATGACCGCGATGACGCTCGACGGCCTGACCAACGGCCGCTTCATTATCGGGGTGGGTC
>DATEGX010000023.1:0-4885 GCA_035279875.1 Binataceae bacterium (SeqCode)
GGCCGCTCGCTGGCGACCTGTACCAGCGCCGTCTCGTCGATGATTTCGCCGCGCGCCGTGTTGATCAGTACCGCCTCGGGCTTCATCATCCGCAGGCGTTCGAGATTGAGCATATGCCGGGTCTCTGCGTTCAGGCTCGCCAGCACGCACACTACGTCGCTCGTGCGCAGAAGTTCCTCGAGTCCTACGCGCGTAACGCCCGCGGGGAGTGGCGCGTGAAGGCGCGGAGCGCAGGTCTGAATCCGCAGGTCCCAGCCACTTAGACGGCTCGCCACTCCTCGCGCGATCTGCCCGAAGCCGATCAAGCCAACCGTTCTGTGCCGGAGCATCCGGCCGGGCACGCGTGGTGGATGTGGAATGTTCTCGCGAAGCTGATGTTCCCACCAGTGCAAGGCGTAGAGCGACGCAAGAATCAGCATGATGGTCGATTCGGCCATGCTCAGGAAATTCTCGGGGGCCTGGCCGTTGGCAACGACAATACCCAATGCGGTCGCGGCGGCTTCATCGAAGCCCTCGGTTCCGATGAACGGCGAGACGATGGCGTGGAGCCGGGGCGCCCGCATCATAAACTCCCGCGAGCATGGAAAACTGCCGACTGCAACGAAAACCTCCGCAGTTTTTAAGACCTCCGCGGATTCCCTGGCGAAATTCGAGTAGTCCGTGTGGTGCGCGACGTTGTGACCGGCAGCGCGCAAGGCGGTGACAATCGGATCGAAGATAAAAGCGAGCCCGGCCGGGCCCACGGACACGATCTTGAAGTCGGACGCCATTGTTTGACCTTTCTTCTTCGACCCGGCTTGGCTCGCGTGAGCGCGTCCGCTAGTACCAGACCCGCGCGCCGAATACGAAACGCGGATCGTGTACGATCCCGCCTTCATCGCGAGTGAACTGCGCCGCCTCGCCGAACGTTTGCGTGTACGCGAAACCAATATACGGGGCGAGCTTGCGGCTCACTTCGTAACGGATTCGCAGACCGCCGTCGAGGTCGGAGAGCCCGGATCCAACCCCGCGGCCGGGGTCCTGCTTGCTGTAGAAATTGATTTCGAACTCGGGTTGCGCGATCAGGCGCTGGGTAATGAGCAGGTCATAGGACCCGGTCACCCGCCCGGCAAAACGCCCATTGTCGCTGAAGTAGAAGGTCGGCGCGAATTCGAAAAAGTATGGCGCCAGCCCTTCGATTCCGATTGCGCCCCAGGTCCGCCCGGGAGCGGAATCGAGGTCGTAGCGCACGCCGGCCTGCAGATCGAAAAACCGCATGCGCGGGATCGGGCGATCGTAGAGCGCCTCGGTGTCGCCATCCGAGGCGACCCCATGTTCGACAAAGCCCTCCGACTTGAACCAGATTTTGTTCATGTCGTTACCAATCCAACCCTCACCGTCCCAACGGAACTCGTTCTCGGGTCCATTGGTTCGGCCTTCCATTTGGTCAAACAGCAAGTGCCAGATGATCGAGTTGTCTTCCACTGGCATCAGATAGTCGACCGGCGCCGCGATGCCGGGGTTGGCGACGTCAGCGGACTGCGCTAGCGCTCCGCCTCGGCAGACCGCGAGCAACCCGGCCGCCGCCACCAGGTGCAAAAAGCGCTTGCTGCGAAACCCACACAGTCTGGCGACAACCGTTATCGCCACCCGCCACCAGCCAGCCCGGTTCATGACACGATCACTTTGCGGAACATCCCGGCTTCCATGTGGTAGAGCAGATGACAGTGGTAGGCCCATTCGCCAGGCGTATCGGCGCTGACCAGGTAGCTCAAGCGTTCGCCCGGCTTAACGTTGATCGTGTGCTTGTAAGGGCGAAACTCGCCCTGGCCGTTTTCCAACTCGCTCCACAGTCCGTGCAGATGGATCGGATGGTTCATCATGCTGTCGTTCACCAGGATGATCCGCACGCGTTCGCCGAGTTGAAGTCTGATCGGCTCGGCGGCGGAAAATTTCCGGCCGTCAAAGCCCCAGATGAAGCGCTCCATGTTGCCGGTCAGATGCAGTTCAATTTCGCGCGAGGGAGCCCGCCGATCAGTGCCGGGCCAGCGCCCGCGCAGTTCGGCGTAGGTGAGCACCCGGCGCCCGTTGTTATTCAATCCCAGGCCGGGCTGGTCTAGACGTTCGGTTGGATACGCCGCGACGTTGTCGACCTGCGGCCCTTTTCGAAGTTGAAAGGCCTCGGTTGCGATTGGCGATACCGGTGATGAAGCCGGCTGCGCCATGATCGGAATGACGCCCGGACCCGGTTGTCCGGCGGGTGGAGCGGAATAGTGCACCAGCCTCGGTGTGGCGGACGGCGGGGTCGAGGGAGCGGCTGCCATTTCTGAAGATGGCATCTCGCGCATCTCCGACCCCTCCATGTCGCCCATGGCCATAGCATGACGCTGCCCCGTCTCTGGGTGGTCGCTCATCTTCATGGCCGGCGAATTCTCCATGCCAGCGGTCTCCGCCATCCCCATGTCGACCATCGTGAGCTCCGGACGGGGATCCATCGGAGGGACAGCCACGGTCATGCCCGGCACCGCGGCCAGGGTTGCCCGCGCATAACCGCTGCGGTCGATCGATTGCGCGAAGATGGTGAAGGCCGACGCGGCCTGCGGCTGCACGATAACATCGTAAGTTTCCGCCACCGAGATCCGGAATTCGTCAACCACCACCGGCTCGACATCGTTGCCGTCGGCCTGCACCACGGTCATCGGCAAATTCGGGATACGGACGTCGAAGATCGTCATCGAGGAACCGTTGATAAAGCGCAGGCGCACCCGCTCCCGTGGTTTGAACAACGCGGTCCAATTTGCGGCGGGTGGGTGCCCGTTGAGCAGGTAGGTATAGGTCGCGCCGCTGACGTCGGACAGGTCAGCCGGACTCATGTTCATTCGGCCCCAAAACAGGCGATCGGATAGCGTCGCACCAAGTCCTTCTCGCCGGGCGTCGGAGAAAAACGAACCGGCCGTGCGCTGATTGTAATTGTAGTAGTCGCTCTGCTGCTTGAGATTAGTAAATATGATGTCGGGGTCTTGATCGCTCCAGTCCGACAGCAAAATCACGTATTCGCGATCGTATTCGATCGGGTCCGGGCCCTTGGGGTCGATTATCAGCGCCCCGTAATGGCCGGTCTGCTCCTGGAAATGACTGTGGCTGTGATACCAGTAGGTGCCGTGCTGACGAATCGGAAAGCGATAAATTGAAGTCTGGCCGGGACGGATACCGGCAAAACTCAGCCCGGGAACGCCGTCCATGTCGGCCGGTATTCTCAACCCATGCCAGTGAATCGACGTATCGGCGGACAAATGATTGCTGACCGAGATCGTCACCGTATCGCCCTCACGCCAGCGCAAAGTCGGCCCTGGCACCAAGCCGTTGACGGTGGTGGCGACCGACCGACGTCCAGTGAAATTAACCGGAGTCCGCTCGACCACGAGATCGAACTTATTGCCCCAAAGCTGTGGAAATGGCCCGGCGATTTGCGTTGCCAGCGCGGGCCATCGCCACAGGTCCAGCCCAGCGATCGCCACCCCGCCCACCATCAATCCCTGAACGAAGCGTCGTCGGCTCAACCCGGGCGCCGGCCGATTGGCGATTTCGCGCGCCGAAAGCGCGACCGCTTTGTAACGGTCCTGCACCACCTTCACCTCCAATCACTCGCCGGTCTGACTAGTTCCTGAATTTACCCTGGGCTACATTTGGAATCCCGCTGACGAATCGCGTCAATATCATTTCATCAGACCCGTTTCGCAGTCTGCCCGCAGTAAGCCGACCATTCGCCGTGGCTTGTAGGGTCGAAGTCGCCGGCGCAATCTTGAGCTTACGGGCTCGGAGGTTCGCATTTTATGGGCATAACTATCGACTGGCTCGGCGTCTCCACCTTCCGGCTGACGATCGATGATTTGGTAATATTTCTCGACGCCTACATCGACCGGGTCCCGGCCGCTCCGCCGGTGGGAATCTCAACCGCGGATATTGACCGCGCCGACTATATCTTTATCGGCCATTCGCATTTCGATCATCTGTGGGGAGCAGAACGTATCGCGGAGCGTACCGGCGCAACGGTAGTTGGTTCGTATGAAACCGTCAGACTGCTCCACGATTCTGATTCGATCCCGGACGCCCAACTCCTCGCTGTGGCGGGCGGCGAACCGGTCCATCTATCGCCTGACGTGCGCGTCCGGGTATTTCCGAGCCTCCATTCATGCATCTGGGCAACAATGGCGGGGCCGACGGGAGAATCCTGCCTTGGCGACCTGGGACTTTCATGCCAGGAACGTCGCGAGCGGGAAGCGCGGTTGACGCGAATGCTGGCAGGTGGTGACCTTGGCAAGGAGGTGTCGGCCCATCTTCTTGAGAGCGATCGCCATCCGCGCAGCGACGGCGGCGCTCTTGCCTATCTCATCGAGACCCCGCGCGGTTCGATCCTGTGGAAGGATACTTCTGGCCACTGGTCGGGAATCATCGCCGGTCTCCGTCCGGACGTTGCGCTGTTAGCCGCTGCGGGCCGCGGCAATGTCGACGGAGAGCCGGTACAAGGCTCACTGGGCGGCTTTATCGCCAGCGAAGTAGAGGTGTTGCGCCCGCGCAAGGTCGCTTTGTGCCATCACGACAACTGGATGCCCCCGCTGACTTCACTGACCGACGTCGGGCCGATCAAGCACGAGATCGCCCGCCGAGCCCCGGAAGTTGAGTTTGTCGAGATGCCTTACCTTTCCGCATATCCGATTCTCGGCTGAGGATTGCTTCGCTTTCCAAATAAATGGGCGAGGATGGTATCCGCGTCGACTTTTGGGCATAATTTCGCCGCTTTAGCAGCCCCGTAAATCAGGAGGACCGGCAATCATGGCCAGAGCCGCGAGGCCCCCGGCAAAACCCAAAACCTCTGCCGCGAAAGCGTCCCCGGTGGCGAAGAAAC
>DATEGX010000024.1:0-8865 GCA_035279875.1 Binataceae bacterium (SeqCode)
GGTGGCCGGCGGATGGCTCGGCTATCTTGTGGACCGCCGCCATACCGAAATCGGAATGCGCAACCTCGAGATCGCGTTTCCCGAACGCAGCGCGACTGAACGTCGACAAATCCTGCGAGCTTCGTATATCAATCTGGGCAGAAGTGCCGCGGAATATGTTCGGCTTAGTGGTTTCTTCTACCGGCGCCTCGTTCGCCGCGTTGGCTATAAGGGAATTGAACACTGGGACGAATTACAGCTCAAATACCCTGGCATGGGAGTGCTGGCACTGGCCGCACACCTGGGAAACTTCGAATTGCTGGCGCCCGCGCACGCCATGCACGGATACCCGACGAGCCTCGTCCATCACACGCAACGCTTTCTGGCAGGCGAAGCGCTCATGACGTTCGTTCGCCAGCGGGCAGGAGTGAAAATAATTCGTCAACGACGGGCAGCGCGCGAGATGCTGCGCGCACTCCGGCGCGGCGAGGTAATTGGGATTCCCTTTGATCAAAATGCCAGGCGTTCCGAAGCTGTCTGGGTGCCATTCTTTGGCGAGTTGGCGGCGACCGCGGGCGGAGTGGATCGCATTGCGATGATTTCGGGGGCGCCGGTGGTATCTGTCTTTATAGTGCGTCAGCGCGACGGTCGGAGCCATGTCATCGAGATTTCCGATGAGATAGTCCGCCAACAGACCGCCGACAAGGATGCCGACGTGCTCGAAAACACGCGACGCTATCAAAAGGTGATCGAAGACGCCGTGCGTAAATATCCCGAACAATGGCTGTGGACTCAACGCCGGTTCCGCACTCGTCCGTGTGGCGCCAAACCAATCTACGAGGGCCCTACGGCCTGAATGGCTTATGGGCGTTTACGGGCGGCTTGCAACTTTCCAGTATAGGTCCAGACGGAGCGACTATGGCGACTGAGTATTCGATTCCCGAATTGATGGCGGTCTTCCTGGCGCGGGACCTGAATGACGGCGAAGTCCTGCGCGTCGGCGTTGCGACGCCGGTGGCCGAGGCGGCCGTGCGCCTCGCGCACCTGACACATGGCCCGAATATGGATCTGGTCTTTCTCGGCGTCCGGATGAACGTCGCTCACCTCGAAACCATTCCGATGCCGGCCTTCGGTTGGGATAGCCGAGTGGTACGTTGGGCTGAATCGTACAGCGACACCGGGCATCGCTTCGACCGCGTAAAGGACTGGTCCAACAACGTATTCTTCATCGGCGGCGTCCAGGTGGATACCTACGGGAACACTAACCTGATTGGAGTCGGATCCGACTACCGGCACCTCAAGTTCCGAGGCCCTGGCTCCGTCGGCACTCCCACCCTGAGCACTCACGTAGGGCGCTACTATATAGTGCTCAATAGCCACACTCCGCGCCTGTTTGTCAGCAAATGCGACTTTATCAGCGCCTATGGATGGGGCAGCGGAGGCGCTGACGCACGCACGCGAATGGGTATTCGAGGAGGGGGACCGAAATACTGCATAACACCGCTATGCGTTATGGATTTTGCGGAAGATACGAGACGGATGCGCCTCAGGTCCGTGCATCCGGGGGTCACGGTTGAGATGGTACAACGGTCGACCGGATTCGAACTCGTGATCCCGGACTCGGTGCCTACTACCGATGGCCCGACACCGGATGAGTTGCAGGTGCTGCGGACGCGGGTCGACCTCGCCGGCCGTCTGCGCCACTGAGCCGGCGCTTATTCCGGAATGCCGCCGGGCGGTGCGGCCACCTGACGCGGCGGCTCGCCAACATGCACGAAAACCGTATGCCATCGGGCACGAAACCAGGGTACCCCGTCGTGGCGTCCAAAGACGCGGCCCGTCACATGCATACCGTCGGCTTCAATTTGGCAGTCGAGCATCGCCACCTCGTCGATTGCCGCGGTACTGTGCGTCAGGAAACTAGCCGGTCCGCGGTACTCATCAAAGTGAAGATCTGAACGCATCGAGGCGTAGCTGCGGCCGTTGCTCGACAACAGGTTCATCCGGCCCTCAGAATCGGTAATGATGTCGTTCTGTTCCATCCCGGCCTGGGTGAAGGTCAACACAAACGGACCGTTGCCGATTCGGCGGTAGCACAAGCGATAAGTCTTCGTCGTCCAGTAGCCGAGCGGAGGAGCACCGGGCAACCGTATAATCGAATCGAGATCGCGTACGTTGCCCTGCCAGCATCCGCGAAATATCGCCGGCAGCACTGGCTGAGCCTGATAAGCGGGCGGCGACGGTTGCGCCTGGACCGGCGGCGGCTGATAGGCGGCCGGGGGTTCCGGGGTACTCTGCGGCGCGATCTGCGGCAGGGTTTGCACGTCGGAGCCCGGCGGCAGCTCAGGGACCCGGCCAGGTGCCGGCGTCGGACGATAGCTGCGGGGTGCCGGACCCTGCGACGGCTGCTCCGGCAGGCTGTATTGCTGCGCGAACGCCGGTACGGCCCACAACCCCAAAAGCGTCGTGATCACGACCAGCGCGTGCACCGCCCTTCGGCACCTTCGGGTTTTCATACGCCTACCGTCAATGCTATTGGCTTGCGAGTAACAATTCGAGCATTAACGGTGCCAGCGTCCGTCTTAAGGCAACCGTTTTATGGGAGGAATCAGTTATGAAGCTTGCCAACAAAGTGGCGTTGATTACCGGCGCTGGATCGGGAATGGGAAAATCCGCGGCGTTAATCTTCGCAAAAGAAGGGGCCAAGGTCGCCGCGGTTGATATCGACGCTGCGCAAGTCGAGGCCACCGCCGCTGAAATCGTCAAGGGCGGCGGCCAGGCGATCGCACTCCGCGCCGACGTCTCGAAGTCGGAAGACGTGCGAAAGATGGTCGATGAAACAGTGGCGAAATTCGGCGGCCTCAACGTCGTCTACAATAACGCCGGCATCGAGGGTGAGTCGAATTTCGTCTCGAATATGACCGAGGATCAGTTCGACCGGGTTATCGCGATCAATCTGCGCGGAGTTTTCCTCGGGATGAAATATGCGTTGCCGCATCTGATCAAAGCCGGCGGCGGCTCAATCATCAACCAGGCCTCGATCGCCGGGATGGTCGCCGCGCGCGGGGGCGCGGGCTACTGCGCCTCGAAGGCCGGGGTAATCGCATTGACGCGCGTCGCGGCCCTGGAATACGGCCGCTATAACATCCGGGTGAACGCCATCTGCCCAGGTGCGATTGAAACCCCGATGGCCCAACGGATTCGCAAGGGTCAGCCGCCTAATCCGAAAGCGATACAGCGAATTTCGGTGCTTGGGCGCATGGCGGAGCCGGAAGAAATCGCTAAGGTCGCGCTGTTTCTGGCCAGTGATGATTCGTCATTCGCAACCGGCGCGCCCTTCGTAATCGATGGCGGCTGGACGGTGATGTAGCGCCTGTAAACGGTAATGTTCGATCGATCCAAAAAAGGAGGGCGCCGGAATGCGTCCGGCGCCCTCGCTTCAACCCTGAGAATTGACGCCTACGAGCGGATGACTTCGCCTGCCAGCGTGCCGCTTTGGCGGCCGTGCTCGTAGGACACCTTGCCGTTAACGACGGTGTACTCGATACCCTCGGCCGGCATTACGAGCCGTCGTCCGCCGCCCGGCAGGTCATTCTGCATCTTGGCCCGTCGCGCCGAGTTGACGGTGTTGTAGTCGAAAATCGCGACGTCGGCCTTCCAGCCCTTCTTCAACTGACCGCGTTCCCGGATTCCGAAGAATGCCGCCGGCTCCGACGTGATACGTTTGATTGCAAACTCCAGAGTAATCGCCTCGCGCTTGCGCACCCAATTCCCGAGCAGGTAGGTGGCATACCCGGCGTCGCACAGCATATCGACGTGAGCGCCGCCGTCGCTGAGTCCGAGCATGGTGCGGGGATCGGTGATTAGCTGCTGGATGCCGTCTTCGTGGTACTGCTGCATCGTGTACTGCAGGTTGAGGTCGTCTTCGACCGCCAGGTCGAGGAACGTGTCAAGCCCGTCCGCGCCACGCATCTCGGCCACCTCTTCAACGTTCTTGCCCTCGTATTGCTTCAGCGCAGGATTGGTGACTTCGAGGATTTCCACGCGATGCCAGCGGCCGGTGAACAGATGCGGACGCTTCAGGCTTTCGCGGAAGCTGCGCCGGAACTCGGGATCCGAGTAGATCTGCTTCTGCTTTTCGACCGGCTGATTGAAAACATGGCCCCAGGCTTCGTTGTCCGCGAAGGTGAAGGGATTCCGTAAGTCGAGCTGTGACACGAACGGTTTGCACAGCACTTGCGGGATGCCGCCGCGCTGGATCAGCGGCGCGCAGCGATCGAGCGTCTCGAGTGCCCGTTCCGGATGACGCGGAGTCGAGGCCATCGCGAGCCATGTCACCGGACGGCCGCTCTCGCTGAGCAGCATATCGAGCAGGGCGTACTCATCGTCGGAGACGGTCGCAATCTTCTTGGTGAGCGCGACCTCAATGGAGCCCTTGCCATGGCTCTTGAGCACGTTGGCGTAGCTCTTGAGTTCATCCTTGCTGGCGAGACGGCAGGCAAGCGGGGTGCCATGAAAGCCGATGTGCTGTTTGAGCGTGGTAGTCGAAAATCCCATCGCTCCGGCGCCGACAGCCTCACTCAGAAGACCAGCGATCTTTGCGGTTTCCTCGGCGGTGGCCGCGCGCTCCATCGATTCCTTGCCCATCACGTAATGGCGGAACGGGGTGAGCGGCGCGAGAAAGCCCAGATTAACCGCGGAACCGCGCTTTTGCGCCGCGTTGAGAAACTCAGGAAAGGTCTCCCAATCCCAGGTGATGCCCTTGTTGAGCGATTCGTAAGGGATCGCCTCGACGTTGGTCAGGTCCCATGCGGCAATTTCACGTGATTCCGGTTTGCACGGCGCCACACCGACGCCGCAATTGCCCATCACCACCGAGGTTATGCCATGCCACGAGGTGCAACTGATAAGGGGATCCCAACAGATCTGCGCGTCGTAATGGGTATGCGGGTCGACAAAGCCCGGCGACACAATTAGGTCAGAGGCATCGATTACGCGATGCGCGCCTTCGCTGATCTTGCCTATTTCCGCGATGCGGTCGCCGGAAATCGCGACGTCGGCGCGAATCCGTGAGGCGCCGGTGCCGTCAACAACCGTGCCGTTCTTGATCAAGAGATCATAAGCCATGAGTCTTCTTCCTCTATCCGGTTAGGAGCCAGACGCCAATCCGCCGGGCTCGATCAATGCCACTCCATCTCAATTAAGGTTGATTCGGTAGAGCTTGACCGCGTTGTCACAAATGATCTTGCGCGTGACGTGTTCGGGCACGCCTTTGAAATCCTGTTCAATCACCTTTAGCGAATTGGGCCAGGTCGAATCGGTATGCGGGAAGTCCGAGGCCCACATGAAATTATCTTCGCCGAAGAACTTGAACAGCATCGGCCCGATCGGATCGTCCTGGAACGTCGCCCACAAGTTTCGGCGCACGTACTCGGAGGGTTTCATATCGAGCGGCTCGGCCATCAGCGCACCGAATTTCTCGAATGCATGATCCATCCGGTACATGTAGTGGGCGATCCAGCCGGAGTCGTTCTCGGCCGATACGATCTTGAGTTTCGGAAAGCGCATCAGCACGCCGCTAAAGATGATATCGGTGAGGGAGCGCTGCACTTCGTGAATCAGGTTCATATAGCCGCGGACGAACGATTGATCGCGCGCCGTGCGGATCTTCTTCTGTTCGTCCTCGGACTTTGGCGGCTTTTTGCCGGTAATGACGTGCAGCGATAGCGGCATTTGAAGTTCCTGCGCCATCGCCCAGAAAGGATCGTATTCCTTCGAGGTGTAGGGTTTCTCGCGAGGCGGTGCGCCCCAGATCATCGCGCCGCGCAGGCCGATTTTGGAGGCGCGTTCGAGTTCGCGGGCGCCGGCCTCGATATCCTCGAGCGAAATCAGGGCGGTGCCGATCAGGCGATTCGGGTTGTACGAACAGAATTCCGACAGCCAGTCATTGTAAGCCTTGAAGCAGGCCCGCTGCAGGTCGGGATTATGCAAGCCGAAGAGTGACATTCCGAGCGTCGTGTAGAGCACCTCGGCGCGCACGCCGTCGACGTCCTGATCTTTAATCCGCTCGACCGGATCCCATCCGCTCGGACGCGCAGTGATATAGCCTTCCTGCTGGCCGCGTTTCATGAACTGCTTGAGTTCCTCGCCGCTGCGGCCCGCGGCGAATCCGCCGGCCACCGGGAACGGGGGCAGCCCCGGCGCGATAAAGACATAGCCGCCCTTGCCTTCGCTATTGATTACGCGGGGAGCATCGTCGCGGAATTTCGCGTCCAGCCGCTCGACCCATAGGTTGGCCGGTTCCATCATGTGCGAGTCGGCCGAAACCACTTGCTGTGCCGCCATCGGACTACCTCCTGAACGAAGGCGCAGACCTTCGTGGCCTTGGATTTATGGTCAGTTGAGTTCGATATTGTAAAGCTTAACCGCGTTTTCGAAGACGATTTTGCGGGTCACGTCCTCTGGAACGCCATTGAAATCCTGCTTGATGACCTTAAGCGAATTGGGCCAGGTGGAATCTGTGTGCGGGAAATCGGAAGCCCACATGTAATTATTTTCGCCAAAGTACTTGTAAGTCATCGGTCCGATCGCATCGTCCTGGAAGGTCGCCCAGATATTGCGCCGCACATATTCCGACGGCTGCATCTGGAGCTTGGTCTCTTCACGCATCGTGCCGAACTTGCCGTACATATGGTCGATTCGGTACATGAAGTGGGCGATCCAACCGGTGTCGTTTTCGGCCGAAACGATGCGCAATTGCGGGAAGCGCTCGAAGACTTTGCCAAAAATGAAGCTCGACAGGGTGCGCTGCACTTCGTAAACCGGCTGCATCGTACCGATCAGCATCTTGACGCCACCAAAGACGATCGGCGCACCTTCTTCGCGAGGCTTTTCCTCACGCGGCTTGTCCTCGCTTCGCGCTCTGCGGCTCTTCTGATTTCGCTGGGTGATAACGTGCAGCGAAAGCGGCATCTTGAGTTCCTGCGCCGCCGCCCAGAACGGATCGTAGAGTTCGCTGTAGTAGGGCTTATCGTCCGGCGGTACACCCCAAATCATCGCGCCTTTGAGCCCGATCTTGGCGCAGCGCTCGAGTTCCTTGACCGCCAGCGGAATATCGTCGAGCGAGACCAGTGCGATCGGATGGAGACGCGGCGGGCAATGGGAGCGAAATTCGGCGACCCAGTCGTTGTAGACCGAGAAACAGGCGCGGCGTAGTTCATCGTCGTCGAGTCCGAAGAGCGGCATCCCAAGTGTCGTGTAGATGACCTCCGCCCTGACTCCATCGACATCCTGGTCCTTTAGCCGTTCGGCCGGGTCCCACCCACTCGGCCGCGCCGCCTCGTAGCCCTTCTTCAGGTGTTCTTTCAGTTCCTCGCCGCTTTTGCCTATTCCGAAGCCGCCGGCTACCGGAAACGGCCGGACACCCGGCGCGACGAACAGATAGCCGTTGCCCCTGTCGTTCTTGACGACTTTCGGCGAACGATCGCGGAACTTGTTATCGAGCCTTGTTTCCCACAGATCTGCCGGCTCCATCATATGGGAGTCGGCCGATATGACCCGTAGTTCGGCCATGTTAAGTCCCTCCTAAGGTTTAGTGAAGGCTGTCTAATAATCTGTATCACATCTAGGGGCCGGTAGGACAAGGCTACACGGACCGTTCCGGCCTTCAGATCATCAGTACAAGCAGTGATTTTCCGTCCGCCGTGGATGGGAAGCCCGAAAGCGATGGCGCACGCGTCCCCGATGGACGGCGTGCGCATCATCGCCCCGCGAATCTAGCCGGCAGCGGCGGTAAGCTGGCTCGACGGAGTGTCAGCCAGGCTGACCGGCGTATTAGCTTCGAACGGGCTGTTGAGCCCGAATTCCTTGCCGAACTCGCGCAGCCGTGGCAGCACCTCCTGCCCCAGCAGACGGATGCAGTTCTTACCGTCCTCGTGCGAAACCTTACCGTCGTTACCCCACAACGCCATGATCGACGGCCGCGTCTCTTCCATGATGACGCGTAGCTTTTTGACCACCTGGTCAGGCGTGCCCGCGATAATCAGCATCCGCTGGATCTGCTTTTCGAAGGGCGCACCCGCTGCCGGATTTGGACGACGGCCGACATGGACCTCGGCCAAAGCGCGCCGCGCCCACGGTCCCAAGTAACCGGATGGCGCCGCCCATACTGGATGCTGCAGGCCGGTGAACTCGCCCTGCATCCACATGAATTGGCGGGCGTTGGCGATCGCTTTCTCTTCGCTATCCTGCACGTGGCAGCGGATCAGATAGCCGCGCTGCTCGGATCCTCCTTTGTAACCGGCCTTTTCGGCCGCCTCGTCATAGACCGCCCAGATCTTCTTGCTGTCTTCAATCGAGGTATTGAGGGCGATATACGGATAGCGATGCTGCGCGGCCCAAATGATGGTTTCGCGGCTCGAAACCCCGGGAATCCATATGCGCGGATGCGGCTTCTGGTAGGTCAGGACCCATGGATTTACTACCCGGAGCTGGAAATGGCGGCCTTCCCATCGCCACGGTCCCGGCACCGTCCAGGTCTTGATGATGAGGTCGTGCGCCTCCTCGAAACGTTCGCGGTTGTAGGCCGGGTTGGTGTTGGTAGCAAGCGATTCGACACCGCCGCCCCGTACGAAGCCCGAAACCAGGCGGCCTTTCGAGATCATGTCGATCATCGCGAGTTCTTCGGCCAGGCGCACCGGGTTATCGGCGATCGGCAGCGGATTGCCCAGCAGGACGATTTTCACGCGCTTGGTTACCGCCGCGAGGATCGACGCCATGATGTTGCATTTCGCCTGCATGCAAAACGGCGCGTTATGGTGCTCGTTGAGCATGATGCCGTCGAAGCCGGCCTCTTCGGCGAGTTGGTATTCGACGATGCGCTCCTCG
>DATEGX010000025.1:0-10186 GCA_035279875.1 Binataceae bacterium (SeqCode)
ACTACCCCTCGACGCCCGGCTTTTCCTACTGGGGCGGCTATGGCCGTTACGTCGGAATTCCCAATGCCGACGCCAACCTGGTGGCGATGCCCGAGCAGGTCGGCTTTCTCGAAGGCGCCGGGATGGGCTGCCGCTTCATGACTTCGTATCACGGCGTGGTGGACCGGGCGCAGGTGCGGCCAGGCGAATGGGTCGCGGTGCACGGATGCGGCGGGATCGGCCTCTCGGCGATTCACGTCGCCGCCGCGGTCGGCGCCAACGTGGTCGCAGTCGATCTCGATGATCGCAAGCTCGAACTGGCGAAAAAACTCGGCGCTCAATACACCGTCAATGCCAAGCGCAGCGAAGACGTCGCGATGTCGGTTTTCGATATCACCAAGGGTGGCGCCCACGTCGGCGTCGACGCCCTCGGTATCGCGACCACCTGCCGCAATTCGATTCTGAGCCTGCGCAAGCAGGGCCGCTCGCTGCAGATCGGCCTCACCACCTCGGCGGAAAAGGGCGAAGTAGCCGTGCCGATCGACCGGATGGTGACGATGGAATTGCAACTGGTGGCTTCGCTCGGAATGCCGGCGTCGCGCTACCCCTCGATGCTGCAAATGGTCAATGCCGGCAAGTTGAATCCCAAGCTGATGATCACCGAGACGGTCGGACTCGACGGCGCCTCGCGCGTGCTGGAAGAGATGACCACCTTCCAGAACGTCGGCGTTTCGGTTATCGACAAGTACTGATTCTCCGCGACCTCGCGGTTTTCGAGAGGGCTCGCCCGCGCGGGCCCTCTTTCATTAACGGCGCAAGGAAAGACTTTCCATGAAAGCTATCGTGATCGAAAAACCCGGCAGCGAGGACGTCCTCAAAATCGGTGAGATGGCCGCGCCGCGCCCCGGTCCGGCCGAACTGTCGATCAAGGTGAAATGCGCGGCGCTCAACCGCGCCGACATCATGCAGCGCCAGGGCTTTTATCCACCGCCGCCCGGCGCGTCGCCCGTGCTGGGCCTCGAATGCGCCGGCGAAGTCGCCGCGGTCGGCGCCGACGTCAAGGGATGGCGCGACGGCGATCGCGTGATGGCCTTGTTGCCCGGCGGCGGCTACGCCGAGCAGGCCGTGGTACATCACGGCTCCGCGATGCATGTGCCGGCGGCGCTCAGCGACGAGGAAGCCGCCGCGCTGCCGGAAGTCTACCTGACCGCCTTCCTGAATCTTTTCATGCTGGCCGAGGTGAAAGCCGGCGAGGCCGCGCTGATTCACGGCGGCGGCAGCGGAGTGGGCACCGCGTCAATTCAATTGCTCGGCCTGGCCGGAGTGCGAACCATCGTGACCGCCGGCTCGGATGCCAAATGCAAGCAATGCCTTAAGTTCGGCGCAGAGGTCGCGATCAATTACAACTCGGGGCCGTTCGCGCCCAAGGTCAAGGCGGCGACCAGCGAACGCGGCGCCGATGTCGTGCTTGATAGCATTGGCGGCGCCTACCTGATGCCGAATATCGAGGCGATGGCGCAGGGCGGGCGGCTCGTCTTGATCGGCCTGATGAAAGGCCCGAAGGGCGAGATCGATCTTTCGCTGGTGCTGCGGCGGCACCTGAGGATTTTCGGCTCCACCCTGCGCACCCGATCGGTCGACGAAAAGGCGCAAATCGTCGCGGGCTTTATTGCACGATTTGGCCACGACCTCGAGGCCGGCCGGGTGCGCCCGCCGATTTACCGTACGCTGCCGTTGGCCGAGGCCGCCAATGGGCATCGCATGATGCAGGCCAGCGAGCATTTCGGCAAGATTGTTCTGAAGGTTGAATAGCCAGGGATTCAGCAGAGAGAAGGGATTCTTCGCGTCGCTCGCAATGGCCTGCGGGCCGTGCTTCCGACCCTGCCACGCTGAGCGGGGCTTGAACTGGTTCCCGGCTAGCTAATGAGGCTCGCGAGCGGACGCGGAAGGAGTCTCTTACAGCGGCTCCAGATGTTCGGTAACGTCGAGCAATTCGGCCTCCCATCGATCGATTCCCGTGCCGGCACGCAGGAGATGGATCGAGCCAAGACCGATCTCGGGAGCAGCGCCGCTCAGGTACTCGGCAATTGTGCGAATCACGCCGCGATGGGCGACCAGCAGCGCATCATACGGCGCCGGAGCGGTCTCGAGGATTGGCAGCATCCGCTCGATGCCTCGCATTACCCGGGCGGCAAACGCGCTGCGGCTTTCACCCCCAGGATAGGTGTAATCGGGCGACAGCGGGTCGCGCCGCCAGTGAATGAAGTCGGCCGGATAGCGGTCGCGGATCTCCTCGAGCGTCAGACCTTCGAACCGTCCGAAATCAACTTCCGCGAACTCGTCGATCTGAATCGGAGTGGCCTGCGGGCCGCCAATAAGGTGCGCGTCTTCCCGCGCACGGATCAGCGGACTGGTGAATACCGGTGCGAAACCGTTTCGCTGAAGTTTCGCCCGAAGCCATCGCGCCGCCGCCCGCATCTGCGCCTGCCCCAGTTCGGACAGAGCCACATCACCACGTCCATGATAACGAACGCTGGAATTGCCAACCGTCTCGCCATGACGCACCAGGACGAGACGTCGCATTGCGGCGCTCATGCGGTTGGAAGCTGCGACGTCATCTCTGCGGTCTAGAGCCCCAGGAACTGCTTGATGGCGGTCAGAGCCTCGGGCTCGAGCAGCGACGGTGCATGGCCGACGCCTGGCACTTCGACGACCGCGGTCTGCTCCGGCAGTACAACACGCATCCGGTCGGCAGTGGCGCGGGCCAGGATGTCACTGTCGGCGCCGCGCACCACCAGGATGCGTGCCGAGATTCTCGCATACGGGACCCACATATCGAGCCGGCGGGCGGCGCTGCCGGTTCGCGGAGCGTTGCGGATTGCAGGGTCGAGTTTCCACACCAGGCGCCCGTCGGGGCCGGGCTTGACCGCCCATTTGACGAACTCCTGTAGGGGAGCCTCGGCCATCGTGCGCAACGCCGGGTAATTTTCACGGTAGTAAGCCGCCACTTCCGCGAGATTCGCGAATTCGGCCGGCGAGGTGGTCATATAGTCGGTGATCCGTTTGATGCCGCTCGGGTCGACCTCCGGACCAACGTCGTTGAGCACCATCCTGGCGACCCGCTCCGGGTAGCCACCCGCGTAGAGCATCGAGATCATCCCGCCCATCGAAGTGCCGATCAGCGTGACGCGATCGAACTTGAGCGTATCGATCAGACTCGCGAGGTCGCTGGCGTAGGTCGTCGCGTTATAGTCGCCGCCCGGACCCCATTGGCTGTCGCCGCGGCCGCGCACGTCGACCGACAGCACGTGGTAATCGCTCGCCAGGTGCGGCGCCAGCGCGTCGAAGTTATGGGCGTTGCCACTCAGCCCGTGGATACAGATGAGCGGCGGCTTATCGCTGTTGCCATAGTCCAGGTAATGAAGTTTCAGGCCGTTGAGGTTGACGAACTGGCTCGATCCCATCGCGCTTTGCTCCCGCGGTTTCGGCGGCAAGACCAGCCGCCCACTGCTCATTCAGCGCCGGGCTCCCGTCCACGCGGCGCAAGCAACCCGGCGGGAACTGCTGCCGGGACATTGTCGTAGTCTGCGAGCGAGCGCAGACGCTCAGGGACGATTATCAGGCGCCGGCCGTCCCGGATTAGCATCCGCTGGTTTTCGAATTCGATCAGTTGTTCGGTAGTGCGCTGACGTGACGCGCCGACCAGTTCGGCCAAATCCGCATGGGTCAGCTTGAGCGTCAGAAGTACTCCGCGGGCGTCGTCGGCGCCGAATTTTGCGCCGATTTCGAGCAAAGCTCCTGCCAAACGCTCGCGCACAGTCAGGCCAACGAAACTCGTATAGCGCTGGAGCATCGTCCACCAGCGTCCGACCGTAACTTCGAGTGTCCGGCTGAAGCGCTCGAGCGGCACGCCGAGCATCAGGCCGACGAAGGTCGAGGGCCGTCCCACTCCCACGATGCAATCGCTGAAGGCCTCGCATCGAAACGGCCGGGTGGCGTTGGGCAGCAGCGACGAAACGCCGAATACCTCGCCTGGTCCGAACAGCCCCACCAGCACTTTTTCAGAGCGATGCAGCAGCGACAGCTTGGCTACCCCTGAAATCAGTACGTAAACCCGGTCAGAAACCTCGCCTTCGGAGAAAATGGGCTCGCGCCGCCTGATTTTCTTCGCTTCGAGGCTCCGCGCGAGACCCTCGAGCTGGTCGCGGCTAAGCCACGAGAGATTGCGCAACCGTCCCAGCGTCCTGGCCTCGAGCACATTCCTGCCATCCCGATTTCCCACGCCTGCCGTCCCTGCCACCTGTGCGGAAGTGTCGCGCATACGACAATTGCTGATGAATTGGGCAGCTAACCTCCGGATTTGGTCATGCGCACGACAAAGCGCGAAGTCGATCAACGTTGATGGCCGCTTAACATGAATTACACTTCAACCACCTAAACTCAAACTCGGCAAGAATCGAAGTGAAACGGCAGCGAAATTGCTCACACCTCCTGCAAATCCCGATTCCAGTGCTAGCCGAGAGTTAACGATGGCCATGGTGGCCGCCGGGTTGACGACTTAAGCAATCGAGTCGCTCGGATAACTGGACTGTAAGCGCTCCTTCTGGGAATTCGGAAGCGCGCAAAAGAGGGGTAGATCAATGGCCGACAGCAAATCCTTTTTGGCTGAAGAATTCGGCAAATTCTGCGAAGCGGCATGGCTCGACCTGCCGGCGGCGGCGGCCGAACGGCTACTCGGCGCAGGCAATGAAGAAGACCTGCGCAAGGCCGGATGGAAGGCCTATGACGCCTGGGTCGGCTTGGCCAACGAGTTTACCAATCGGCTGTACTCGAACCGGATGGTCGGCGAAGTCACCGGAAGCGTGATGGAGTCGGGACTCCGATTGCGCCAGG
The DNA here is from genome assembly GCA_035279875.1 of Binataceae bacterium (SeqCode). Taxonomy (GTDB): domain Bacteria; phylum Desulfobacterota; class Binatia; order Binatales; family Binataceae; genus JAMXLL01. The sequence goes on from DATEGX010000025.1 coordinate 4,873, forward strand.
CCAGCGGTGCGGTGATGTCGGCGATGTTCGGTAACCTGTGGCCGGCGATTGGCTTGCCGACGCGGGACGAATTGACCGCATTGCGCGACGATCTGGCTGAATTACGCAACGACTTGGCCAGCTACGCCATGGAAACCAGGATCGCGCCTGCTCCGCGCCTCGACTCCGCGGCTCATCCGGCGGACGGCGGGCTGCGCCTTATCCGCAAGAGTCTCGAAGCCAATGGTTCGCGTTCGATTAACGGCGACGCGGGCGCCTATCGCTCGTCGAGGGAGGGCAAAGCCGGTGTCGCTGCTTAATGAAATAGCGGGCTTTTGGATGGAGGGTGCGGTCCGAACGCTGGAGGCCTTCGGCAAGGGCTTCGGCTCGCCGGCAAGCGATCCGGCGCCGACCACTCCCTATGAGGTAATCTACGAGGGCGGAAAGGTGCGGCTGCGCCATTACCAGCCCGCCGAACGCCGTCACAAGACGCCGTTATTGATCGTTTACGCGCTTATAAAGCGGCCTTTTATCCTTGACCTGCAACCCGGCAAGAGCGTCATCGAGAGTCTGCTCAAGCAGGGTTTCGAGGTCTATCTGATCGACTGGATACCACCGAACCGAGACGATGCCTGGCGCGGCTTCGACGCTTACGTCAATGGAGACGTGGCGGACGCGGTGCGGGCGGTACAGCTTCACGAGGGCGTCGAGCGGGTTCACCTGATGGGTTACTGCTTCGGCGCGCTTCTGGCCTTGCTTTACACCGCGTTGCATGGCGAAAACGTCAAAAACCTGGTCACTTTGACGGTTCCCTTCGACCTCGGGGTCCGCGACCTGCCGATCTACAACCTGATCGACTTCGTCAGTGACGATGCGGTCGAGTTGGTGACCCGGATTTACGGCAATTGCCCCGCCTGGATGATGAACAGCAGCTTCAACCTGATGGCGCCGATGCATCATGCGCTCGACAAGTATGTCGGGCGCTATCGCAACGGCGAACGCGAGGGCTACGCCGAGATGTTCGAGCTGTTCGAGCGCTGGATGAACAGCGACGTGCCGCTGGCCGGCCAGATCTATCGCGAAATGCATCGCGAGTTGTTCAAGCGCAACGCGTTGGTCAAGGGCGATTTCAAAGTCGGCGGCGAGCCCATAAATCTGGGCCGGATCGTCTGTCCGCTGCTCAACGTTGTGGCTGAACACGACGACGTGGTCCATCAACGCTCGAGTCTCGGACTGCCGGATCATATCGGCAGCGAAGACAAGCGGAATATCACGTTCCCGACCGGGCATATCGGGGCGGTGGTGAGTGGCGGGGCGATCGGTAAGCTCTGGCCGCAGGTCGGCCAGTGGCTCGCGGAGCGCGACGAATAATGGCGCAATTGGGCATTTTGGTCGCCAGGGTGACTCTTTTGCCCGTATGCGCCGACGAGTGGTGGTTAGATTGACTCCAAACAAACGGGGCAAGACAGTTCGGCCGAAGAAGTCGGAGCGGCACGGTTCCGGAAGCGAATCGCAGGCACCAGAACAGCGTTCGAAAATTTCCGAACCAGCGGAAGGGACCATCAACCGGAGTAAGACTAAAGAAGCCCATCCGGTCGCATCGGTCCCGGATGTTTCCGAAGCGCCGGCGCCCGCGCCTGAGCAAATCGAGCAACCCAAACCAGAGAACAAAAACCTCGGAGGTAGGATAGTGGCAGAAAACAACCGCGAGGGAATCTTCGATTCCTTCAGCAAAATCAACGAATCGGTCTTCAACCTCGAAGGCGTCAAGAAGGCAGCGGCCTGGTATATCGAGACCAGCGAAAAGTTCGCGACTCAGGCGCTCGAACTCCAGGAAAAGGCGGCCGGCTGGGCCAAGGATACGCCGTTCGCCCCCTTGCTGGAGGCTCAACACAGCTTCGCCCGCAAGTTCGTCGAGCGTTCGGTGAGCACGGCGCGTTCGCTCTGGCAGATTCCCGCATAGCCGGCAGTAATTCCGATTCGAAATGCGAACAGGCGCGAGCCGCTGCGGCGGTGTCGCGCCTGTTTCATGTTCTCATAATCTGGCTATTTAAGAGTCTCTCGCGTACCAACAGACTATGTGTTGCGGAATTCGGTTCGAGCCTGCATCTTGAGTTCAAGCCGGGACTACATAATCTTAGGCAGCGCATGAAATGCCGAAGTCATACCAGGGGGAGTAATGAAGGCCGACACGACGGTTCGCGGGACGATTGCACCAGTTCTATTCGCTTTATTGCTTTGGGCGACGCCGTGCGCGGCAAAGGGCGCGAAAGTTCAACTGCTCTGCGTCAATCCGAGTAGTTCGGCCTGTCAACCGACGATCCAGGATGCCGTCAACAAGGCAAGCCGCAACGCGGTCATCAGCGTCGCCGCCGGCCATTATCATGAGAACGTGACTATCAACGGCGGTGCGAAGCCGCCCAAGCTGACCCTGGCGATTAACGGGGCTGGTCCGGGTAAAACCATCGTAGATGCGGACCAGAACGGCCATGTCTTCGAGGCCGGCGCCAACACAACCTTGACCCTATCCGGTATGACCATCGAGAACGGCAACACCGGGACCGGCGCCGCGGCCGGAGGCGGGGTCGATTTCTTGGGAAGCGCCTTGACGATCTCCAATTGCGTGATCGCGGACAACACGGCCGATCTCGGCGGGGGCGTTTTTGTCAATGCGGGAACAGTGACCATCGTTTCGTCGACCCTGAGCGATAACCTCGCTTCTAGCGACCTTGATCTCCCGTTTAGCGTCGAGAATTCCGGCGGAGGGCTTTACTCCTCAGGGGCGACCAAGCAGACAACCATCACGAATTCGACGATCGCTGACAACAATGCCTCGCTCGGCGGCGGCGCCGCTATCTCCAGCCGTAAACTACTGATTCAAAACAGCGCGATCATCGACAATGCGGCAAACCCTGTCTTGCCCCCGGGCGGCGTCGGCGGCATCTCCAGAAACGCGCTGGGCGGCGGCCTCTATATAGGCAAGACGACTGCGACCATTCTCAACAGCACGATCAGCGACAATAGCGTGACCGACAACGGGGAACCCACAAAATTGACCTCGTTCGGCGGCGGCATCCAGAACAGCGGCGGCAAGATTACGATCAACAACGTCACAATCGCTGACAACAGCGCTGACGGTGGCGGTGGGGTCCGTACGGTCAGCGGCAAAAGCTTCGTTGCCAACAACTCGATTATCGCCGAAGACAGCAGCGACGATTGCGAAGGGATTGTGACCTCCGCGTTCAGTCTGATCCTCGATCCCAGCGGATGCACGATCAAGGGCAGCACAATCACCGGCAAGGACCCGTTGCTTCAGTCGCTGGCCTTGAATCCGCCCGGTTCTACCAAGACGCAGGCGCTCTCGAACGGTTCGCCGGCGCTGAAAGCGGGTAATCCGGCCAAGCCCACCGGCAAGGGCAAGGCCTGTATGCCCACCGACCAGCGCGGGATCAAGCGTCCGCAAAAAGCCTGCGACCTGGGAGCGTATCAGTTAAGCTCATAAAGACAGTCAATTCGTGCATCTAGTCTGTGCTAATATCCGTTAGCATAACTGCTAATGGATCTTTGCGGTTGATAATCCATTCAGCTAACTTTTTGCTCGGAGACTTGAGCAATTTCGTGCCTATTCGGCTGGCTCGGCCTTTGCTTTGCCTATCTCAATCTTTGAGAAGCGAAATTTGCGACGTTGGCGGACGGAGGAGAACGCACCCTCGTCCAGCGCTACTAGATTGAAGCGGGGGGTAGGGCGCGAGCCGCTCAGGCGGTTTCGCGCCTTTTTTCTTATTGGGGTCGAGGACGACCTTCCACGCGATTCGTAAAGGATCGCCGAGCGTCTTAGATTCATCCTCTATGAGCACTTTAACGACGGTATGTGGGGTAAAATAGTGCTAACAGGAATAAAGAACTGTGTACTGATATCCTGCCGAACGCTCGCACTGGCTTTGCTCGCGCTATTGCTAGGCGCGAGTCTATGTGCGGCGAAGGCCGTCAAGGTTCAGCAACTTTGTGTCAATCCGAGCAACTCTGCCTGCCAGCCGACGATTCAGGATGCTGTCAATAGAGCGAACGCCAACGCAGTCATAACTGTGTCCTCCGGAATGTTTCACGAAAACGTCGTTATCAACCCGGATTCGAAACCGAAGAAACTGACCCTGAAAATCAATGGGGCGGGCACTGGCTCGACCGTCGTCGACGGAGGCAACAGCGGCCATGTGCTCGAGGTCGGCGCCAATACGACCTTGACCCTGTCGGGGATGACGATCACGGACGGCAACGCCGGAATGCACGGCAATGGCGGGGGTATCGATGCGGACCACGATTCGACCCTCACCATCACCAATTGCGTGATTGAGGGCAATGCCGCGGCCGTCGGCGGCGGCGTCTACCTGGGCGGTGGCTCGCTGAGGTTGACCGATTCGGTCCTCAGCGACAACACGGCTTTGAATGATCCGGACAACGATATTGGCAGCGCGGGCGGCGGCTTGTTTATCGCCCAGCATGTGAAACGTACGACGATTGGGAACTCGACCATCTCAGGCAACGCTGCCAACGAGGGCGGCGGGTTATTGGTCGAGGGCGGCGAGACTACCATTACCGCGAGCAGCATCATTGCCAATACGGCAACCCCGATTCGTTTGCCGAGCAACGTGTTTTTCCCGTCCCTGGGTGGCGGAATCTTTGTCGCTGACACGAGCATCACGATTCTGGACAGTACGATCAGCGGCAACGTCGCGCAGTCGGCATCGATGTTCCCGTTCACGGCCGAAGGGGGCGGGATTGAGGTTGTGCGCGCGATCGTGACGCTCAACAACGTCACGATCGCCGGCAACAGCGCCGACCGCGGCGGCGGCTTCCTCATCACTCACGGCAAGAAATTCGCGGCCAGCAACTCGATAATCGCCGACAACCAACATACCGATTGCGAAGGCACGGTGGTTTCGTTGGGCTTCAACCTCCTTGGCGACGATACGTGTGTGACCGAACGGAACAATCCGACCGATATTCTTGGTGGCAGTCCGCTGCTCGCTCCGCTTGCGCTTAACCCTCCGGGTTCCACGGAGACCGAGGCGCTGACTAGCGGTTCGCCGGAGTTGAAAGCGGGCAATCCGGCCAGCCCGAACGGTAAGGGTAACCACTGCCTGCCCACCGACCAGCGCGGCGTCAAGCGCGTGGCCAAGGCCTGCGATATCGGCGCGTATCAATTGAGCTTGTAACCGCTGACGACGCACGCCGGGGCAGCTCGATGCGGCCTGGCGGCCCGCAAGAGCGCGGGCACTTGAATTTCGGTCTAGGCTGGAAATCGCCGCCGGTTTCTGCGACAACTCGATTCGATCCC
>DATEGX010000026.1:0-3541 GCA_035279875.1 Binataceae bacterium (SeqCode)
CCGCGCATCCGCGGTTATAATGGCGGTACTTTATGTTAACGATCCGCAACACTGCGAGGTCATTATCAGGCCATATCTGGCGCGAAGGCTCGCCAACCACTAGATTCGGAACACGAGCGCGACGGCATTATGCCGGCGCGCGTGACGTGTCCGGCGGAAAGCCGGAACATGAGAGAGGAAACTTCGATGTCGGACTACGACCGTAACGTAGCTGCCCGCGGCCTCGGCTCCGTGCGCGCTATCGCGATCGATGCAGGCCTGCGCGCCTACATGATCCGCGTCTACAATTACATGGCTGCCGGCGTCGCTCTGACTGGCGTCGTCGCGTGGCTCACCTACAACGCCGCGGTTGTCACCGATGCGGCCGGGCGCATCACCGCGCTTACGCCCTTCGGTCAGGCGATCTTCAGCGGCCCGTTGGCTATTGTGCTGTTCCTGGGGACACTGGGACTGGTGTTCTTCATGAGCTTCCGGATCAACAGCCTGCAGCCCAGTACGGCTCTTATGCTTTTCATGCTGTATGCTGGACTGCTGGGGCTCATGCTGTCGTCAGTTTTCCTGGCCTACACCGGGGCATCGATCACCCGTACCTTCTTCATCTCGGCGGCATCGTTTGGAGCCTTGAGCTTATATGGCTACACGACGCAGCGCGACCTTTCGCCAGTCGGCTCCTTCCTGACGATGGGGTTGTTTGGGATCATCCTCGCGATGATCGTCAATATATTCCTGAAGAGCAGCGGCCTCGACTTTGCAATCTCAGTGATCGGCGTGCTGATCTTCGCTGGCCTGACCGCCTGGGATACGCAGCGAATCAAGGAGATGTACAGCGCCAACGATGATGGCACGGTTGCCGGGCGTAAGGCAGTCATGGGCGCGCTCGCTCTTTATTTGGACTTCATCAACTTGTTCCTCTTCCTGCTCCGGTTCCTCGGCGATCGCCGGTAAGCGTCGGCAGCGAATCAGCAACAAGCGCCCGGGCCTCGCCCGGGCGCTTTTCGTTTTGGTTGGGCATTTCGGGCTGCATTCCCGGATCTGGCTTAGTTGCGCTAAATAAGTCGCAAATAGCCGCGTTGTCTGCGGAGCAAGTGAGCTGCCATGAGCGTCGTCATACGACCCGCTACACAGGCCGATATTCCGGGGATTACACGCATTTACGCGCATGCTGTTACATATGGCACAGCATCCTTTGAACTCACGACGCCCGACGAAGCTGAAATGTGGCGCCGGATGAACGATCTGACCAGCAGGCATTTTCCTTATATTGCAGCGGAGCTTAACGGTGCCTTGGCCGGCTACGCGTATGCGGCCCCTTACCGCTCGAGGCCGGCATACCGCTTTACTGTCGAGAACTCAGTATATGTGGCGCCAGACCTGCATCGGCGCGGCATCGGCAAAACATTGCTCGAGGCGCTCATCGAGGCGTGTACGCAACGGGGCTTTCGGTTGATGATCGCGGTTATCGGCGATTCGAGACAAGCGGCTTCAATCGGGATTCACGAAGCGATGGGCTTTACGCATGTCGGCGTCTTCGAAAACGTCGGCTATAAGTTTGGGCGCTGGCTCGATACCGTATTGATGCAGCGCGCACTCGGCCCTGGTGCGTCGACTAAGCCCGTGGAATAAAGAGTTTCGACCAAGCTTTGCCACGCAAGGAGCACGTGCTCGCGCGCCCTCATTGAAGCTTCACGAGCTTCAATTCGCAACGAGCGCAAGTGATCGATCGATCGACCGTAACACCCGCTCGAGTTCATGGCCGCGTCGAACAACTAGTCCCGTCGCGGAAATGACGCTGTAAGCGCCCTGGCGGCGTTCGAGTTTTGGATTTTTCTCGATGCGATAAATTGGCACTTCCGACGCTCGGCGAAACACCGAAAAAACCGCTCGGTCTTTTAGAAAATCGATTGCGTAGTCACGCCACTCGCCCGCCGCTACCTTGCGGCCATAAAGATCTAAAATGCGATTGAGCTCGCGGCGACTGAACGTTACTTGGCTTGCGGGGGCGGACGGACCACGCACTGGGGTACCGCCCCCTAGGGACTGGCTTGGATCGAATTCGCCGGAACCGAATGTCATTCGGCGCCTCCTTTTTGTTTCATCTCATGATCGCGCCAGCGATCGCGCACAGCAAGAGCTTCCTTCGCCTGCCAATTAGGCCGGAAAAATGCGCGGAAACGCAAGACACACGATCACGAACTCGTTAGGCCTCCCACAATAACGCCCAATTTCGGTCAATCGCTGGTCACGCTGAATTGGGATAACGCAACTGTTGCCTCAAGGCCCGGTCCGGTACGAGCACCGGATTCCTCAGCCCCCCAGCCCCCCGGGGTTCGATCGGCCGGGCCAGTTGAGTTCCGCGTACGGTTCAATCCCCTAATGCCTTCGGGCCGGCTTGAAGCCGGCCCGATTTTTTTCAATAGATTGTTTTCAATTCGTCGAAGCGCTGCAGCACACGGTCGATGCAGTGCCCAGAATCAATCCGGGTTTGGCTGCCTGACCGCTCTGCACGACGACATCAAGTCGATCGATGTCGTTTAATGTGTATCCGCTCTTGGGAAGTTCGTTCAGTGGCACGCTGAATGTTTCGGCCGTTCCGTTCCAATCACCGAGCTTGAGCCAGCGACGAACTACGTTGTGATAGGTCAACGTGCGGTCGTGGTTCTCGCCACGTCCGATGTCCACTGAAATTTTGCTCGTTACCGGGCACAGCCACACTTCGCCGGTGCGGTGTTCGCCCATTCCGCCCGGAACGCTCACTGTCACCTTGCCGTCGGCAATGGTCATGACTACAGGCAAAGCAAGCACGGCGGGATTGCGTCGCGTTTGCGCAATGGCTTTTTCGATCGCGGCTTTGTCGCTGCCAAGCACATGCACGATGCCGTTGATGACAACCTGTGGCGTATAGACTTCGCGATCACCCCGGGCCTCGGCATAAGCGCGCTGACGCACCGAATGACCATGCAAGGCCAGTGTATCTTTCCAGCCCAAATAGTCCCAATAATCGACCGCCAAACTCATGGTCACAAGTGATGGATCGCGCGACAGGTCGCCCAAAAGCTTGTCGGCGGCAGGGCACGATGAACAGCCTTGACTAGTGAAAAGCTCTATCACCGCGCGCGGTTCAGCCCAGGCTGGCGCGGCCGTTCCGCAGATGAACGCGACTGCAAAGGTGACGTGGCGATAATTCATACCGATACCGCAATCCCCCGCCTCGCGCGCATTTTATAAAATGCTCCGGTGTTCACCCGCTACTCACTTCACGGTGAGCGGCCCACGTTTGCCGGTCTTTAACCACAGGAGGTCAACCCGCCAATTGACGCAACACGTACCGCAAGATGCCACCATTCTTGAAATAGTCGAGTTCATCCAGAGTATCGATACGGCAGATTAATGGCACCCGCTTAAGGGTCCCATTGCCTGACACAATCTCGGCGATCAGCCTCTGATTGGGCTTGAGCTCGCCATGCAAACCGCGAATGGTCACTTGCTCGTCGCCCTTAAGCCCAAGGGATTGCCAGGAAGTTCCCTCCTCGAATACGAGTGG
>DATEGX010000027.1:0-13261 GCA_035279875.1 Binataceae bacterium (SeqCode)
GCTCGCGGGTCTTCGAGAAGTGCTGGATATACGCCGGACACGAGTCGGAAGTCACCAAACCCGGCGATTTTCTCTCGCGCCGGGTGGCCGGACGGCCGCTCATCCTGGCCCGCGGAGACGACGGTGTTGCGCGGGTACTGCTCAATACCTGCACGCATCGGGGTTCGCTGGTATGCCGTGAGCAACGTGGCAATGCGCGGACTTTCCAGTGCCCATACCATGCGTGGACTTACAATACGCGTGGCGAACTGATCGGAGTTCCGGGCGACGCCTCTTATGGCGAGGCTTTCGATCGCGCTGAACTTGCACTGGCACAGCCAGCCCGTACGGATACTTACCGCGGCTTCATTTTTATCAATTTCGATCCGGCGGCGCAGGATCTCAATGACTATTTGGCCGGCGCTAAAGAGTTTATTGACCTGGTAGTCGATCAATCCGAAGCGGGGATGAAGATTTCGGCCGGCCAGCAGTCGTATAGTATTCGGGCGAATTGGAAACTCCTGGTTGAGAACAGCATCGATGGTTATCATGGCCTGCCTACTCATCAGAGGTACTTCACCTTCCTGGCCGAATGCGGCGCCGACCTTCGTGGCGGAGCATTTCAAGGAAAGCAGCAGGCGCTCGATCTGGGAAACGGGCATGCGGTTATCGAGTACGCTTCGCCGTTCGGGAGGCCGATTGCGCTGTGGATTCCGAGCTTCGGCGAACTGGCCAAGGCGCGGATCGAGGAAAAGCGCCGCTGGCTCGAAGAACGCTACGGGCCCGAGCGCGCCCGCCGCATGGCGGAGACTGGGCGGAATCTACTAATCTTCCCCAATCTGATCATCAACGACATCATGTCGATTACAGTGCGGAATTTTTACCCGGTGTCGCCCGACTACATGGAAGTGAGCGCGTGGAACCTCGCCCCGGCGGACGAAAGTGCGGAGGATTGCGCACTGCGACTGGATAATTTTCTAACCTTTCTCGGACCGGGCGGGTTCGCTACTCCGGACGACGTCGAGATGCTCGAGGCATGCCAGCGAGGCTTCGCGAATCGGGAGGTAATGTGGTCGGACATTTCGCGCGGGATGCTTCGCGAAGAGCCGTCCATTTCGGATGAACTGCAGATTCGCACGTTCTGGCGGCGTTGGCTCAGCCTAATAACCGGTCCACAGCTCAGGCGCGCGCGCAAAGCGGCGTGAGCGCATGGACGACGCGCAAGCCACTGCGGCCGTCAGCCGCCAGGAAGTAGAGGATTTTCTTTTTGCCGAAGCCGCCCTGCTGGACGAATGGCGGCTGCAGGAATGGCTTGAGCTGTTGACCGAAGACGCTACCTATCTCGTCCCGCCAACCGACATTTCCGGCGCCGACCCTGCGGATACCTTGTTCCTGATAGCCGACGACGCAATGCGTATACGTTCGCGGGTTAGGCAACTGCTCGGCAAATCAGCCTGGGCGGAGAATCCCCCTTCGCGGACACGCCGCATAATCAGTAATGTCCGTATCCTCGGCCGCGACGACGATTCTGTCAGAATCGCCGCCAATTTCGCTGTCTACCGGATGCGCTTCGAGTTGGTCGATACGTACGTGGGACGCTACGAATACCTACTGGTTAGGCGAAACAATCAACTCAGGATCCGCGAGCGCAAAGCCATCCTTGACCTCGAAGCACTGCGGCCGCACGGCAAGATCAGCTTCATTCTGTAGTTTACTGAAATATCCCTCGCGATCATCGTATAACTACTCTGGAGCGCATTATGGCTATCAAGTTGGACGATTACGCTAACAAATATCGCCATGCGAAGCTGGAGCGCCGCGGCGGAATTCTGCAAGTGACCTTTCATAGCAACGGACGGGAGCTCGAGTGGGGCGGCGGACCCCACGAGGATCTGTCATTCCTGTTCGCGGATATTGCGCGCGACTTCGAAAACAGGGTGGTGATTCTGACTGGTACCGGCGACTCGTTCTGCGCCAACCCGCCGCTCGCGGGCTCGGCCTCACTTGGCTCGGGCATGTGGGACCGGGTGTATAACGAGGGTAAACACCTACTGATGAATCATTTGAGTATTGAAGTGCCGATGATCGCGGCGGTAAACGGTCCAGCTCATCGTCATGCCGAGATCGCGATACTATGCGATATCGTGCTGGCAGCAGAGCACACGACCTTCCAGGACTCGGCGCATTTTCCCAACGGCACGGTGCCCGGCGACGGCGTCCACGTGGCGTGGCCAATGGTGCTTGGACCGAATCGCGGACGCTATTTCCTGCTGACCGGACAGAAGCTCTCGGCCGTCGAAGCGCACCGGCTGGGAGTGGTGAACGAAGTCCTGCCGCGTGAGCGGGTGCTGCCGCGGGCATGGGAGCTGGCCGAGCAGATCGCGGCACGGCCGGCGCTGGCAGTCAGGTATGCGCGGGTCGCGATGACACAGGTGATCAAGCGCCTGATGCTCGACAACCTGGGATACGGCCTCGCGCTCGAAGGCCTGGGCGCGGCGCAGCACTGGCCCGCCCCGCGATAAACTGCCTCACCAGCGGCTCGAGCATCCACGACGTTCTGATGCCGCAGCTGAGCTGTGCGACGGGTCATTCGCCGGGGCATTATCCCCAGACTTCAAGAAACAAATCCGGATGGGTTATGCTGTCGGAATTGACGGTCGGCAAATATGCCGCCGGCACGCGAAAGGATGCCTTTTGATAGCGCATGATTCCGACCAGCCTTCTCATAGCTAATCGAGGCGAGATTGCGATCCGCGTAATCCGGGCGGCCGCCGAGATGGGAATCCGCACGGTTGCCATCTATAGCGAAGACGACGCCAATTCGTTGCATACCCGTAAGGCCGACGAGAGCCATGCGCTACGCGGGGCGGGTGCCGCCGCTTATCTGGACATCGGGCAGATAGTCGAAATTGCTAAGGCCGGGGGATGTGATGCGATTCATCCGGGATACGGTTTTCTCAGCGAGAATGCGGAGTTCGCGCGGCGATGCCGCGACGAGAGCATCACATTCGTAGGGCCGAGCGCGGAAATCCTCGAATTGTTTGGCGACAAGCTCCGGGCACGTGGGTTGGCGGAACGCTGCGGCGTGCCGGTTTTACGCGGCACGACCCAATCCACGAGCGTAGAGCAAGCGCACGAGTTTTTTGCCGCGCTGGGCCCCGGCGGTGCCATGATGATCAAGGCCGTAGCGGGTGGCGGGGGCCGCGGGATGCGCGCGGTATTCGACCCCCAGCAGATCGAAGAAGCCTACACGCGATGCGAATCGGAGGCGCGGGCGGCGTTCGGGCGAGGCGAGCTTTACGTCGAGCAACTGATGCCGCGGGCGCGTCATGTTGAAGTGCAGATCGCGGGCGACGGTTCGGGCCGCGTGACTCATCTGTGGGAGCGCGAATGCAGTATCCAGCGGCGCAACCAGAAGCTGATTGAAATTGCGCCCAGTCCCTGGCTCGCCGCCGGCTTGCGTCAGCGCCTGACCTCGGCGGCGACGCAAATGGCCGAGTCGGTGCGCTATCAGAATCTTGGCACCTTCGAGTTTTTGGTCGACGCCAGTGGCGATGGCAGCGGGTTCGCATTTATCGAGGCGAATCCCCGCCTGCAGGTCGAACATACGGTGACCGAGGAAATCACCGGCGTCGACCTGGTCAAGCTGCAACTGGAGCTCGCGGGAGGGCGCTCGCTGGCGGATCTCGGATTGCGGCAGAGCGACGTGCCCGACCCGCGCGGCTGCGCGATGCAGGTGAGGATCAACATGGAGTCGATGACGGCTGACGGCACCGCGAAACCGTCAGGCGGCACGCTTTCGGTCTATGAGCCACCTTCCGGACCGGGCGTGCGGGTCGATTCTTTCGGCTACGCCGGTTTCACGCCGAGTCCGCGCTTCGATTCGTTGCTGGCCAAGCTGGTGGTTCATTCGAACAACGGCAGTTTTGCCGAGTTGGTGCGGAAGACCTACCGGGCGCTCTGTGAATTCAGCGTTGAAGGTGTCACCACCAATCTGAACTTCCTGCAGAACCTGCTGCGTCATCCCGAATTCGAGGCCGGGCATGTGCACACCCGGTTCATCGAAGAGCATATTGGCGAATTGGCCACTCCGGCGGATTCAAACCATCGGAGGTTGTTTTTCGAGCGGGCTCAACCGCGCCAGGAAGGCCCGGGACGGCGGCTCGCCGGAGTAAAGCTCGACACGACCGATCCTCTGGCGGTGCTGAATCTCGGCAAGATGGAAATCCGTGCGACGGCATTAAGCAATGGCCCGCCGTCCGCGCCAGCGCCGTTTGCTGAAGTTATCGGCCCTGAAAACACGGTCGCGGTTGGCGCGCCGATGCAAGGCACGATCGTTTCGCTCGACGTTCGCGAAGGCGAACAGGTGCGCAGCGGCCAGCAATTGCTGGTGATGGAAGCGATGAAGATGGAGCATGTGATCAGCGCGCACCTCAGCGGGACTGTGCGCGCGATCACGGTCGCCCCCGGCGATGCGGTTTTCGAAGGCCATCCGTTGGTCTTTATCGAAGAGGGCGAGGTCGCCGCCGCCGATGCGGCCGAGACTCGCCAGATCGACCTCGATCGGATTCGGCCCGATCTCGCGGCGGTTATCGAACGCCATCAACTCGGACTCGACCCGGCCCGTCCCGACGCGGTCGAACGGCGCAGGAAAACCGGTCAGCGCACCGCGCGAGAAAATATCGAAGACCTGTGTGATCCGGGCAGTTATGTCGAATACGGCGCACTGGCTATCGCGGCGCAGCGCCGCCGCCGGACACTGGACGATCTCATCAAACGGACACCCGCCGACGGCATGCTGGCCGGAATTGGTCGCGTCAACAGCGACCTCTTCGAAGAATCGCGCACCCGCTGTATCGCGATGTCTTACGATTACACGGTGCTCGCCGGCACCCAGGGCCAGCAGAACCATCGCAAAAAGGATCGCATGTTCGAGCTGGCCGAGAAGTGGCGGCTGCCGGTGGTGTTTTTCACCGAGGGCGGCGGCGGCCGGCCCGGCGATACGGACGGACTCAGCGCGGTCGGCCTCGACACGATGGCCTTCCATTTGTTTGGGCGGCTGAGCGGCCTGGTGCCGCTTATCGCGATCAATTCGGGCCGATGCTTTGCCGGTAATGCGGCAATTCTCGGATGTTGCGACGTAGTGATCGCAACGCGGAACTCCAACATCGGAATGGGCGGCCCGGCGATGATCGAAGGCGGCGGACTCGGCATTTTCCGTCCCGAGGAAGTCGGGCCAATCGACGTGCAGGTGCCCAACGGAGTAGTCGATATAGCGGTAGCGGACGAGGCCGAAGCAGTACGGGTGGCCAGGAAATATCTGTCGTACTTCCAGGGACCGCTCGGCCAATGGGATAGCGCCGATCAACGCCTGCTGCGCACCGGCATTCCAGAGAATAGGCTGAGAATTTACGACGTTCGCGCGATTATCGAAACGCTCGCCGACAGCGGCTCGGTGCTCGAGCTGCGCCGCGAGTTCGGCCGTGGAATGGTCACCGCGCTGATTCGTATCGAAGGGCGGCCGATGGGCTTGGTCGCCAACAATCCGACTCATCTGGCCGGGGCGATTGACAGCAATGGCGCCGACAAGGCCGCGCGTTTCATGCAACTGTGCGACGCGTTCGACCTGCCGATCGTTTTCCTGTGCGACACGCCCGGAATCATGGTGGGGCCCGAAATCGAGAAGACCGCGCTGGTGCGCCATGCCTCGCGCATGTTCGTGATAGGCGGCAGCCTGAGCGTTCCGTTTTTCACGATTGTGCTGCGCAAAGCCTATGGACTCGGCGCGCAAGCGATGGCCGGCGGCAGCTTCAAGGCGCCGCTTTTTGCGGTGTCATGGCCGACCGGGGAATTCGGCGGAATGGGGCTCGAGGGTGCGGTCAAACTCGGCTATCGGAACGAAATCGCCGCGATCGAGGATCCCGCCGAGCGCAAGGCCTTCTACGACAAAATGGTCGCGCGGATGTACGAGGTCGGCAAGGCGGTGAACATCGCCTCGCACTTCGAACTGGACGAGGTGATCGACCCTGCTGATTCGCGAAGCTGGATAATGGCGGGGCTGCGATCGGTGCCGCCTGCAGCGCCGCGCAGCGGGAAAAAACGCTCGTGCGTCGATACCTGGTAGCGGCCACGCCCGTCCGCTGACATCAGCAATCGGGCATGGCCGCCGTTAGTTTGGCGCCGGCCGGAAGCGATTTCTCGCGTCCACGCCGTTTCAGCGTTTGTGATGCGTCATCTTCGCGTGGGGCAGAGTCATCCTGGCGAGGCTGCGTTCCAGGATCTCCCCCGCTCCGCGAGAACGCCGCTCCCGGCGCGAGCCAGCGGCCGCATGAGCCCGCCGCGAACGTCTCGCGACAGAACCGGTCACCTGCTGCCATCCCTGTTGCGGGTCGAATTTCTGCGCGTAACCGCCGGTTAGCACTTCGAAGGCGGCGTTGGCGTTCCCTTTGAAGTCGATGGCGCCCTGCGCGTATTCGTGCGCGAACCAGTTCGGCGTAATGAAGTCCGTCACCAGCACGCCGCCGATCTGGTAGCCATACTGGTCGTCCTCAACCGGATCGCAGATTTCGCCGGCCCAAAAAATGCCCTGCGGGTCCTGATAGGCGCTGTTGAGCCACGGATCCACCGCCATCTCGCAAATTTCGTGAGTCGCGCCCACGCTGACGCTCGCGTTGTCAGCCAGGATGGTTTTCACAAAGATTTTGGAGATCGGCAGGCCCTCATTCGTCAGGTCGTGGTAGGCAAGCGCGCCGGCCTGATCGCTGTCGTCAAGGAACACCACCCACCATGTACCGGCCGCTGGCGACTGGCCGCTGGGCACGAAGGTGAAGGTCGCGTCTTCGACACCCCAGACCGGTTGAAGATCGCCGTTCCACTGCTGCGTAAAGGCCGGAATCATAGCCTGAACGTCGGCGTCGGCGATGACGGTCGATTCGTTTATGACCGCAATTTGAAGCATTGGTCGATTAACCTCCAGAAAATATTGGGTAACGCCAAATCCAATCGCTAACATCCACTGGAGCAACCAAGGTGCCACGAAACAGGTAATTACAATTCAGCGATCGTCGGACGGTCTTGCAAATTATTCGCAGCGGTAAGTGCAAAGTATTGGTGACGACTGCAAACTCCTGTCGTCAGGTTGGCTGGACCCTCAGACCTAAGGAAATCTCCTGAGCAGTGAGCGTTCCAAGCCAAATGTTCCAGCCAGCGACTGGATTCAGCGGCGACCTCCTAACGATTGCACTGGCTGCTTATTAGTCGATTACGAGCGGATGCATATCGAAGCGTGCAAGCACGACCGTTTGCACCGAGTGCATCGAAATGTCAGAAACTGAGCAAATCAGGAGCGCAAACGGAGGAAAAAATGTCCGAGCTGAACGATTTCAATCAGAAGGTCATCGGTGAGTTCAGATCGAACAGTGGCAGCGTCAGCGGGCAGATGAAGGGAACCCCGCTGTTACTTTTGACCACGACCGGCGCGAAGAGCGGCAAGCCCTTCACCAAACCGCTGGCGTATACCAAAGATGGGGCTCGGATTGTAGCGATAGCTTCGTTCGCCGGCTCGCCGCACCATCCGGCATGGTACGTAAACCTAGTCAAGAATCCGGTGGTGACGATAGAGCTGGGAAACGACCGGTTCCAGGCGCGCGCAACGACCACTAGCGGGGCTGAAAGGACGCGATTGTTTGAGGCGCAGGCTAAACTGTTGCCGATATTCAACGACTATCAGAAGAAGACCACCCGCGAGATTCCGGTAGTGGTGTTCGATCGAATTGGTTAGATGAGCCGCAGCGGTCCGCCGGTCTAATTTAGTGCAAAAGCAGCACTTAGAAGGTTAACCGGCGGACCAGCGCCTCGCCGATCAGCACGATCATCGCGGCCAGGACCAACCACGGACCAAGTGAGGCGGTCTGTTCGAATTTTGGCCGCGACAACGCGACTTCCTTGGGCACCGGATTAAGCTTGCCGCCGGTGGCCGCTGCCAGTCGCTCGAGCAGGCTGTAGTTGGGCGAGGGGCGCGGCAACTCAGCGTACACTGCGGGGCTAACGGAATAGGCCAGGGGCGGGAAGGTATGGGCACCGGCGCCGGACGCCGGGCGGAGCTGGATATTGTAGGTACCGGAGCGGGGCGCCTCGATACTGCCGGTCAGTTCACCCGGCGCTTCCTGGGAAAGTACAACCTCGTATTTGGTACCGTCGGGACCGGTCACCGCCGCGTTGACCGGCGCGTTCGAGAGCGCAGCGTTGGGGCTGTAATCCGTAAGGTTGACCTGGATCCTGCCCGCCCGGTAACCGAGTGCGACGCCGAAATCCTGTTCGGCTGGCGCGTTATGCGGTGTCATCCAGCTGACCATCCGGTCCCAGAGCGGGCCGAAGACCCCGTCCCGCACCCATAGCGATGACCATCGCCCGCTCGCGTCGGTGGTGACCGCGAGGGTCTTGCCCGCGCCGTATTTCCAGCTCGCGATAATCGGGTTGCGCTGCCCGTTGCTGTTGACGAACAGGCTCAGATCGGCGCCCGGCTTGAGGTCGGTTGCGACGAATCCTTTCAGCGCGGGCAATTGCCGCCCGGCGAGATCCTTGAGCACGGGGTCGGGTCTGACGCTGTAAGGGACGAAATCCTTCTCGACCATCGTGGTGTCGGTACTGCGCTGCTGCACGTCCTCGACGAAGAGTTCCGGCAGATTGTCGGGGCTGTCGGTCTGATAGAAGCCGCCGCCGCCGTACTGTGCGATCGCCTGCAGCAGCCGCAGATTCGCCTCGCGGCCAATTGCGATCGTCGAGATGGTCGCCCCGCTGTCTTGATGCATCGAGGAGACCAGGTCGTAGTACATCGCGGCGGTGCCGCCGGTCTCGCCGTCGGTGAGAATCACCACGTGCTTAATCGACGCGCCGCTCTGCGCCAGGGTCCGTGCCGCTTCCTGCAGGGCGGGCAGCAGAAAGGTGCGGCCCTGGGCCTTGAGCCGATCGACCAGTTGGTTGAAGTAAGGCCGCACCTGGCCGAGCTGTTCGAGCGGGACGACCACGAACGGCTGGACGTCGAAGCCGATGACGCTCACCAGGTCGTTGTCGTTGAGGGTCTTGAGCACCGTCTGCGCCGCCATCTTGGCGTAGGCGAGCTTGTCGTTGCGCCCCATCGATCCGGATTTGTCGATTATCAGCACCAGGGCGCGGGTGCGCACGCGGCGCTGTGGCGGCTTCATGATAACCGGCATGATCCGCGCAATCGCGCTGTTCTCGTAGCCGCCCAGCCCGAAGCTTTGATCGCCGCCGACCATCGCCAGTGCGCCGCCGCCCGCGACGTATTCGATAAGCGCGCTCTGGCCCTCGGGCGAGAGCCGCGCGCGCGGCACATTGTTGAGGATAACCGCGTCGTACCCCTTGGGATTTCCGCTGTATTCGCCACCGCCGAGGGTCACCACCGAGGGCTCGAAGCCGAGCCTGCGCACGACCGTCTCGAGATAGCCAGCATCGCGGCTGGAATCGGTAAGAATCAGGAGCTTGCGCTGCGCCCCGATCCCGACCCATCCCTGCAGCGAATTGTCCTCGCGATAGAGATCGAGCGCGGGGTTCGCCGCCGTGAAGTCGGCCCGGTAGGAGACCAGGCCCGAGGATTCCGTGCGGACCGGGAAGTCGTAGCGAGATTGGCCCGGCGGCAGCGTCACCGTGCGGCGCTCGAGCATCCCGCCGTTGCGGTAGAGCGAGATCGTGCCCGAAGCCGGCGAGGCGTTGAGATTGGTCATCGTGACGCTCAGGTCGAAGGGTTCGGCCTTTTCCAGCGCCGGCGGCAGATTGAGCTCGGTCATCGCGACGTTAGGCACTGAATCGGCGCCGGGCGGGGTAAAGATGTCGAGCTGGATTCCGGCGGCGCGCAGGCTGTTGGCCGCCGCGACCGCGTCGCCCCGATTCTGCCAGCCGTCGGTCACCAGCACGACCGGCCCGTCGCGCGCGTCGGGGTTAGCGGCGATCTTTTCCAGCGCGGACTGGAGATTGGTCGAGACCGGGCCGCACGGCACGCATCCTGAGACCCCCGACCAGGCTTTCAGCGCGTCGCCCAGACTGAGCTCGAGCGGCACGCCGGCGAACATCACCGCGGGGTCACTCTTGCGGTACTTCAGATGGTCTCGCAGCAGGGTGGCGGTATAGTCGCGCATCGCGGGCGTGATACTCGCCGAGGCATCGATCAGCACGGGCCGGGTGGTCCCTTCGGAACGGGTTACAGTGCGCGGATCGGCCAGGGCCAGCACGAACAGCGAGAGCATCAGGGCCCGCAGCAGCGGCCCACCGCAGCGGCGCAGGCTCCCCGCTTGCCATAAGGAGTAGAGCAGCACCAGCGCGACCAATGCGAACAGGTAAAAGGCCTGCGGCCGGGCGAATTGCACCGCCCGCAGCTCGGCCAGGGTGAAGCCGTGGAAGACCGAATGGAGATTCACGCGACGACCCCAACCGCCGGGCGGCGCCGCCGGTAGACCAGCAATGATTCGAGCAGAACCAGCCCGATAATTGCGCCGATCAGCCACGGTGTCAGCGAAGTCCTTACGGCGGCCTGTTCAACGAGCTGGGCGCCGCCGGACGATTCAATTCTCAGCGGCGGGACACTTTCGAGGTCCGAGGTCGTGAGGTCGGCGAGATTGACCGCGCGGACCGTGGTGCTGCGACCGGCGCCAATCAGCGTATAGATTCCCTGCGCGGTGGTCAGTGTGAAGGGACCGCCGGCCTGCACCGGTTGCTTGCGTCCGGACGGCAGCACAACCTCCTTGATCCCGGCCGGTACGATCCACGGCTCGCCGGTGCGCAGCCCGGAGCCCTGCGCGCCGAAGCCGGCCAGGTAGCTCAGCATATTGAGCGTCAGGATCGACATCGGCAGGTTTTCCCGGCCGTAGTAGGGAAACGGGTTGAAGCCGGTGGCGACGAAGCGATGGCCCTGGCGGCTGCCCGACAACATCAGTGCGCCGCCGGCTCCCCCAATCACTTCATGCATCCACGGATGCCCGGTGAAATACTGGCCCGAACGCATGTTGAGCAGGCGGAAATTGACCCCGTCGGTCAGCGGATCGACCGAAGGCCATGCGGTCAGCTCGAGCGGTTGCGCACGCCGCACCTCGAAGCCGAACACCGGATCTCCGGGCGGCGGCATTACCAGGAGCGAATTCACCGCGGGCAATTCCTTCGGCACCGTGTACTCGAAAATCGCGAGGTCGGCGCTGGCCAGTTGGGCGGGCGCATAGCTGGCAGGCGCGACGGTATCGAGGCTCACGCCCGGAATCGTACGCAATCCGGAGGCGTCGGCCGGCACCGGACTGACGAAGAGAATCGACACGCCGCGGACCGCCGAACCGGTGGCGTAAGCGGTATTGTCGAGCGGGAACGCGTCGGCCGGCTCGAGTTGGGCGCGAAAGACCCGGGCCGGAGCGAGATTGGGGAAATCCAGCGCGGCGACTTCGCCGGGGTCGACCCGCGCCTGCGCCCGTCCCACCGGCTTGCCGTCGGCCGCGATCGTAACGGTCAGAACCTGCCCGGCCGGGCTGAAATTCGCCACGTTAACCCGTCCATGCAGCGCGGCCGCGCCAAAGCTTTCCCGGCTCAGGGCGAAGGAGCCGATGGCATAGTTGGCGATCGGGAAGCCGGCAACGATCGGCATCATGCGCGCGGGCACCGGCGAAGCAATCGGACGATAACCGCCGACGATTATGCGTCCGAGCCGGCGATTGGTGGCGAGTTGCGAGAGCAGGCTGGCCAGCGCCGCCGGATCGTCGGGAGAATCCGTCACTGCCAGACGATCGATAGCTGAAATCGCTTCGCCGGCAGTGGCGAAGGCGCCGCCGAGGTCATGCGGTTGCGGGGCGGTAGCGTAGACGGTTATTTCGCCGCCGGCTTGAGCGCGAATCGCGTCGGCGAGTTTATGGCGCAGGATCTGGAAGCGGCTCTGGCCCGATTCGGTCAGCGCCTGCATCGCCGCCGAGTTGTCGACCACCACCGCGATCGGGTTGCCCTGCCGGATCATGTAGGGGCCCGCAATCGCGAGCACGGCCAGGCACAAGATCAGCAATTCAACCAGGAAGGTCCAATCGACGCGCGGGCGTCCGCCGAAGCGTTCACCACGCATCGAATGGAGCGCGCGAAAGGCCATCACGCTCGACACCACCACCTGGCGCGGGCGCTCGCGCGCAAGATACGCAATCAACAGCAGCGGCGGTATTGCGAACAGGTAGAGCGCGGCGGGGTAGAGCAGGCCGAAGGCGTCAAACAGGCCCATTGCGCGCCTCCTCGCCGCCGCACTTAGTGGACCAGCCCCAGGCTGGTCGCCGCATGCAGAAAAAAGTCATGGAAGTTCAAGTCGGTAGTATAGAGCGCGTAACGCAGACCGCTGCGGAAACAAAAGCGGCGGATCTGGCTCGAGAGCCGCAGGAGGGTCTGGCGGTAACGCTCGCGCTCGCGCTGGCCGATCGAAACCCGGATTTGCTCTCCGGTTTCGGCGTCGACCACCTCGACGTCGCCCTGCAGGCCCTGGCCGTCCAACTCGGTGGCGCCGAGAATCTGCACCGCGCTCACGTCCATGTTGGCGGCGGTGAAAATCCCCAAGGCGCGTTCGACCGAATTGATCATGCCGAGGAAGTCCGAAACGATGAAAACCTTGCCGGCACGGCGAATCGAGACCATCTCGCGGGCCAGGGCCGGCGCGAAGTCGACCTCCCCGGCGGGTCTCAGCGCTGCCAGGTAGCGGCCCATCTCGACGATCCGATGCCGTCCGTAGACAAATGCGGGCGCAGCGGCCGCACCGCTGCCACCCAGCACCCGGATCATCACGCGGTCGCCGGAAGCCAGCGCAACGTAGGCTACCGCCAGCGCGGTGGCCAGCGCTCCCTCGAATTTGCGATCGCCTTCCGGGAAGCCCATCGAGGCGCTGGCGTCAAGGAAAACGTAGGTCAGGAGGTCCTCTTCCTCCTTGAACAGCTTGATATAGAGCTTGTCGGTGCGGCCGTAGAGACCCCAATCGATATAGCGGAAGTCGTCGCCGAGCGAATAATGGCGGAAATCACTGAATTCCAGCGAAGAACCGCGCCGTGGCGACAGGTGGGAGCCTTTGCCGAGACCGACAAACTCGCGCCGTGTCTTGATTCTCAGATGCTCCAGCCGGGCGATAAACTCCGGCGTGAACTCCTGCGGCAGATCGAGCATGGCGCGAAAATCTAGTTCGAGCGCCGCAGGCGCTTGAGCGCCTGTTCGAGGATCGACTCGGGGGTAACGTTCTCCGCTTCGGCCTGGAAATTACGCAGCAGCC
>DATEGX010000028.1:0-28553 GCA_035279875.1 Binataceae bacterium (SeqCode)
CGCGGCCGGCGCTGCGATCAATGGAACCGGCCCCGGCCCTGCGATCCAGCCTGGTATTCCAACGACGCCATGGGCGACGATACGCCAGGTTTTCGCCCCAAGCACGAATCCCATGTGCAGGCCCACCGAGCACCAGACGCGGCGGGTCACGATGAAGGCTTCACCGAGCACCAGTCCAAGCAGAAAAAGCCCCGTCAGAGTCGGCAGCGCCGCTGCCGGATGAGTAAGACGAGCGGCGCTGGCCGCAAGATTCTCCAAACCGGCGTCAGGATGAAAGCCGGTCAGATAGAAGCGCGCCGGTGAACGCACGATATGGACGATTGCATAGAGACCCGAACTGCCGAGCAGTGCGACGGCAGTGCCAAAATCGCCTTCGATTCCCGCCAGCAGGAACGCGCGGAAGAAGCCTTCCTCGAGCAAGCCGATCAGCAGCGCCGCCGGAACGTAGCCGAGCGCCGCGATCGCCCATGCCGCCGGTCTGCCGAAATCGCGGCTGGTCATAGCGGCCAGCGTGAAGAGCACCGCTATCACCGCAATCGACAAACCCAATCCCGCGACAAACGGGCGCAGATTGCTTCTCGGTGCAGCAAATCCGCTGCGCAGCAAATCCATCAGGGCCAACCGGCGCGCGCCGCAGATCAGCGCTACCGCCAGCGTAACCATCACGGTGCGATCGAAGATTCGCGGGAACGGAAAATGAAACCCGGCCGCGGCGACCGCCATCGCCGCCAAGGGCGAGAGCAGGGCTGCAGCGGCAAGCCCGGCGACCAGGGCGGCTACGAAGGTTAGCGTGAAGCGTCGCGGCAAAACGGCAGGAGGCTCAATCCCGGGGACGTTGCGCGAGACCGGATCGAGTGCCCGCGTCATTCAGCGCCCACCGCGCATGGGGTCAAGTGCGGGCTCGAGTACGATTTCGATCGGCGATACGCCAGGCGGTGCATTGACGACATTAAGGACCGCGGCGGCGACATCCTCGGCCCGCAGCATCGCGGTGCGTTCAAGACGTTTGTTGTTAGGAATAAACGGTGTATCGGTGAGACCGGGAAGCAGCGCCGCGATACGGACGCGATGGTCGCGGAATTCCGCGAAACAGGCATGCGTAAACGCCACCAGGCCCGCTTTGGTGGCCGCATAGATCGCTTCGCCCACAGGGGTAAAGCGAGCGCTGCTCGACGCGATATTGATAATCGTCCCGCCCTCGCCCCGCCGCGCCATCTGTGCCGCCGCCAGCCGCGCGAGCGCGATTGGGGCGCGCAGATTCACCGCGATCATGCGATCCTGGTCGGCGGCGCTGGTCTTGACCAGCGCGGTACGCGGCGGCGCGAAACCGGCGTTGTTAATCAACAGATCGATACGTCCGAAATGATCCATCATGGCGCCGAACAGGTTGTCGGGCGCGTCGCTATCGGCAAGATCGACCAGCACGATCAGCGAGAGCGCCGCAGGCAGGCAGGTCAGCGCGCGAGTTTCGTCGAGTTGCTCGCGGGTGCGCGCGGCGATGCACAGCGCAAAGCCTTCGCGCGCGAGAGCAACCGCAATAGCCCGGCCGATGCCGCGGCCTGCTCCGGTTACTAACGCCACCCTTTGATGCGATTGCTGCTCCATCGGGGAAAGCCGAGCGTGCGCCGGACACGTGCCTACGCGGCGACCTACGGCAGATTATCATATCGGTCGGCCGGCGCAGGTAAAATGCGACGCTGACTATTCAGTTGATTCCGCGATCCGCAGTGGCGAGAATTATTGCACGATGAATCCCCAAGTCTTTCGCGAATACGACATCCGCGGCGTGGTGGAGGATGACTTCGACGACGAGTTCGTGGTCAACCTTGCGCGTGCCTACGCCACAATCCTGATCGAAGCCGGCAAGCGCACCATCACGCTCGGCCGCGACTGCCGGCTTTCGTCCGACGCGCTGCGCGATCTGCTGATAGAAGGATTGCTTCCGGCCGGTATCAACGTGGTTGATATCGGTGTGGTGCCCACGCCGCTGCTGTATTTCTCGGTGTTACACTGGAAGATGGACGGCGGCGCGATGATAACCGGCAGTCATAACGCGGCGGAGTACAACGGCTTCAAGCTCGGAGTCGGCCCGTCGACGATCTTCGGCGAAGAAATCCAGCGCGTGCGCGGCATCATCGAGGCTGGCGCCTTCAAAACCACTGGCGCCAAGGGTTCGCTCACCGCGAGACCCGTGGTGCCCGACTACCGCGACTTTATCAAGCGCAATATCACCTTGAAGCCGGGCATGAAGGTCGCGGTCGACGCCGGCAATGGATGCGGGGGCGTGGTTGCAGCGCCGCTCATGCGCGAAATGGGAATCGAGACGATCGAGTTGTATATCGAGATGGACGGGCGCTTCCCCAACCATCATCCCGACCCAACTGTCGAGGAGAACATGCGCGACTTGCAGGCCGCGGTCAAAACCGGTGGCGCACAAATCGGTATTGCCTACGACGGCGACGCCGACCGGATCGGCGCGGTCGACGAAAACGGACGCCTGGTGTGGGGCGACGAGCTGCTGGTGGCGTTTTCCCGCTCGATCCTGAAAGAGCGGCCGGGCGCCGCGATTATCGGCGACGTCAAATGCTCGCGGCGGATGTATGACGACATCACGCGGCATGGCGGGCGGGCGATCATGTGGAAGACGGGCCACTCGCTGATCAAGAGCAAGCTCAAGCAGGAAAGCGCGGCGTTGGCCGGCGAGATGAGCGGCCATATGTTCTTCAACGACCGCTACTATGGTTTTGACGACGCTATCTACTCGTCGTTCCGGCTGCTCGAAATCCTTGGCCGCGAGGGCCGCGGGCTCGGCGCAATCCTTTCCGACCTGCCCCGCACGTTCTACACGCCCGAGATCCGCGTCGATTGCCCGGACGATCGAAAGTTCGAGGTGGTGCGCAAAGCGGCGGAGTACTTCCGCGCCAACTACGAAACCATCGATATCGACGGCGCGCGGGTGAACTTCCCACATGGATGGGGACTGGTGCGCGCCTCAAACACCCAGCCTGCACTGGTGATGCGCTTCGAGGCCGAAGATCAGAAAAGCTTGGGCGAAATCCGCGCGATCTTCGAGCGCAAGCTCACGGAACTGGGTGCCGCCGTTTGACGCTGCCTTCCGGCCGCCGGAAGTTGAAAATCCCGCGGCCAGCGCCCGATGCGGCCGTCCTGATAATCGCGGGAGGCCGCGGCACCCGCTTCTGGCCGGAGAGCCGCTCCAACCGGCCCAAACCGCTGTTTTCCATAGACGGCAGGCGTTCCCTGCTCGCCGAGACGATTGCGCGGATGAGCCCGCTGATTCCGCGCGAGCGAGTGTACGTGTTGGCTTCGGCCGACCAGGCCCCCCTATTCCGGCCGGTGCTGCGCCGTCTGTTACCCGCCCGCAACCTGATCATCGAACCCGAAGGGCGCGGCACGGCCGTGGCGATCGCCTACGGCACTTCGGTCATCGCCCGGCGGATGACCGATCAGGTGGTCGTCGCCGTGATGCCGGCGGATCACTTCGTTGCACCCGCCGAAGGTTTCCAGCGCACGCTCCGTGACGCGATCGCATTGGCTGCAAAAGATGCGGCGATCGTTGTCATCGGCATCAAGCCGACACGGCCGGAGACCGGCTACGGCTACCAGGAGATCGGCAGAGCGGTGGGCCGCGGCTTCAGGCTCGCGCGCTTCGTCGAAAAGCCGCGTCCAGCCGCCGCGCTCAAAATGGTGCAGTCGGGCAACTTCCTCTGGAACGCCGGAATGTTCGTGATGACCGCGGCGACGCTCGCCGCGGAACTAGAGCAACATGCGCCAAAGCTGGCTGCCGCGATGAGTGGCTTCGGTGCGATGCGGGGCGTCGAGCTCGAGCGCCGCTACCGCACGCTGGATTTCGACTCTTTCGACCGTGTGGTAGCCGAAAAAAGTCGCAACGTGCTGGGCGTGCGTGCGCGCTTCCAATGGCATGACGTGGGCAGTTGGGAAGGGCTGTGGGAGGCAATGCGCGGGCGCGGCACGGTCGTGCTGTCGGGCAACGCCGTCGCCGTGGGGGCAGAGCGGGTGCTGGCGCGGGCTCGCGATCGCCTGATGGTCCTGGTCGGCGTCAGCGACCTCGTAGCGGTCGATGCCGGCGACGCGATTCTTATCGCGCGTAAGTCCGAATCCCAGGACGTGCGCCGCGTGATCGAAGAACTCAAGCGGCGCGGCCTCGGCCGCTACACCTGACCGGGAGCGGCTTCGTGGGCCGCTGCAATTTGCAAGGCTGGCAGAGAACTGGCACTACGGTCCCGCGTATCGGGAGTTTAAGGTTCAGGCTTAAAGCAGGCCCGGTCATCGCGGCAAAAGTCGGCGTTGGCCGGCATGCCGTCGGGGCCGAACGGCCGCTGCGTCATCAGGCAGTTGTAACAGGCGGTAGTGCTATCAGGATCGATCAAGCGTTCGCCGGTGGGCGAGCGGAAATAGCCGCTCTTGGTTCGGAGCATCACGCAGAACCTCAGGCCGGTCGCATCAGCCATCGGCTCGCTCCCAGTCAGGCATCTTCGGAAATTCCGCCGGCGCGCAGGATTGCGCGTCGAACCAGCGCCTTCGCAATCGGAACCTTGTAGGCGTTGTCGTGCAGCGGCGCCGCACCGCGCAATGCGACTTCGGCGGCACGCGACGCGCTCGCCGAATCGAGCACCGCGCCAACCAGCGCGGCTTCCGCATCGGGCACCCGCCATGGAATCGGCGCGACCGCGCCCATCACGATCCGTGCGCTGCGCACGCGGTTCCCGGCGCTGCGCTCAACCACCGCGGCGACGCTTACCAGCGGCCAGTCGAAGCTCTGCTTCTCACGCGCTTCGATATACACGCCATGTGCACCGGAGGGCGGGCCAGGTACGATTATCGCCGTGATGATCTCGCCGGGCTGCAGCAGGTTTTCCCGCAGCACGTCGGTCTTCGGCAGGACGAAAAACTTCTCCAACTCGACCGTGCGATCGCCCTGCGCGGAGTGGATCTGAACACTCGCCCCGTACGCGATCAAAGCTGGCGCGAGATTTGACGGATGGACGATATAGGAAGGGCCGCCGCCCAAAATCGCATGGTAACGGTTGAGCCCGTCGGCGGCGTAGCACTTCAGACCGCCTTTCTTGAGACAATCGACGTCGGGATTGCGGAAGTACCAGCAGCGCGGACGCTGCAGCAGATTGCCACCGGCGGTCGCGAGGTTGCGAATTTGCGGCGTTGCCGCTTCACCGGCGGCGTCGGCAATGGCGGTGTAACGCGTCCGCATCTCCGGATGGTTCGCCAGGTCGTGCAGTTTGACCAGCGCGCCGATTCGCATACCGCCCGCGTTGTCGGCTTCGATCCGGTCCATCCCGAATCCCTTCAGATTGACCAGCGCGCGCGGTTCGAGCAGCCCTTGCTTGAGCAGATCGATCATGTCGACGCCGCCCGCGATTGCGACGTTGCCCCGCTCGGCGAGCAGCTTGGCCGCCTGCGCCAGGCTGGACGGCGCGATTAGCGCGAAGCGGTTCATCGGCCCGGCTCCGTCATACCTTGCCCAACGCCGCCAAAACCCGATCCGGCGTGATCGGCAGCTCACGAACCGGCACGCCGATCGCGTCGGCAACCGCACATGCGATCGCCGCCGTGCTGGCGACATGCGCCGCCTCGCCGAGACCCATCACCCCGGTATTGGTGACACCGTTGGCGACTTCGACGAAGATCACGGTGATCTCGGGAATGTCGAGGGCGCCGGGCAGTTTGTAATCGTCCATGGTCGGATTGACCATCACGCCCAGGTTGGGGTCGAGCCGGCGGTCTTCCAGGAGCGCAAAGCCGACCCCCATGATTACACCCCCATTGACCTGACTGCGCGCGGTCAACGGATCGATAATCAGCCCGGCATCGTGAACGGCGACGACCTTGAGCACGCGCACGATACCGGTTTCGCAATCGACCTCCACCTCGGCGAATTGGCATCCGGCTTGATCCAGACGAAAGCCTTCGTAATTCGCCGCACGCTCGCCATCGGCAGAGAGCGAGTCGGCCGGGATACGCCGGCAGACGCTGGAGAACGAGAGCGCGCGCGTCGGCTCGAAGCGCACGCGGATGACTCCGTCGCGCGCCTCGAGGTCGCCGATTTCAGCGTCAAGCATCGGTGCGGCAATGCGAAAGAGCTTCTGCTTGAGATGCGCCGCCGCCTGGCGAATCGCCGGCGTCGTCGAGGGGGCGGTGCTGCTACCACCTGACGGTACCGCGTACGGATAGCGAGTATCGCCGATTTCGACCTGTATTCGTTGCAGAGGAAGGCCGAGTTCCTCGGCCGCGACCATCGCGAAGATCGTGCGGGTGCCGGTGCCGATATCCTGCGAGCCGGTGCGCACTTCGACGCGGCCGTCGCGAAACGCGACCGCCTGCGCCTGAGATCCCGGATGCCCCAGCCCATGCCAGGAGCCCGCCGCCACCCCGATCCCGCGGCGAACCGCTCTCTTGGACTTGCCGGCGCGCACTTTTTCATCCCATTGGAAGGCCTGCGCACCCAATTCAAACTCGAGCGCTCTTACCGGATTGCTGTTGTTGCGCCGGCGGAATTCCAGCCGATCGATCCCGGACTTACGTGCCAGTTCGTCGATCGCGCTCTCCAGTGCGAAGCAGCCCTGCGGCCATCCCGGCGCGCGCATCGCAGAAGATGGCCCGGCGTTGAGATAGACGTTGCGCTCCTCGGTGCGGACGTTGGTGCAGTTATACAGCGTTTTGAACGGTCCCGAAGTGCCGGCGCCGCCGCCGATCCCGCCGCTGCCATGTTCGATCAGTTCGATCGCGGTGAGCTTGCCGCCCCGGTCGGCTCCCAGCTTGACGTGCTGCGATGAGCTCGGCCGGTTGCCTGTGCCCAGATGCTCGGCCGCGCGTGGCAGCATCAGCTTGACCGGCGCGCCCGCATCGCGCGCCAGTTGCGCGGCCATTATAACCTCCGCGCCGGCGCCGAATTTGGAACCAAAGCCGCCGCCGAGGTGAGCGGTAATCACGCGGACCTTTTCCGGCGGCAAATTGAAAAACACCGTGAGATCGTCCCGGACGCCGAAGATGCCCTGCGTGGAAGTCCAGACCGTCAGCTGATCACCGTCCCACGCGGCTACCGCACCGTGGGTCTCGAACGAGACGTGGGTTTGGACGGGCGTGGCGTAAACCGCTTCATGTATGAAGGCGGCCTCTTCGAAACCTTGCGCGAGGTTGCCGGTCTCGAACAGCTTCGGCGCGCTTGCATTGGAACCCGTTGCGAATACCTGCGGAGCCGAGGGCTTCAGCGCATCTTCCATCCGCACCACGAAGGGCAATGGCTGGTAGTCGACCGTAATCGCGCCGAGCGCATCGTTGGCCAGGGCAGGACTGGTGGCGGCGACGGCGGCTACTTCCTGCCCGGCGAATCGCACGACCTGATCGTCGCGTTTGATCGCGGCGCGCACTCCAGGTATCCGGCGAGCGGCGCTGAGGTCGACGCCGCGCACCCGCGCGTGCGGGTAAGGGCTGCGCAGGATCGCGCCATAGAGCATCCCCGGCTGGTCGATATCGTAGGTATAGCGTGCGGTGCCGGTCGCCTTTAGCGGCCCGTCGATACGCGCGGTTTCCTCGCTTATTATGCTGAAGCGCTCGCCCCATTCCCACGGCGTCGGTTCGTCATCCGGAATTACCAGGGTCACATCTTCGAGCTGGCTCGCAAAGCCGAGCTTCAGTGTTAACCGGCGCGACATCAGGCCTTGCCCTTCGATGGCTTCTCGGCTGCCCGCGCTGCTACTGCGAGCGCCGCCTTGAAGACGTGCGGATAAGTGCCACACCGGCACAAATTGCCGCTCACTGCGTGTTTTATTTCGTCAATCCCGGCAGCCGGGTTACGCTCGAGCGCCGCCGCAATCGACATGATCATCCCGGGCGTGCAGAAGCCGCATTGCAGAGCGTCATTTGCAACAAAAGCCGCCTGCACCGGATGCATTGCTCCCGGCCCGCCGAGGCCCTCGATAGTTACGATCTCATGACCGCGCGCGTCGGGCGCGAGAACCATGCACGAGGTGACAGGTCTACCGTCCAGATGAACCGTGCACGCGCCGCATGCGCCGCGATCGCATACCAGCTTGGTGCCGTAGAGCCCCAGACGGTCACGCAATACTTCGAGCAAGGTGTCGCGCGGCTCAACCGTAAGCTTGCGCGACACTCCATTGATCCTGAGTTCGATCGGCGTGGCGTTGGGACCCAACCTCTCAGCAACGCCTTCGTTGGCCGCATCGACCGCCTGCGAACCGTTAGCATCGGCGCCGCTCGGAGAGGCGTTAGCGGCAGCGATTCCGACTGCAACTGCGGCCGCGGCACCGGCTCCTTTGATGAAGGCGCGCCGACTAAGTTCGGTAACGCTTCGATCCTGTTTCGGCTTATCGGCCATTTACGACGCTCCGGTTGGCACCGGGCCGATCAAGGAAAGTCCGACGCGCTCCGGGTTGGCTTCGAAGCGGTCGCATTTAGCCAAGAGATGGCTCTATTCCCCGCTCGGCACCTTATGTCCGCCGGGCAGCATCGCGATGACCGCAATCGCAGCCAGCGCCAGTCCTCCGAGCAAGGCGAACCCCACGGTCTTCAAAAAGTAAATCCCCGCGATCACGACCTTGTCAACCTGCCGGCCGGCCTCGAAGCCCTCGCGCGAGATAATCCGGCTCGCGAGCGACGCCTCACGGCCGTTCCAGCCAAGCCTTGCGGCCGCGGCGCAAAGATGGACCATCGGAGCAAGCACAATAATCCCCAGGATCAAGGCGGTAAGCCCGGCGCGCCATTGATTATCATGGCCGGAGGCGAGACCCGTACCGATCCGGATGCCAATCAGCAAACCCAGCACGGTCGCCCCGCCCTCCATGAAATAGAACTGATGCGCGTCCCACCATGCGCCCAAATCCGGGTTATCGAGGCGGACCAATAGCGACGCCTGCAACGCGTAGCTCAGCAGGAAGCACACGCCGAGCAACGCCGCCAACGCGATAAGCCAGCCGAGAATCCGCAGTGGATGAGGACGAGGCACAGCAAGGGCTCTCCGGGCTAATGAAGGACCGTCACGATCGTTGCTCCGCCGGTCCTCGTCAGGCCCAGGGAGAGATAGACGATAACGAGCACAATCGCACCGACGGTTAACCCGGTCCGCCGAAATCGTGCCTGCAGCTCTCCTACTTCCGGCCGCGGACCGGCCGCCGAGAGCCGCCAGAGCCGTGCTCCGAGGTTGGCGTACTGATGGATTGCCAGAACGATCGCGATCACCACCAGGACCAGCTTGACAACTAGCAGGCGAGAAACCACGCCTAGAAACAGCACGTTGAGAATTCCGCTAAAGACCAACACAGCCAGTGCGGTCAGGACAATCGCGCCCAGCCGCCGCACCACCCGCCGGCTGACGCGCAGCCGCACCGGCGGATCGAGTTCCTCTGTGAGAATCGGGGTCAGCGCGAAAGTCGAAAAAAGCGCCCCACCAAGCGCCACAATTACCGCCGTCACATGAATGAACAGTACGGCGATTCGCCAAGTAAGCATCGATCTATCGCCAGCCTCGTCGGGGATGGCCGCCAGCCGGGACCCGGAATGGACGGCGGTCAAAAGTCCCGGCGGTAGGTGACAAAATTGCCTGTCACGCGCGCGCCAAGACTCTCTGCCGTACGCCGCGACGGCCAGTTGTCATCCAGCACCAATGTGTAACCCGCGTAGCGCATATGATTCTGCGCCATGATCTGAAACGAGCGTGCCGCCATCGCCCGCGCGATCCCTTTTGAACGGACGCTCTCGAGTACCCCGATATTGATCAGAGCACCCCGCGTGCCGCCGCCACGATCCGGCTTGAGTTTCACGCCTGACCGCAGCCGTGCGAGCGTGCCGCTGAGATCGGGCACCGAAAAAACCGCGCCAACCGGACTGCCGTCAATTAGTGCGACGATGGAGAGATCGGCGACCGGCGTGCCGCCCAGCGGCAGCAGCATTGGTCGCACCTCTTCCCGGGTAATCGGGTTCCATCCCCAATGACGGTCGAAGGCGGCATTGGTTACGTCCGTCCATGCGTCGATAGCGGCCAGGAATCCGTAGTCGCGCCAACTCCGAAGCGTAACTCCGGCGCGCGCTGTCGCGTCGATCATCTGGCGGTAGCGTTCGAGGATTTCCGGGGTTAGTGGCGCGGTGAAATCGACTTGCCCCTTCTCGGTATGGAAACGGGCATTCTTGAAGTAACGATGATAGCTGGCGGAATTGCCGCGGAGCAGAAACGAAGGCAATTCGCCGTAATTGTCGATTGCGTAAGGATAATCAAGGAACGCAGCGAATCCGCTTCGCGCGCCCTTCATCCCGCGACCCGCGAGCCAGTTGGCCGCCTCCTCGAGTATCGCGACCGCTGCGTCGTCCTCCTCGGGCAGAGCTTCAAAGTGTATCAGCTGCCCGAGTTTCTCGTTCCAATGCTCGTTGTAGCGGTAATTGACCACAGCGCTGACACGCGCGACCAGCTTGCCGTCACGCCAGGCACAGAAGGGGCAGAGCTCCAGATGGGTCGTGATCAGCGCGTGGCCTGCGAGCAAATCGATTTCATTGTGGATGTCGGGCGGCCACCAGGCGTCGCGGCTGCCGTAGATCTCGAACGGCAGCCGGGCGAAATCCTCGAAGCGATCGCGGCTGCTGATTTTCTCGACGCGTATCTTATTGGCGGCCAATCTAGTTCTCCGGGGGCCTTAGCCAAGCCCGAAGCGGGCCGCAAACGCAAGGCGCGGATATTGCCCGCCGCTTTACTGTGAATCCCCTGAACTTTGATCGCCTTGCGAGTCGCCCGAGTCGGAATTGCTCTGATCGGAACCGTTGCCGCTGTCGTCGCCCTGGCTGTTCATTTGCGACGAGTCACCGCCGCTGTCGTCTCCGGATTGGGCGCTACCCTGATCGGAGGTGTCACCGCCGGCGTCTCCCGGCTGGGCGCCTTGGTCCGACATACCAGAATTGTCCGAATTGTCAGAGTTGTCGGAGCTGGCGCCGCCGTTGTCCGAATCATCCTGGGCAAGAAGCTGAAGCTGCTGGGCGGTGTCCGGTGAATGGGCGCGAAATGCCTTCGGTGTCGAGACGTTGGCGCCGCCGCTACCCGCGAAAGCCGGCACCAACACTATCAGGGACAGCGACAGCAGCACCCCTAAAGCAATGTACGTACGTCTCATCGCTAAAACCTCCCAGCCACCGCAGCAGTGCAAGCCCTTGATTCGGAGACCGGCTGCGGTGCTCATATCCTAGCACTGTGGCGTGAATCCTGCCGCTGTCAACCGCCCCAGCATCGCGCCACAAAACCGCAGCGCAGTTGCCTGCAAAGACCTGGGTTCGACGGCCCGCGCGGATAATCGCCGTGTTCCTGCGCCTCGACGATTCGCCGACCCAGCGCGAGAAGCTGCGCGCGAATCCGCTCGGGAGTCGCCAGTCCGATAGGCACGGTCTGGTGGCCACCCCTAAGGAAGACGATTTCGCCCTCGACCCGCTGTCCCCCAAACGCGTCCGAGGCAGCTAGTGCATAGGCTTCCATCTGTACCTGGTAAATGCCGGCCTCTTCGGCCGCGCGAGCATACTTGTAGTCGCGCACAATGACGAGCCCGTCGCGTTCGACCAGCGCATCGATCTGCCCTCGCACGAACATGTGTTCACCGACGTGGCAGAAAAACGGCACCTCACGGGCCATCGGTTGATCATTTGGCGGGAGCGCCGCCGTATAGTGCGCGAGGTCAGCGGCTATCGCCGAGCATTGTTCGGAATCAAGTCCCGCGGGCGGGCCGAGCGACTCGACCAACTGTGCGATTTCGACGTCGTTTGGGCCGCTCGTGGTGAAATCCAGCCGCTCGAGCACCGCGTGCGCTACCGTTCCCATCGTTATCGCGTCGCCGCCGACGGTTTTCTCGTCGCGGTCCGGACCTTCCGGCAGTTTCAGGCCATGACGGAAGCGGTATTGACGTGGACAACGATCGAAATCGGCCAGTGCGCTGGGACTTATGACCAATTCGCGCGTATAAGCCGGCTCGAAGGCTCGGCGCCGGCTCGCAAGTTCGGCAAATTGAATAACGTCGACGGGGAGCGCGCCTTCGACCGCGGGCGGGCGCGTTTCGGCCACCTCTGGTCGGAACAAAACGACTTTCGCCCCCGCGCAATCCAGCGGCACGCGCTCGTCGTTGGAGCTTACAAATGCCTTGACGGTTTCGCCACCCACAAAGGCGCGAAGCTGCTTCGCCCACCCCTGAAGCATCGCCCCTTCGCTGATAATCAGACGATCGCGAGCACGGGTCAGCGCGACGTAGAGCAGCCGCGCCGCTTCGGCTTCCTGTTCGCTCCTGGCGCGTTTCCG
Organism: Binataceae bacterium (SeqCode); assembly: GCA_035279875.1. Lineage (GTDB taxonomy): Bacteria > Desulfobacterota > Binatia > Binatales > Binataceae > JAMXLL01. The sequence goes on from DATEGX010000028.1 coordinate 12,335, forward strand.
GAATTCGTCGAACTCGCGGTTCGAGATCTCGTCCATCCCGCTGCCGGCAACCTCGCGCACCAGCAAGCCGCTGGAAGGATCGACCACCGGGTTGCGGTTGTCGGTCGGGGACCCGCGACCGGCGTCGGCGAGGATAACTACCGGAAACTCCAGGCCTTTCGCCTGATGCACCGTCATCAAGCGCACCACGTTCTCGCTCTCACCAAGAATCTGCGCCTGCGACTCGTAGGGTTCCTCTTCGACCAGCCGGCGCAGATGGGCAACGAAATCGTCGAACGTGAAGAGCCGGCGCGACTCGAATTCCCGCGCCAACTCGACCAATTTGCGCAGATTCGCGACGCGTTGCCTTCCCTGGCTTAGACCCAGCATCACGGCCTCGTAGCCAGTTGCGGCCAGCGCGTGCTCGATCACCTGGATAATCGTGCCGCGAGCGCGAAGCTTCCTTAGCTCCTCGAGAATCCGCCAGGCTCGGAGTGCCGCCTCCCGCCCCTCGTCCAACCATGCGAAATCGGCGTTCGGCGTGGCGAAAGCCGATGCGATGCCGACTCGATGCAACGCGATTTCGGCCAGGCAATCATCGGACACGCCCAGGAAGGGCGAGCGCAGCGCCGCCGCGAGGGCAATCGAATCATCACGGTCATTCACCGCCGTGAGCAATTCGATCAGGTCGAGTACTTCCTGGCAGCCGAAGAAACCGCGGCCCTTGACCGTATAGCATGGGACGCCGGCATCGAGCAGAGCGTTTTCATAGATCGCGACGTCGGTGAACGCTCGCAGCAGGATCGCGATATCGCGAAAGCGCACCGGCCGGAGCAAACCATTCTCGGCGTCGGGGATCGTCTCGCCGTCTACCAGCTTATGAATTCGCGCCGCCAGTGCCCGCGCTTCGAGTTCACGCTTGCGTCCAGCGTTGAGCTTGCGTGGCGCAGCAGTCCCGGTCGCGTCAGGTGTACTGATCGAATCAGGGATGGCGGTGATTATTTCAACCGGCGCATCGAGGGCCGGGGTTCGCAAGGCGTTAAGCTCATGGTCGGCACCCCATTCGACCCAGTACGCAGGCACCGGGCGTTCTTCGGAACGCATGAGGCTCGCACCGATCCGGTTGACGAACGTCACGATATTCGGCGCGGAGCGCCGGTTGCCGAGGAGCGTCAACGACGCCGGGGACGATCGCCGTTCACGTCCAAAGACCGTCACATCGGCTCCACGAAACCGATAGATTGACTGCTTTTCGTCACCAACGATGAAAAGTTCAGGCGCCGCTACAGTCTTGTCCCGCGGATCCGTCAGCATCGCCACAATTTCGTCCTGGACCGCATCGGTATCCTGGTATTCGTCGACCAGCAGCGCTGCGATACCGGTGCGATAGCGATGCGCCACCGTGGCGTTGCCGGCGAGCAGGTCGCGCGTGCGCACAAGCAGATCATCAAAGGTCAGGACCCGTTCCTCGGCCTTGGCATGCTCGACGCGCGCGGACACTTCGCGCATCGTCTCGGCAACCTCCAGCGCCCGCGGCAATGCGCGGCAGGCGCCATAAGCTGAGATCAATTCGCCGCCCAGCCCGAAGCTCGCCGTACTCACGTTAACGATGCTCCTGATCGATTGGACACAATCCTGAATCGCACCCTGAGCGGCCGGGAGGCAGGCGCAAAGGTCGCGCAGGAAATCGAACGCCGAAGGCTCCGATTGAGCGTTCAGCGCGAGGATCTGGCTGCGGTATTCGACCCATCGCGGACGCAGCGGAGCAATTTTCTCCTTGGCCCTGGGGGTGAGCCGGGCCGCGAGCAATTCGTCGAGCAGGCGCACCAGTTCGCAAGCCATGTCTGCAATCGCCCCAGCTTTGGTCTCGAGCCGGCTCGTGCGCCCACGCGTCGTCTCTTGCAACCAGTCAGTCGAGCGCCCGAGACGAGCTACCTCGTCGAGAATACGCATGACGATTTCGAGCGCGTCCTCGCGCGGCGTTCCGCTTTCGAGGCGGCGAGCCCGCCCGAGATAAACTGCGCCGAGATCGGACTTGCGCACTGCCTCGACCAGCGCCTGCCGGCACAACCGTTCGAGAAAGGTGCGGCTCTGATATTGGTCAAGTACCTGAAAATCCGGATCGAGCCCGGCATCCAGAGCGTTCTCACGTAGGATACGCGCACAAAAAGCGTGAATCGTGGAAATACGGGCGAGCGGCAGCCGTCGTTGCGCGCGCCGCAGACTCGACCGGCGCTCTTCATCCGGGTCCGCCGAAATTCGCGCCGCCAGCACAGCGGCGATCCGAGCCCGCATATCGTAAGCGGCCTTTTCGGTGAAGGTAATCGCGGCCACCTGCTCAGGGTTAAGCGGTTCGCGCCCGGCGATATCTCCGGCGATCAGACCGACGAAGCGCCGAGCCAGAACCTCGGTCTTGCCCGAGCCTGCGCCGGCCCTGACTAGCAGATTACCGGGCGTGAGAATCGCCGCCCGCTGTTCGGAGCTTAAAACGATTTCGCCGCTGGTCATTGGCGCGAGAACGGTTTGCGGTATCGGCAAACGCGCCGGTATGGGCAATAGTCGCTGCATTCGAGCGGGTCCACGTCGAAACGGCCGGCGATTGCTCCGTTGACCAGCTCGCGAATCCGATCGGCGACGGTGCGGACGCACTCTGCATCGTGTTTGGCGCCCGGTTCGCGTGAATCAACCAGCAGTTCGATTGGAATTGCGCGCGGCGGATTTTCCTTTGCGCGGCTCTTAAGCGCGATATAGCTCGTCTCCACGCTTGTTCTCGGCGACAGTTCGGTGTGTAACTGCTCCACCGCACCGAGTGCGTAGACCGGCATCTGCATGTCTTCGCAAGCGAAACGGTCAGGCTCCAGGAGCTGCGCATATTTTTGCAGATTGCGTGAGGCCTTATAGTCGAGCAGCTTGACCCGGCCGATCCGGGCACCCTCACGATAAATCTCGATCCGGTCGATCTGGCCGACCAGCACGATTTCGGACGCCACAGCCGTTGCGTCGTTGGCAAGGGGAACCGCGAATCTCAGGGTATATTCGTGATACGTCTCGGCCGGCACCGCTCCGTCCGCTCGCTGCGCGATTTCATACTCCACCACTTCGTCGACCATCGCGCGTATCGATTCCCATCCCAAATCGAAGAAGGCCGGATCGCGCGCGGCCAACTGGCCCCGTCGATGGAAATCCCCCAGTACCTCTTCCTTGACGATTCGGAGCCGAGCCGCGTCGAACCGTTCGGAATGCTCGAAAACCCGATGCAGAATCTGATGAACCTGGTCGCCTATCTCGAGCGCACTTTGCTCGTAGTCAAGGTCGCCGGCTTCACGCAGTTGAAGAATCCGCCGTGCGAAGAACTTGAAGCCGCACGCGGCGAGTTCGGTGAGTTGCGCGGCACTCCATTGCCGGGGCGCGCCATCACGCGCTTCGAGTAGATGGCGCTCCATCGCAACGGTCACTCGCCCGTCGAACGAACCAGCGCTCGAGGATTTCCCAGGGTCCGGCGACAGATCGATTCCGAACCAACCGGCCGGCTCGTCCCTGCCGTGAGCACCACGGCGAATCTCCGCCAGTTCCTGGCGCGTCGGCAGCAGGAAGTAAGCTTCCCGGTCACGCTCGATCGCGGTTCGCTGCAGAACCGATTCGACGCCGCCGGCTTCGGCAAGACCATGGAGCAGTGGCCGATCAAGCAGCGCCGATACCGCAGCCCGGTTCAAGAATTCATCGCTGCTGAAACAGGCATCGATATTCGGAATAAACTCCTCGGCCGCCGGACGCTCGATCGGAGGCCCGTTGAGCACTCGGCTCACTTCACTGACGAACGGCGAGACCGCCAACGGATTTCCGTTGCTATCGGCTGCCGCCGCATACGACAGCACCACCGAACGCTCCGGCATCGACAGGGCGAGGAAGAACAAGAACGGCTCTTCCGCGTTGCGGTCGTAGCGGGTGCGCAGAATCGGACCCGGCGCGTCGGGCGTGTACTTCCCCATCCGAAGCCGCAGAGCGTCGCGCAGCGGGCGGTTGAGCTGGCGGATTACCTCGTCAGGCAACAGCGGATCCTCGGGATGGTAAGCGGGAAAGACACCGTCGTTCAGGCCGACGATAAACACTAGGTCGAAATCCAGACCCCGAGCTTCCAGCACCGGCATCGCGCGGACGCCGGCCGGCGAAGTCTCACGCATGTCCAGCGTCGTTTCGTCGATCATCTGTTGGGCCAGACGAGCGAACTCATCGAAGCTGGCCACCCGTTGGGGAGCGACGATCGAGCTCTCGCGGGCCAGTTCGTCGAGCGCCGAGCGCAGCGGGCCGGCGGATGCTGCTGACTCGTCCGCAAGCGAATCGCCGGCCGGATCGAAGTCCAGCCGCTCGAGCACCCCGAACAAATTTGCGACATGATCCGAAATCGTCGCGTCGTGCTCGAGCGATTCGAGCGTTGCGAGCAACTGGCACCAGGATTCCGCGCCGCGATTGAACTGATCCAGCTTCCGGTCGAGGCGTTGTGCTTCTGCCGTATTTGGCGCGCCCTCGAGCGCAGCGGAAAGCTCGGCACGCCGCTGCGCGACACAATCAGCCAACGGCCGCGTCCCGCGATCGATATAGCCGACTTCGGCGGGAATCTCGCGATAGGCCGCCGCATCGAGGCGCACGAACGGCGCATTGCATAAGCTGAGCAAAGTTTCGCGCGAGTAATCCTCCGAGGGAATTCGCAAAATATGGCGCAACAGGCGCGCGGGCGGAAAAGCGGAGAGCGGCTTGCGTGAAGCGACGCTCAACGGGATCCGATAGCGGCGAAATGCGCCTTCCAGGTAATCCGAGTAGGACGCGAGGTCGCGTGCGACGATCGCAATCCTGTCCAACGGGATATGTTCGTTGCCCGGACGTTCAAGCATCCGGCGAATCGAGCGGGCGATTTCCTCCGCCTCGCGCGAAGCATTGGGCGCCTCGATAATCCGGACGCTGCTGTCCTCCGCGGGAGGATCCGGCCGGTCCGGCGCCTCACTAAATAGATGGGTAAGCACGAAGCCGAGGCGTCCCTCGCGGCCGCCACGGCGTACGAAATGCGGCAAGACCTTATCGGCGATCGATTCTTCGGCGACGAAGCGGTTCCAGGTCAAATCGGCGAAACGGTCGACGCTAAGCTTGTGCGGTTCCGCCTGAATCGTGATCTCAGCATCGCCTATGATCCGAATCAGCGCCGCGATCATCATAAATTGCACAAGACTCGGATCGTAGACCTCTGCGATCAGCATCCGCTCGATTCCGACCAGGTAACGCGGACGCTGGCCGGCTACTTCCATCCGATGCAGCAACTCGACGACCAGCCGCTCACGGTCATGGGGGCAAACCGCGCCCGCCTCCTTCAATAGCTGGTCGTATTCGACAAAAATTTGGGCGAAAGCAAGCACCCGCGCGCGGGCGGAATCGGCCAGCGCCAAGGCGGACACGCGGAGGTCTTCGCCGGTTATGGCGGCGCTCTTGAGCTGGCGGATCAAAGCGAGCAGGCGGTCGCGCAAGCCGCCTCCCGATGGGAATCTGTCCCCGCTCGTGCCGGTACGCACGATCGCCTGTTCAAGCGCAAGCCGCTCGCCCGCGTGTCCCAGAACCGTTGGAAGAGCGGTGATTTCTCTCAACAAAGCGTCGGTAAGTTGCGGGAACGTGGTAATTCGATGCGCCAGGAGGCAACCCATCCCGGCGCTGTCACGTTTGAGCACGTCCTCGACCTTGCGCGCGGTCGGATAAATGGCGAGCAGGCGATTCATCGGAAAGAGCTCAAAGATTAACCCCTGGTGGGGAGGCGTCTAATCCGCTGACGCAAAACTGTTAGCCCGATGTGCCAATACGTAACGCCAAAGGATTGGCGCGCCGCGATCTCAGTCGCCAGCCTACGCAATTCACAACGCGCCTACGGCACTTTATCGTTCGTGACCGTGGCCCGTTTGTTGCGTCGATCAAATTCAAGCGGCCCGATTTGTCGCCGCACATACACCAAAAAGCGAACACCGCGAGGAGAGCTTCGAAATTATGGCCATTCGGGTTTTGATGATAGACGATTCGGTTTTAGTCCGCGACGTTCTGCGCCATCACCTTGAATGCCTCGGCTGCCAGGTGGTCGCAGAGGCGGAAAATACTCTGCAGGCACTTGACCTTTTCCGGACCGTATCGCCTTCACTGGTGACGCTCGATGTGGGGGTGCAGCAAACCGGGGGAATCGGCGGATTAGCCTTGATGCGGATCATGCGCAGTGAGCGTCCCAATGTTCCGGTACTGGTATTGGGGACGATGGCTTTTCCTGAGATTAGAAAGTCGTTTTTGCGTGAAGGAGCATTGGATTTCATCGTAAAACCCCTCAACGCTCACAGTTTCGCGCAAGTGCGCAGCCAATTACTCGAGCTTTTCCCGGAACTGCGCCCTGCGGATGCAACCCAGCCTCCAGCCGGAGCCGTTCCTCCGACTGTGCGCGAAACGCCTGGTTGAAGAACAGTAGGAACGAGCGATCAGGCCAACACGCCGCTTCGGTGGCCCAGGCTTGCCGTCGTCAGCCGTCAATCGGTTGAGGGCGCAAAGGCCGGCGGCGGTTCCCCGACCACCAGACGCTCCACACGGAGAGGTTCGCCAGGTACGCACATCACTTCCAGCACCCAACCCGCCTCCGAACCGGCATAGAGCGGCGCTGGAGTACCGCAATAGAACGCCCGCGTGCGACCCTGGGACACGTCACCGAACACATGGATATGGCCGAGCGCGAGATAGTCAAAGCCGCTCGCTGCTATTTCGGCCGGTGTGATTGGCGACGAGCGATTGGTCTCGCTATCCGTGAAAAAGCCGTGTGCGAGGCCGATATTCCATAAATGGGGCGCCGGCTCCGGCAGACCCGAAAGCGGCCGATAGTCTGGGGAATGCTCGACCAGGGCGCGGCCCCATACGCGTGCCCCAAGCTCGGGGAAGTCACGCGTGCTCCCCTCGGGCTCCAGGATCAAATTCAGATTGCGCGGCAACAAATCCAGTGACATCGCGGCATAAATCGAGCGCTCGTCGTGGGCGTCGTGATTCCCGGGGATCATCACGACCGGCATCCGCGCGCGCTCGATTTGGCCCATCGCGAAGCCCAAAGCCTCGGCATTTACCCGGCTCGAGTCGAACAGGTCGCCTACTATCAGAAGAAGATCGGCGCCATTCCCGTTCGCCACATCGATAACATTGCTGAAGGCACGGCGGACCCGATCGCGAAACACATCGCCGCGCGACCCTGAGCCAAAAGTATCGCTTTCCAGATGAACGTCCGAGGTATGAATCAGCTTTAGCGGCTGCGAGGGTGTACGGGCCACAGTCATCTCCGATCCGGTAGATGCCGCCGATGCGCGTCGCGCACCGCAGATTGCGCCGGTAATGCCACCTTAGTAGGTCGACTAAGCCTGTTCAACCTTGGATAACCCGCCTTGTGACTGGCAGGGCACGGCGCTAGGCTTGAACCGCCCTGATTTCGCACTTTTGCAGCATTTCGAGGGAGATACACACCGTGATCATCGTGATGAAGGCACATGCCACCGAGGCCGACATCCAGAACGTCGTGCGGATGGCCGAAGATCTCGACTACCGTGCGCATGTGATCGTTGGAATAGAGAGAACCGTGGTTGCATGCGTCGGCGAAGAGCGTGGCGAATCCCATTCGCTGCAGCATCTCGAGTCGGTTTCCGGCGTCGAGCGGGTAATGCCGGTGCTGCACTCGTTCAAGCTCGCCAGCCGTGACGTCCGTCCCGAAGGTTCGATAATTCATGTGAATGGCGCCGATATCGGCGGCAAACGGCTCGCGGTGATTGCGGGTCCCTGCGCTGTCGAGAGTCGCGAGCAGGTCGAGGGTGCGGCCGAAGCGGTAACGCGTTCTGGAGCGCATCTGCTGCGCGGTGGTGCCTATAAGCCGCGTACTTCGCCTTACTCTTTCCAAGGGATGGAAGATGAAGGCCTGCTTCTGCTGGAGAATGCGGGACGCCGTTATGGTTTGCCGGTGGTCACGGAAATCATGGACGCGCATGATATCGAGTTGGTTGCCGAACATGCCGATATGCTCCAGGTAGGCGCTCGCAACGCGCAAAATTTCTCGCTTCTGCGCCGGCTGGGCAAAATTCACAAGCCAATCCTGCTGAAGCGCGGGATGTCGACCAAGATCGAGGAATTCCTCATGGCGGCCGAGTACATTCTCTCGGCGGGAAATCCAAACGTCGTTTTATGCGAGCGCGGGATTCGGACCTTCGAGACCGCCACTCGGAATACGCTCGACCTCAACGCCGTACCATTGCTCAAGCAGTGGACTCATTTGCCGGTGTTGGTCGATCCGAGCCACGGGACCGGCCTCTGGTCGTTGGTTACTCCGATGGCCTTGGCGGCAGTTGCGGCCGGTGCCGACGGCTTGCTGGTCGAGGTGCATCCGGACCCGAGCAAGGCGCTTTCCGACGGTCCGCAGCAATTGAAGCCGGAGACCTTCTCCGGGCTGATGCATGTGCTGAAGCCGGTTGCGAATGCGGTCGGTCGGGATTTGTAGGGTCAAATGGGCGAGCTGAGAATCGCGGTTGGAATCCAGCCCCTCGATGACTACATTGAGGGTGAATGGTGGTGTGTTCCTTTAGAGAATATGGTATCCTCACTAATGTAGAATTGTTGGAGCAAAAGTAATGAGAAGAAAAGGACCCTCTGATTAGCTAGGCTCGTACGGCCGGCGGCTATTGCTTCCGGTCGTTCTGCTATTTGTTCCGGGCGATGATCCTTCAGTTGGTTCGTCGCTGCAATTTGGGCTCAACTTCCGCAATCATCCTCTTGAGCCGCTCATTATAGTGGGCGTTCTTGCGTAGCGCGTCGAAGTCCGGGTCTTCAGGCACGAACTCCCAATTGTCGTCGACGGCGATGATCTTGTCGAGTTCGGCCAGCGCCTCCTCATAGTTCCCGTTTTTGGCGTAGCTGCAAGCGAGATTGTAGGTAATCGAAGGCCGCCGCTCGCTGACATCGTTAAGGCGAGCTTCTTTGTAAAACTCGATGGCCTTGGGATAGAGCTCCTGTTCGTCCGCGATCCAGGCGATGCTCGAGAGTATTTTGGCCAGGTCATACCGTATGTCTTCGGTGGTCGCCTCTTCTGTGGCCGTGCGCCGGGTCTTCAATGAGTACTCCTCGGCACGAAGAAGATGCAGGCCCTGCTGAGCATGATTGTCGGCTTGCGTGAGCAGACGGGTTTTCAGGCTTTTGGCGGTTCTCGGACGCGCCGCCATCAATGAGAAAGTCCGCGCAAGGCCATAGTGCGCTTCCCACGAGGTCTTATGCAGATCGAGCGCCTTGCGAAAACGTGCGATTGAGCGTGGATAATTCTCGACCACAGTCCAATATTTCCCAAGCTTTATGAAATATGTGGCTATCAGCTTGCTCTGACTTTCCGGCGGCAGCGACTCGTTTACGACCAGGCTGCCCGGAGATGTGCTTTGCGCCGTTACCATCAGGATATCGGCTTCCTCCATGCGCTGAACGGTTTCCTCATCGGGTATCTCGGGCGCCATGTTGAGCCCGCCCCCGCTCCGCTGCTCGAATTCGAGCATTCGCTGAAAGTACTCGACCACATTTTCGCGGCTGGCTCTGACCGCCGAATCGAAATCGCCGACCCATTTTATCGACGGGTCAATCTTCTCCCGCAGCTTCTCTATATCCCCAAGAATTCGCGTGGCCCGCTTTGCGGCATCCTCAGCCGTGCTCACCGATTCGTTGATGGCGGCTTGGCGCTCTTTCCGAGTCCGGTATTCCGTAAAGCCAAACAGCGCGCCGAGCACCAAGAACAACAGGGTCACCACCGCGACCCAGGCACCCATGATAACGACGACGTCCTCTGCTCTGGATTCCACCTCTTTGATCTGATCGACCGCGGCGGACGCCGATCCCACGCGAGGCGACGGCAACGCGTCTGGCGCGGGCGTAACCGTGGAAGTCGTCTGGGCCCGGACGGCTGGGGGCCTGAAGGTCAGGCCGACCGCAACAGACAAAAGGAAAAAGGTCAGAGTCAATTTCTTCATTTCGGCGCCCTGGAGCGGCGGTAATCGCAAAACAGTCTAGTCATCGCGTGCCTTTCCGCGCGGATGCCAACTGACCGGGCGAGACAAGGCTATCCGTGAGTACAGCAAGCGATAGCGCTTTAGCCAGCGCTTGTGATCCAAAAAAATCGGCGGATGCTGGAGCATCCGCCGATTTCGTTTCAATCCAGGTACCGGGTAGAGCCGAACTCTACATCATGCCTCCCGGAGGCATCGCCGGCGCCCCTGGCTGTTTCTCGTCGGGCTTCTCTGCGACCATACACTCAGTGGTCAGCAGCAGGCTCGCAACCGAAGCGGCGTTCTGCAGGGCGCTGCGCACCACCTTGGTCGGGTCGATAATACCCGCCTTCATCAGGTCCTCGAACTCTTCGCTCGCGGCATTGAAGCCGAAGGGACCCTTGTTATTCTTGATTTTGTCGACCACCACCGAGCCTTCCCAGCCGGCGTTGGTCGCGATCCAGCGGGCCGGATCCTCAACCGCTTTGTGGATAATGTTGATACCGGCCTTTTCCTCCTCGCCCGCGCGCAGGTGATCGAGCGCCGCCGAAGCACGAATCAACGCTACTCCGCCGCCCGGGACGACACCTTCCTCGACCGCGGCGCGGGTAGCGTGCAGCGCGTCTTCGACCCGCGCCTTCTTTTCCTTCATCTCCATTTCGGTAGCGGCGCCGACCCGAATCACCGCAACTCCACCGACCAGCTTCGCCAGCCGCTCCTGGAGCTTTTCGCGGTCGTAGTCGGAGGTGGTCTCCTCGATCTGGGCGCGGATCTGCTTGATGCGGCCTTCGATATCGGCTTTCTTTCCGGCGCCGTCGATTATCGTCGTATTGTCTTTGTCGACGACGATCCGCTTCGCGCGCCCGAGATCCTGCAGGGTCACGTTCTCGAGCTTGATTCCCAACTCTTCGGCAATAACCTTACCGCCGGTGAGAATCGAGATATCCTCGAGCATCGCTTTGCGCCGATCACCGAAGCCCGGCGCCTTGACCGCGGTGCAAGCGAGTGTGCCGCGGATCTTGTTGACGACCAACGTCGCCAGCGCCTCACCCTCCACATCCTCGGAGACCATCAGAAAGGGCTTGCCCGTCTTGGCGATCGCCTCGAGCACCGGCAGAAGGTCCTTCATCGAGGAAATCTTCTTCTCGTGGATTAGAACGTAAGCGTCATCGAGCTTGGCTTCCATGCGCTCGGGATCGGTCACGAAATAGGGCGAGAGGTAGCCGCGGTCGAACTGCATGCCCTCGACCACCTCGAGGGTGGTCTCGAGGCCTTTGGCCTCCTCGACCGTGATGACGCCTTCCTTACCGACCTTCTCCATTGCCTCGGCGATGATGTCGCCGATGGTGGAGTCGTTGTTGGCCGAAATCGTACCGACCTGGGCAATCTCCTTGCGGTCCTTGGTCGGCTTCGAGAGGCTCTTGAGCTCAGAGGTAATCGCTTCGACCGCGCGGTTGATGCCGCGCTTGATCGACATCGGATCATGGCCTGCGGCCACCATCTTGATGCCTTCGGTGAAGATCGAACGCGCGAGCACGGTCGCGGTGGTGGTGCCGTCACCGGCTACATCGGAGGTCTTCGAGGCGACCTCTTTGACCATCTGGGCGCCCATATTCTCGAACTTGTCTTCGAGCTCAATCTCCTTGGCGACGGTAACGCCGTCCTTGGTCACGGTGGGGGCGCCAAAGCTCTTTTCGAGCACGACGTTACGGCCTTTGGGGCCGAGCGTGACTGTCACGGCGTCGGCCAGAATATTAACACCCCTGAGAATCTTCTCGCGGGCCTCTTGGGCAAAACGCACTACCTTTGCAGGCATGGCTATTTATCTCTCCTCATAATGTCGAATTCTTAGCTTCGAGCCACTGGTTGAAAACCGCCCGGCCTCAGCCTTCCAATACACCCAGAATGTCGTCTTCGCGCAGTATCAGGTGCTCTTCGCCTTCAAGCTTGACCTCGCTGCCGGAATATTTGCCGAAAAGAATCCGATCGCCGGCCTTGACGTCGGGCGCCACCAGCTTGCCATCTTCGGTCATCTTGCCCTTGCCGACCGCCACAACCTTGCCTTCCTGGGGCTTTTCCTTGGCCGTATCGGGAATGATGATACCCCCCTTGGTCTTTTCTTCCTCCTGGATCCGTTTCACCAGAATCCGATCACCCAACGGTCTAATCTTCATAAAAACCAGCAGCCTCCTTAATCTTTTGTCGGCGGTATGATTGAACTCATCCGGCGAGCAACCTAATCACGATGTTCGAAATGTCAATTGGCAGTCGTTATCAGCGAGTGCTAGTCGTGGAGACTACGCGGATCGGCGCAAGAAAACAAGCGGCCAGACCTTCGCCCGGCCGTAGCGACTAGTTCTCTCAGGCGAGTTTCGCCAGAGATTCGCCTCGTCTGACACCCAACGATTGGTGTATAGAACGAGGAATTACGAAGGATCCGCCCTGTCCGGCAGCTAACCGGTCACCCTTCGCGGCGGCCATATGAGTATCCGGGCCTCGGCGGGGCTCAGCCTGCGTGCCCGAATCGTCCGAGGCTTCTATTTGACGTATAGGAAAATCCCCTCGTATATCACCGCGGGCTTGTCCGAGCCGACTACCTGGATCTGGCTCTCGGTCGTCACCTGCGTGCCCTGCGGGCGCGGGTCGACGGCTACGATTCGCTGGCGGGCCTGGACCGTGGCGCCGGCCGGAACAGGCGAAATGAAGCGGAGCTTATTGGCGCCGTAATTGACCACGTTGCGATAGCCTGCGACCTTCCAATCCGTCTCGAACTCAAAGGCCGGCAGCAGGCTCAAGGTCAGGAAGCCGTGGGCAACCGGACCGCCAAAGGGACTTTCCCGTTTGCATCGCTCGACATCGAGATGAATCCACTGATGGTCGCCCGTGACGTCGGCGAACCGATTGATTTTTTCCTGATCGACCTGAACCGGCTTGCTCCACGAACCGAAGTCGGAGCTGATCTTCGATTTGAGCTTGTCGATATCATCGAAACGGACCGTTTCCATTCCAGTACCTCCGTATTCAGGCCCCGTGGGCGTCTGTTTCCGTTCAATCGGCGGGCTTTGCGAACGCGTCGCGAGCCCTTTGCTTTCTATCCTTGAACTTCGGCGGCGTCGCGAGCCGGCAGAAATTCCGCAAGCGCGGCCTTGAAGTTATGGCTCGGCTTCTGTTCACCGCCCAGCTTGATTAGAGCGTAACGTTGGTCATCGTCAAGCCGCTGCCATTCACGAGCTGTAATCTTGACGCCCAAAGAATCAGCGTTCGCAATCAGACGCGGTGGCGGCTCCGCCGGCGGGCTAGCAGCCTGCCGGACTTCCATCCCCAGCTCTCGCGGCGGTTCGCCCGAGCGCGCGAGCGCCGCCTCCTCGATAAAAAGGCGCAACGCATCGCATTCCGCTGTTGAGTCCGCCGGTGCATGGCAGATCATGAGACGCTCGCCGCGCCCCAGTTGCTGCCATTGCTGCAAGCCAATCTTGATACCCAACCGATCGAGCTTGCGCCGCGCAGCCATTGGGACGCAGCTGAGCGAGTTGTAGATCTCGGCTTCAAATTGGAACTGCCGAATCATCGGGATTCCTCCTGCTGACGCCCCGCAACGGACCTTGTTACATAATCATAACCGATCCCGGCTCGACCACGCACTGGCCTCTACGGCTCGCGTCAGTTAGCCGGATAGCGAGACGCTCCGCAGACCCGAAGCGCCGCGGCGCTCGGAGCGAGCCTGCATTTAGTTTCTGGAACAGACTGAAAGGAAACGAAAGTGGGGAGGACTACGAAAGGGACAGCAATTAGGTGGGAGACGCTTCTACGGATTGCTGGGCCAAACCAGGACCGTCACCGGCCAGAACAGCAGTCATCGAATAGCTGAGCTTTTCCCTGAGGCGCCACGGGAGCGTTTGAACCCATCGCTCGAAAAAATAACACTGACGTGCAATTCCGCGGCCCCTGAGGCGCGAAAGACCGCAATGTCCTGTCAGCAATGGTGTGGCAAAGAGATCGATTGTCTCGACCCGAAGCGCCGCTTGCGCTGCCAAGGTACGCAATTCAGCAGGGGTAATCGCGAACAGGTGGCCGTCCGCATCCGGCTTGAACTGACCAGACTCGAGCTTTTCGAGATCGTCGATCTCGCCCAAGTTGGGTAGCCGGTTGTGAAAGTATGAACCGTTGGGGGTGGTCAACAGCAAGCGCCCATTGGGAAGTAGCAGCGCCTTGAGATGCCGCAGGAAATCGTCGGGATGCGCAACGTGCTCGATAACTTCGCAGGCAATCACGAGATCGAAGCGTCCGGTCTGAGCGGGATCGAGATCGAACAGGTTACCTGGCGCAATTCCGATCGAATCCGCGTTCTTGAAACAAGCGAGTGCCTCTTGAAGACTTGCAGCCCGCAGATCGTTGGCGACCGCGGCAATACCGTCGACAGCCAGACATGCGCATAACGCGCCATCACCGGCGGCCACTTCGAGTACCCTTCGAGGGCGCAGCGAACGCGCCTGCTGCAACGCAATCAGCGCGCGAAAACGCCCAAAGGCCTCGTATGAAGGCGGCCAGGCGCTGCCAAAATTCCATCCGAAGTCGTCTCGCAGTCTCGCTGGTTCGGCGAGCGGGCGGACGACCGACAGGCCCTGCTTACAGCTCGCTTCGAAGAGCTCGTACGCAGGGAGGTTCATTGTCCGATTGATTTGGACCTGGAAAAACCGGCGAGGCGTATTGGCTGGTGGGTTGCTAGGAAGCCGAAGCGGCGCCGCACACGGAAGAAGCCAGCATATCGCCCGTTGTCGGAAGAATTTCGTGGTACAGATCGAGCGTGCGGCGCGCCATCCGCTCGAGGGTGAATTCGCTGCGTACGCGGCGGATGCCCGCGGCGCCATAGCGCGCCCGCAATTCGGCATCGTCGAGCAGGCGAGTGATCGCGTCGGCGAGCGGCGCCGGTTGACAGGGCGGCACGGTAATGCCCGTCACTCCATCAAGCGAAACAAAGGGCACGCCGGAATCCAGTCGCGTATTCACCACCGGCTTGCCGCAAGCCATCGCTTCGAGTTGCACGATACCGAACGCCTCGCTGCGCGCCACCGACGGCAGTACGAAGACGTCGGCTGCATGATAGAACGGAGCGAGGTCGCGATTATGGATTTCACCGGCGAAACACACACGTTCGCCAATTCCGATCGCGGCTGTGTCGCGTTCGAGTTTCGAGCGCAGGGGACCGTCACCAACGATGATCAGCTTGCCATCCACCCGCGACATCGCGCGCAACAGGAATTCAAAGCCCTTGTAGTAGATTAGGCGTCCAACCGTCAGGATCACTCGTGGCCCATGCCGGCGGCGAAGTTCGGCAACGGCGGCCCCCCGCTGAGCGAACTGTTCCAGCGGTATACCATAAGGAATAACGCTACAACGACTGCGATTGGCAGAGAGAATCGGCGAACTGTCAATATAGTCAGGCGAAGTCGCGATGCACCGCGCCGCATTGCGCACGAACCATCGATGTAGCGGCGCCAGTGCGCGCGCCAGCACTTTCTGCCGAACCACATCGCTGTGCCAGGTCAGCACGAATGGACCACGCCGTCCGCTCATAAGGTAGGCGATCAAGGCCGCTGGGTTCGGCAGATGCAAATGGACCAAGTCGGACTGGAGGGCGCGCATCACCGACGGCATCCGTGGACAAACAGGCGTCGAGCTCAGCGTCGCAAACCTCGCGAGTCGCGTGATGCGGATCCCATCGAGGTTCTCGTTGTGGCGGTGGCGCGAGTCGTTGGCGACGATCACGTTGACATCCAGGGACTTCCGTAGTTCGCCGCAGAGCGCCTCCAGATGCGTTTCTATGCCGCCCATATGTGGCGGATAGAACTTGCCCACGTGCGTGACGCTGAGGGGTCCGGGCATTTTCATGTCAACTGGGCGCGGTTGCCGGCAATCCAATCGTGCAGGCCGCACAGCCCGGCTTCCCATCCGATACGAGGGCTCCATCCGAGCTCGCGTCCGGCGCGCCGGATATCGCTAACATAGACGCGCTGGTCCCCCGGCCTTGTATCGGCGGTGCGATATAGAAGGCGTGAACCCCTGCGTCGCTCGATGAAATGGACCACTTCAAGCAACGACACCGCGTTAGCCGGCCCGCCGCCAATGTTATAGGCAGCGCCGGCCGCATTTTCGATATTGCGCGCAGCCGCTTCAAAAGCATC
>DATEGX010000029.1:0-4610 GCA_035279875.1 Binataceae bacterium (SeqCode)
AAGGAAAACATCTCCGGTTCCTTCCACGCCTTGATGATCAGATCGTGCGCCTCGTAGTATTTTTCGCGCAAAGTCGCGGGAATCTCGCCGTAACAGAAGTTGGTGTCCATCGAGGTGCCGACCGGAAAACCCGCCACCAGCCGCCCGCCGCAGATCACGTCGAGCATTGCGAACTCCTCGGCGACGCGGATCGGCGGATTGTAGAGCGCGATCGAATTGCCCAGCACCACGATGCTGGCGTTCCGCGTCCGGCGGGCGAGCGACGCCGCCATGATATTCGGCGACGGCATCAGACCGTAGGCGTTCTGATGATGCTCGTTGATGCCGAGACCGTCGAAGCCCATCTGATCGGCGAATTCGAGCTGATCGAGGTAGTCGTTGTAGAGCCGATGGCCGACCTTGGGATCGTAGAGGTTCTGCGGAATATCGACCCAAACGCTGCGGTACTTGTCCTTGAAGTCGTCCGGCAGGTAGCGGTACGGCATCAAATGGAACCAGGTAAATTTCATAACCGCGTCTCCTTTGGCGCAGGGCCGCTGCTGACCCCGATCAAAACGCGCTAAAAATTATACCAGATCGCGCTTATGGGGAAGCAGGCAAAAGGGCAGGCGCTGCCGGCCAAACGAGCCCGCGAACGCCTGGACCTGACCTGCCGGCGGATCGAATCAAGGATATCTGCCGCTGTCGAATTTTACCTCGCTGCGCACCGGACTATACAATCGAGCCGGAGAGAATGCCGTGAAACAGAAACTGCAGGACGACCTCAAGGCCGCGATGAAGTCCGGCGACAAGCTCCGCGTGATGACTCTGCGCGGCGCGCTCAGCGAAATTACGCGGGTCGAAAAAGACGTGCGCCGCGAAGCCAACCCGGACGAAATCGTCCAGGTGCTCAAACGCGAGCGCGCCCGCCGCGACGAGGCGCTCGATTTCGCGCGCAAGGGCGCCCGCCCGGACCTCATTGAACAGAACGAAACCGAGGCCCGGATTCTCGACGAGTATCTGCCCGCAGCGCTCGGCGCCGACGAGCTAAAGGCCGAGATCGCCGCGCAAATCGCGGCCGGTGCCGGACAGATCGGCCCGATTATGAAAGCGCTGCGCGATCAATTCGGCGCGCGTCTCGACGGCAAGCTCGCCAGCGAGCTGGTCAAACAGGCGCTCGCCGCCAAATAAGCATGCCCGCTATCCACCGAAACCGGGTTCAATTGACGATGAGGAGAGTTCCATGAGCAAGCCTGAACCGTTCAAAATCGACGTTCCCGACCAGGTTCTGAGCGATCTTCGCGAGCGGCTCGCGCGCACGCGCTTCCCCAGCGAGATTCCCGACTCCGGATGGGATTATGGAACCAACCTCGCGTATCTGAAGCAGCTGATCGAGTACTGGCGCGACAAATACGACTGGCGCAAGCACGAAGCCGCGTTAAACCGCTTCGCCCATTTCAAGACCGAAGTCGACGGCCACGGAATCCACTTCATTCATGAGCCTGGCCGCGGCCCAAATCCCAAGCCTCTGCTGCTGTCGCACGGCTGGCCCGGCTCGGTCTACGAGTTCATGGAAATCATCCCGATGCTGACCGATCCGGCGGCATTCGGCGGCGACCCCGCGCAATCGTTCACCGTTGTCGCGCCGTCGCTGCCGGGTTACGGCTTCAGCGACCACACTCGCACGCGCGCGGTGAATATCCAGGTAATCGCGGATATTTTCCACAAACTGATGACCGGGACCTTGGGCTACAAACGCTACTGCGCGCAGGGCGGAGACTGGGGCTCAGCGGTCACGTCGCGGTTGGGCGAGACGCAGGGTCCGAGCCTTTACGGCATCCATCTGAACATGGTGTTCGTAGGCGGCCATACCCGCCATGACGGCGAACTCAGCCAGGATGAGAAGGTGTTCCTGGCCGATATGGACCGCTTCCGCCGCGAGGAAACCGGCTATCAGTGGATTCAGGGCACCAAGCCGCAGACCCTGGCGTATGCGCTCAACGATTCGCCGGCCGGCCTGGCTGCCTGGATCGTCGAAAAATTCCGCACCTGGGGCGATTGCGGCGGCGACGTCGAACGCAGCTTCAGCAAGGACCAGTTGCTGACGAACATCACGATTTACTGGGTCACCGAGTCGATCAATTCATCGACGCGGCTTTACTACGAGTCGCGCCACCATCCCTGGCGGCCAGACCCGGACAAGCGCATCGAAACTCCGACGGCCGCAGCGATCTTTCCGGGCGAAATCGCCAAGCCGCCGCGTGATTGGGCCGAGGCCGCCTTCAATATTCAGCGCTGGACCGTGATGCCGCGCGGCGGCCATTTTGCCGCGATGGAAGAGCCGAAGCTGCTGGCCGACGACATCCGGGCATTCTTCAGCTCAATGAAGTAGCGTGGGAATCAGCAGCGAGGACGCGAAGCTCTAAGGACCCGGATAAGCCCCGGGACCGCTGTACGGCGGTCCATACGGCGAGCCGCCATATGGTGAAGGTCCGTACGGTGAGGTGAACGGATTCGAGCCATAGGGAGAGTTGCCGAAAGGACTCGAACCGAACGGGCTCGAACCCATCGAAAAGCTGCTACTGCCGCCCGCCATACTCATACCCAGCGCCAAAAGCGCAAGCAGCGGGACCATCGAGCCGATCGCACTCTGCTGCGTCATCTGATTGCGCCGATTGAGATAATTTTGCGCGTCCGGATACGACGACGAGCTGTCGGGCTGGGCCGACGAATCGTCAGGATTGGAGGCATCCCCTGGGTTCGAGGGAGCTCCCGGATTAGGCGCGTAACCGGAATTGCGACTAGGCGGATTGGAGGCCAGCAGCTCCGGCCGCACATTGATCCGGTTGTCGACCGGAACCCCGGAATCACCGAGGAAACGCCGCGCCTTGGCGACCGCGTCCGACTTGCCGAAATCCGTTCCAACAAAGCCATAGAGGACAACGATCCGCCGCCCGTCGGATCCTCGCAGCACCTGGGCGCCAACCAGGGGCAGTCGATGCTGCGTCAGGTAGTCGGTGAGAGCCTGGCTCTCGCTATGGTCCGGTGCGTATCCGCTCTCGTCCGGATGCGAGCTGGCTGAACTATCGGCGGGGTCAGCGGAATAGGGATCGTTCGCGGCGGAACCGCTGTCGTAGCGGCTTCGATCGCCTGTGTTGTAACTGGCTCCGGGCGAATTGGTGTAACCGGAAGTCGATTGTGCGGCCGAGGTACAGGCCTCTACCATGGCCATCGAAATCGCGAACCACAAGCTGAACGCGATTTGGAGATAACGCCGCATACAACCATCATACCCCGTGGACAACTCTGCCGACATAGCCAAGGCCCAGCGGCATCGATGCGTTCGGACGCTTGAGACGCTGAACCTGGGCAATTCCAGCCTGACCACCATTAGGCTGGTACGTGGCTTCGCCTCCATGGTTTCGGTGGCGCGGTGAAGCTAAGACAATCACGCAAGGCCGAAGAAAGCGCAATCGCCCTGGAGATTCAACGATCGCATCGAAATCGGCTATTATTCCCCGGAGAAGGCTAAAAACGTCCGTTTAAAACGGCGGTCTATGGTCATGAATTCAAGGCACTCGAATCGAACCGTTGCCAGGATCGCGGTCGCCTATGCCAGCCTCATGCTGAACGTCGCGCTCGCCGGATGCTCCACCTCCCGTACCGCGATGCAAGTTGATGTGACCCAGCTCGCACCCTACGTAAATGCGGCGAAAGCCCCGGATTGCGATATGCGTGTGCTAAGCACAATGCCGTTGTCGAACTACAAACAGGTCGCGATCGTCGAAGCCTGGGCGGATTTAAAGGACGACCAAAGCCAGGTGGTCCCGGCGCTCAAGCGCAAAGCGTGCGAAACCGGCGCGGACGCGATCGTCATCCTCAACAGCCAGCATCAGGACGTGAAGCAATTGCTCTACCAGGCATCACCTAACGAGCAATTGAACGATACTACGCAACAAAACGTCTATGCGGGGCAAGGCGACTATATCGCCGAGATGGAGCATACGCGGCGGGTCGGCGAGGCTGGCCACAACGGGCTCTATATCGACGCCGTTGCCATCAACTACCTGAAAAGCCCGGACAAGAGTACGGCGGACGATCCACCCGCACCCCGAGCACCAAACAGTTAGCGGCGTTCTATTTCACGAATTCTTGTTTGGCCGCAGGGGTTGCGCCGCCGCACGCTTGTTCCCGGAATCGAACCTGATGAGTTCGACCCGCTCCATCTCAGGCCCGTCGAGACTATTCTGATAGGCGATCGTCCTGACCAACCCGACATTCGGAGCGTACCAATCCCGGTAGGCGAGCTTCAGATCCTGATGCTGCTGGGCATATCCGCCACCCTCATACTCAGCCTGCGTCTCGATTCGGATACATCCCCGATAACGGCCGGCCGGAACGGTAACTTCGGTGCCCTCGACGAAGGTCTTGTGGGTCTGCGCGACCTCGAACGCACCCGGTAGTTTTCCGTAAGGAAAGAGCCGGTTATTCCAGGCCAGATCCGGCGCTAGCCGCTGAGGCAGGAAATTCTCGTCAATTGAACGGCCCCAAGGCGGCGGCTGAATCTCATGCGCGACATAATCGAGGCCGGAGAGCCGAGTCAGATAGCCGTCCTTCTCGGTGTAGACAAT
>DATEGX010000030.1:0-8898 GCA_035279875.1 Binataceae bacterium (SeqCode)
TCGACGAACTCGCGCGGCTTCTGCCGGTCGGCACACTCGTGGTAATCAATCCATAGCGCCCGACCCGACTGGGACCCGATCGCGCGGCCGCGAGCTTTCCAAGCCCGAACCAGGGCAGCCGCAACTGCGAGCATCGCCTGGCGCACAAACGATGGAGGAGATTACGGTGGAAGCTCCGAATGGCGAATACAACTACACCCGGCTCGAACGGGTGATCTTTGGACCGGGCAAGGTCGAGGTCCTCGCCCATGAACTCGATCGGCGTGGGCTCAAGCGCGGGGTGGTTATTACCGGCAAGACGCTCGGGGCCTCCAAACTGCTGGATAAGGTCACGGGTGCGCTGGGCTCGCGATGCGCGGCGGTTTACAAGGGTGCCCAGCAGCACGTGCCGCTCAGAACCGTCCGCGAGCTGGTGGACGAAATCAAACGGGTCGAAGGCGATTGCCTGATTAGTTTCGGCGGCGGCAGTCCGATCGACACCGCGAAGGTTGCCGCGGAGGCAATCCTCAACGGCCGCAAGGTCGGCGACGCGCATGGGATCGACTTTCATAGCGCGATGAACAAGGGCGATTCCTCCGGCGACTTGGTGGAAATCGCGATTCCGACCACGCTTTCGGCCGGCGAGTATACCCCCGTCGGCGGGGTGACCAATGAGGCAACCCGGATCAAGGGCGGGGTCGGCGATCCGCGCTTGCAGCCCCGCACCATCATCAACGACCCCACGCTTACGATCGAAACGCCAGACTGGTTATGGGTCGCGACTGGAATGCGCGCGTTCGACCACGCGGTCGAGGCCATCTATTCGATTCGCCATCAGCTCATCGCCGATACCCTTGCAACCAAGGCCATTGCGCTACTGGTCGAGCATCTGCCGGCCTCGATCAAAACCAAGGGCAACGAAACCCTGGCGCATCGCGGTTTCTGTCAGATGGCGGCATGGTTTTCGATTTTTGGCGGGATGAACACGCGCTTCGGCGTATCGCACGCACTCGGCCATCAGATCGGGCCGAAATGGGACGTGGCGCACGGCGTCACTTCGTGCATCACGATGCCGCACGCGATGCGCTTCATGGCGGAAATCGCGCCGCAGCGCTTCGGCCCGATCGCGGAAGGGCTGGGCGTGCGTTTCGACTCGGCCAACCCTCGGGTCGCAGCGCTCGAATGCGCCGACAGGGTTGCCAGATTCATCGCGCAGTTCGACGTCCCGCACACCCTGAAGGACGCCGGGGTTCCGCGCGGCGAGATACATCAAATAGCCGCAACCGTGCTCGACGAAGTCGAGCATTCAAAGGTCGTCGATCGGTCGGTCACCCGCGAGGAAATCGTCGGTCTGCTCGAGGCGGCCCATGCGGGCTGAGTGCGCAGCGATTCTCGGAGCGAGAAGGCGGATAATGCGGCAAGCGTGGAGGCCAACAAGCAGATAGTAGCTAAAATCGGGGAAGCCTTTGTCAAAGATGATATCTCGACTGCGCCGCCAAAACGTCGGACGAAGGAACAGGAGTCCCCTATGGCAACCTTCGAATGTATCGCGGCTGAGAAGTAAGCCTGACCTACGCTCGAAGTGATCCGCCCGCGCGACCGAGGCGCGGGCGGCGCCCTGGTTTAAGCGTTCCCAAGAGTGGATAAACGGCGCGTTACGTCTCGGCTCAGTACCGATGCTTCGGCCTTACGAGTTCAGATGCTCAAATCCTTGGACAATGTGACGAGCTGGGTGCCAAGATCATAAACTCCGCCCTTAACCTGGCTGTTGTTGAGACCGAAATACTTCTTCAGCTCTTTGACCGTGAGGACCACATTCTGGTTGGTTGCCACCGGAATCACTTGCGCCGGGTCGTTCGGGTTGCCGCCGTTCCTCCTGACGATGGTTTTGGCCTGTGCGACCGCGGGAAATATCAGGTTGACAAAGGGTAACTTTAGATTGGGAATCGGATAAGAACTGACAGCTGCCGCCACCGCCCCGCAGGCAGAATGGCCAAGGACGAACAAAAGTGTTGTGCCGAGGACGTCAGTGCCGTAAAGCAGGCTGTCAACTAGTCTTCCGCTCGCGGTGTTGCCTGCTACCCGAGCCACGAATAAATCACCTAAACCCTGGTCAAAGAGCAATTCTGGCGGACATCGAGAATCCGAGCAGGAAAGGATAGACGCGAACGGAGTCTGCTGACTGGTTGCGAGACACGACCGTCGCATTTCATCCTCACCGGGGTGTTCCTGATTCCCGGCAGCCCATTCGGCATTGCCCTCCATTAGAGCCGCTAGCGCATCGGCCGGATTCGAAGGTGCCCCAGGGTTGCACACCGGGGTCGGCTTCGGGGGTTTTGCCCAAGCCAGATTCCGCGTGATCAAGGGAGACGCTGCGGTCGCGAGTGCGGCAACTGCGCCGAGCCTAAAGAATCCCCGTCTGCCGATTACGGTTTGGTCGTTCATAATTTTCGTCGAATAGTGTGATTTAGATAATCTTAACGCCCGATAATGTCAAGCATACGGGAACGGGTTGGTCGCTCCTTGGCAATTGCGCACGAACTCTTAGGAAGAACAGTCACCCAGCGCGCGGTGAAGGCGCACCCTACGGTTTTAGGTCGCGATAGTTTGGGTGCGTTCGCAGCGTGGAAACCGGCGGGGAAGGGCGGCTTGGCCGCCGGCCGGCGCTGCCACTTCGGAATGAATCTGGGGCACCCGAAGCTCGAAACAAATTATCTGTGGCGCGCCCGGAGGGATTCGAACCCCCAACCCTCGGATCCGAAGTCCGATGCTCTGTCCAGTTGAGCTACGGGCGCGACGGCTTGCGGTGTCTGAAGTCTGCGATGACCCGACCGTTCACATAATATCGTTACATTTGCGAATCATTCAGCAAAGGCCGTCGAAAGCTCTACGGCCGGACCGTCTACCTCGGCCGGTGGCCAGCCAGATGCTTTGCGACGCTTGAAAACGGACTTGAGTGCGGGGCTCCTCAATGATTCGAATACAGTCAGCTATACGTATCCGGTACCTTGAACACACATCGCACAACAGTGTACTAAGTAGGCAGACAGCCAATTCGCATGAATCCAAAACCGACAGATGTTCCAACGCTACCAGCGCGATACCGTCTGCAATGGGAAGCGGCACAGAATGCACACGTGTTACTCTATCCAGAGGGAATGGTAAAGCTGTCCGCGAGCGCGGCCGAAATTCTTAAGCGTGTAGACGGTGTGAGATCGGTGTCACTGATTATTGAGCAACTCGAGCAGACTTTCCCGGGCGCGGATCTCCGTTCCGATGTGCTCGATTTTCTAACCACCGCGCAGGAACGCGGGTGGATATTGATCTCGTCCGGTTAGGCGTCCCATATCTCCGGTCGGTAAAACGAATCCCGGCCTTAATCACTCTTCGAGGGTGGCCGCCCCGGGGCTATCAGATCCAGCGCGCGGGCATCAACGTATTCATAGATCTGATTCAATTCATCGGCGGTAAAAAATCCCGCCCATCCGGGCATCCCTTTGCTCTCGCGCCCCTCCATCGAAGCAACGAAAAAGTCGTGCCGCGTCATTCCGTTCAGCAACGACCTGCGCAGATCCGGCGCGTATTCGCCACCGACGGCGTCGAAGCCATGACAGCGGAAGCAGTAGGAATTGTATTTCTCGAAGCCTGAGAAAATATCATCCGTAACGACTTTGCGCCCGCCGACATTCTCGAACAGCTCGAAATTGACCGTTACTTCCCGGCCGTCCGGATTCTTATACTTGTATTGCTTTGGCGAACCGCTCTGAAGCGGACCCTTTAGAGTCAGAATATAGTTACCGAGGTAATTGGCGAGCTTCGGAGAAATGTCATGATGCGCGGGCATTGGGATTTTGCCGAAATCACCGACGCTCCCGTTTTCAATCCGGCTCGCTAGGTATGGGGCCTTTGAGCGATCATGATGATAGCGATTGGCTATCGCAATCCAGGCTGGCCCGACCACCTCTTGATTGATTGCATGGCATGAAAAACAGTCGAAGCCATGAGAGAGCACTTGCTCCGGCGAATTCGATTCGTCTTGAGCGATCGCACCTCTCGAGGCCGCCAACGAACCGACGCTCAGCAACGCAAAAAAAAAGACCAGCCGCGCGAAAACTGACGTGCTGGTCCGCAAATTCTCGACAGATCGCCGACCGATCAAAGCACGTCTCCGGCAGCCGGATAAAGCCGGATATTGTATTGGTTCAGGATCACCTGGAGCGATTCCTTGTGTGCCTTGATTACCTCGTCCAGCCGCTTTTTGAGCGTCTCATCATTCTTCCTGACCGCCATCGACATCGGAAAGAGGTATTGTTCCGGCGAGCCCGTGGTACGCTGGTTGGGTACCCGAGAAACCGCCAAATCCGGGTAATTGCGCAAAAAGAAGCCCACCGCCGGTTCCCAAGTGATCATTACGTCGATCCGTCCGTTTTCGATAGCTTGAAGCATCGAAGCAGGTGAAACGTTCTCGGTATCACCTACCGAAAACGGTTCCGACTGGGTGAGCAGGTCGCGGAGCTTAAGCCCATCCTCGGGTGGAGTATCGCGTTCAAACCCGATTCTGACCTTGCGCAGAATAGGCGAATCCATACTTTCCAGATCGTAGCTTTTGTTCTTCTTCGATATGAAGACATATGACGACATATAGTATGGATCGGTCGTCAATTCCTCTTGGCTACCGTACGGCATGCTCATTATCGCGTCGCACTTGCCGGCGTCGAGATTGCGGGAGAGAAACTCGCTGAACCCACCCGTTCCTCGGGTGCTCGCCCAAGTGTACACAAGACTCGACCCGAGAAGCTTTGCAGTTAAGACTGCCACCTTATTCTCGAAACCTTCGCCGGCACGATCGGAAAACGGCATGTAGTTGGGATCGGCGCAGACCCGTAACTCACTCGCCCGGGACAGCGGGGCGTGAACGAGCCCAAAGCCGAAGCAGATGAGGAGTAGGTAGCCTGAAAGCAGCAGGCGACGCATTGGCCCGTTGCGAGGGCGCGGGCTAAACCCCTTCGAACTCAGCATCGTGGCAAACGGATCGTTTAGAGACCGAAGACCATCAGGGTGCCACCAAGGTTCGTGTAGTCACTCAGGGAGGCAGTGAGACCGACCGCGCCCAGGCCCTCGCTCGACTTCGTGAGACCGGCGGCGAGACCAATCGCGGCCCATCCACCGACGCCCGTAAGAACCGCGACGTATTGCTTGCCGTCGTGCATGAAGGTGATCGGATTGCCGATAATTCCCGAAGGGCAGTGCATCTGGTAGAGAACCTTGCCACTGCTCATATCCACCGCGCGGAACCAGCCATCGAGCGTGCCGTAGAAGGCCACGCCTCCAGCGGTTGTCAAAACGCCGCTCCAGTCCTGGAAGCGATCATTGATCGCCCACTTCGTTTCACCGCTGACCGGATCGAATGCGATAAAGCGGCCGCGGATGTCGGGCGAGGCCGCGTACATATTAAGGATCGCCCCCACGTAAGGAAAGCCCGCCTTATATTTAACGTCGAATGCTTGATAGTCCATACAGATGTGGTTGGTCGGGATATAGAAGAGATGAGTAGTCGGATCATATGAGGAAGGCTGCTCGTCCTTGTCTCCTTCGGCAGCGGGACATATATCCTTGACGTTGACCCCGGCTTTGGTCATTTTGGCCGAATTCACGGTCGGGATTCCGGTAGTCTGATTGATCGAGCTCGCCCAGTTGACCGTCGGGTCATATTTGTGAACGGCCAAGAGCTTGCCATTGGACCGGTCGAGTACATAGGCGTAGCCATTACGGTCGAAGTGCGCCAGCGCTGGAATCGATTGACTATTGATGCTGGCATCGAACAGGATATTCTCGTTGACTCCGTCATAATCCCAGCCGTCATGCGGAGTCATCTGGAACGCCCAGGCTGCGGTCCCGGTATCCGGATTGCGCGCGATGATACTCATTGACCAGCGATTCTCGCCTGGTCGCTGAGTTGGATTCCAGCTTCCCGGGTTGCCGGTGCCATAGTAGATCAAATCGAGTTTAGGATCGTAGGAATACCATCCCCAGGTGGTGCCGCCGCCAAGCTTCCACTGATCGCCGCTCCAGGTACTCAAGCTGGAATTCTTGCCCACGGGCTTTTGGAGATTAGCGTTGATGGTCTTGGAGGGATCGAAGAGTATCCCCTCATCGGAACCGGCACTGTACGCACGCCACGCGAGCTTGCCGGTATTGATATCGAAAGCGCTCAAGTAACCCAACACGCCAAATTCGCCGCCCGAAACACCGATAATGACTTTATCTTTGACCACTATCGGCGCGGCGGTGACCGTCTGGCCCTTGAGCGGGTCGGCGTTGTCGGCCGTCCAGAGCACCTTGCCGGTCTTCGCATCGAGCGCGTAGATATGTCCGTCGAGGATACTCGCGATAATTTTGCCGTCACTGTACGAGACCCCGCGGTTTACCACGTCACAGCATGCCACGGGCGGGGCGTTAGGATTTTTCGGTGGCTCGAACTTCCATACTATCCGGCCGACGTCGTTGAGGTTGACGGCAAAAATGTAGTTCGGGTAAGCGCTTTCGAAATACATCATGTCGCCGACGACCAGCGGTTGCCCCTCGTGGCCGCGCAAAGTGCCGGTAGACATGGTCCATGCAACGCGGAGGTTCTTTACGTTCTCGGTCGTAATCTGGTCGAGCTTGCTGTTGCGAGTGAGACTGTAGTTGGCCCCCGGCATCACCCATTGGTTAGGATCGTTGGACATCTTCGCGAGTTTTTCGCTGGCCTGGGCCACTGCGGTAAATGCGAACAATCCCGCCATCACCAGATAAACTGCCCAACGGCAATACCTAGAGCATGAGTTCATTCCGGTCGCTCCCGATTCTGTTAGGTGCGGCTTTAGGCCGGCCAGGCCCGGCGCGTCTCGCTTTCTTGTCAATTGAAGCCTTCGGTCTGAGGCAGTTTGTCCGCGATCTCGTACCACGGCACCTTCGAGGTCGCGAAAGCGTGCCGGTAGGTCTCCGCCGGATGCCCCGGATGCGCACCGTTGTCGATGGTCCCGGTCGCGACGGCGATAAGATCCGGAATGGAGTCGAGGTCGATCGTCACCTGGCAACCACACTTTTTGCAGAAATGCCGATGCACCGTATCTGACGTATTGTAGGTGGCAAGCTCGTTTTGCTTGTCGAACTTGAACGCGGTGCGCGGAAAGATCGAGAGGGTTACGAAGATCGCGCCATGCACCTTGCGGCAGATCGAGCAGTGACAGTGATGCGTTTCCACCGCCGGCGCAGTAATCGTGTAGCGCACGTTGCCGCAATGACACCCGCCGCTGAGCTTGAAGTCCGCCATGGTTTCGCCTCCGTGCCGAAATCCGCCGATAGATTCGCAGATCCCGGGTTGCAAGAACGACATAAACCGTGCCGGTCTACCAGCCGGCGAGGTTAGCCACCTGACTGTTTTCTAAGTCCGAATAGGGAAATTCCCATGCCACGTCAAGCGGAGCGGCGCTTTCCGTCTGTCATCGGCGGGTCGATTCAGGGGAGATTACGCCCGCCATCGATGATGTCGATTTTCCCCCAGTCTCCGCCGTCCAATTGTGCGAAAAGTTCGCTGGCGTCGCCGACGAGTAGCCATCGTGGACCGCCGCGAGACAGGATCTGCCGGAAGAATTCGCTGATATCGCTGGGCCTCAGGCCACGCAAGCGGGCGGCCAGCACCTGATGATAATCCGTTGGCAGCTGATACATCACGGTATCCGCCAGTGCATCGGATATCTGACCGCAGGTTTCGTAGCTGCTCGGCATGCGCGCGACGAGCGAATCGACCGCATGGCCGAGTTCGTCAGCAGAACATGGTTCCCGGAAAGCCAGGTTGTCGATTTCGCGCGCGATTTCGTCCATCGCGAGCGCCGCTCGATCGCGGCGGATGGCGGTAGTCAGCAGCCATAAGCCGCACAGCCGCCCGGCCAACAGCGTCGACCGTACGCCGTACGTCCAACCCTTGCCTTCGCGCAGATTCAGGTTGAGCCGCGAGGTGAACAACCCTGCCAGGATCGCTTCAGCAGCGATTTGCGCGTGCGCTTCGATCGCCCCGCGCGCCGGGCTCTGCAGACCAACAACGATCGATGCCTGCCGCGTATCCGGCCTGTCGACAATCGTCACTACCGGGCTCTGTATCCTGGCTACCGGCGGCGCTTGATCGGCTGCCTTAAGCGCTCTGCCTGAAGCAAGCCAATTGCCGAGCGTATTTTCGAGCACCGTGATCATTCGCGCCGCTTCCAGCGGCCCTGCAATCACCAGGGTACTGCGCTCTGGTGAAAGCTGAGCGAAATAGCGCCGCAGGTCATCCGCAGTGACCGCTGTGACTCCCCCCGTCGTGCCGGACCCGCTGAGAGGGCGCGCGTAAGGATGCTCGGCACCGTAGAGTATCGGCGGCAGCAGTCTCATCGCGAGTCCGAGCGCGGCTTGCCTTTCATGTTCGATCAATGCGTGGCGGCTCACCCGGATAGCGTCGACAGCGCGATCACTGAAATTCGCTCCCTGGATCAGGCTGCTAAAGCACGCCAGCGCGGCCTCGAGGTTTCCGCTCAGCGCCGACATGGCGATGGTCGCGCCGTCGGCGCCGGCCCGTCCATCAAACACCGCGCCAAGCGAATCTGCGATCGTGTCGAGCGGCTCCCCGTCGATTTGCAATGCTCCTTCGGTGACCATCGCCATTGCCATGCCGGCCAATCCCTCGCGCTCGGGAGGGTCGGCGGCGAAGCCGCTTCCTGTCACCAATCTCGCCTCTACGACCGGCGAACGGTCACGCGACACTGCGATCACGCGAAGGCCGTTGTGTAGCACGAAGGTCGAAGGATCGGGGAACCAATGCGGCGATTCCGATTCGCCCGGGTGAGTTGCGCTTGGCGGCACCGGCGTCCTCACCAGCTCACGAGGCTGCTCGCATTTCTA
>DATEGX010000031.1:0-10153 GCA_035279875.1 Binataceae bacterium (SeqCode)
GGACATCAATTGGACGAAATTCAGCGCGGTGCGTTCACCGATCAGCAGTCCGGCCAGGCGCCCTTCCATCTCAGCCGCGACCGCTCCGCTGTGGAGCAAAGCTCCCTCGCCGGCGAGTGATCTCAGCCGGGGCTCGGACGAGGTCGCGGCGAACACCTTCTCGAACATGAAGCCACCGCAAAAGACGATTCCGCCGGTTTCTTTGACCGTTATTCGCGCACGGCCTGCCTGACCCGGCGCGACCGTCGCGGCCGTGGTGATATCGCCCTGACCTACGTCTTCCGCGAGCGCCCGGTGGATAAGCTCGTCGAGTTCGAGTTGCCGGATAATCTCCACGTTGTTCAGCTCAACTGACCGACCTGCTCTTCGAGCATGGTCTGCTGGGCCTTCAATTCCTCGATCTTTTCCGCGATTTCGGCCACGGTTTCAGCGTCGGCCTTGGCCCGAAAACCGGGATTTTCAAAACGGCCCTGGTTGCGCTGCAGATGGACCCTTACCTCATCGAGTTTCTTGCGCAGCATCGCGCGTGCCTTATCAAAATCAAAACCCGCGGGTGGTTCGATCCCAACCTCGCCAAAGCCGAGCGACGCGAAAATCATTCCCGGCCGCCGCTCACCTGAGTTGGCCTCCACCTCGAACCTGCCGATCTTGCCGAGCGCCATGGCGTAAGGCTTCCACTTCTCGATACCGCCGTTGGATCCGCTGACAAGATTTACGACCGAGTTGATCCGCTCGCCCGGATGATGACAGACGAGCGATCGCAACGAATTGATGGCCTGGGTGGCGGCTATACAGCGGTCCATCGCTTCGGCTTCGGCCGGACTGAGCGGATCGTGTGCCGCCGGCGCCGGCCAACTCGCCACTGCCAGGTGCTCGCGGAGATTAGGTTCACTCAAGAATGGACGCAAAGCCTGCCATAGTTCCTCGGATAGGAAGGGCATGAAGGGATGCAAAAGCCGCAGCATCCGGTCGAAGCAATGGACCAGCACGTAGCGCGCCGCAACTTGCCGCGGGCCGCCGGCCTTGAGCGGTTCCTTCGACAATTCGATGTACCAGTCACAGAACTCGTGCCAGACGAACTGATATAGCGTCAGCGCCGCAACGTTGAATTCGTAGTTGTCGATCGCTTCGGTCACCCCGCGAATCGCGTGGTCGAGGCGGCTCAGGACCCAGCGCTCGGCCAACTCCAGTTGCGCGGTATCGACGGCCGGTAGCGGCTGGGGCGCACCGTCGAGATTCATCAGGAGGAACCGCGCCGCGTTCCAGACCTTGTTGGCAAACGCCCGCGACGCCGCCAGCCGATCGTCCGAGAGCACGAGATCGCGGCCTTGTACGGTTAGCTGGGCAAGCGTGAAGCGCACCGCGTCGGTGCCGTACTTCTCCATGATATCGAGCGGATCGACCACATTGCCGCGCGATTTGGTCATCTTCTTGCCCTGCGCGTCGCGCACTAACGGCGTGATGTACGCGTGCTTGAACGGTACCGCTCCCGCCATCGTGTCAGCGCCGAGCGGATTGACCTTAAGCCCAAACATCATCATCCGCGCGACCCAGAAGAAAATTATGTCAAAAGCCGTAATCAGCAGGCTGGTTGGATAGTATTTCTGCAAGTCTGCCGTCGGCTCCGGCCATCCGAGCGTGCTGAATGGCCACAGCCCGGACGAAAACCACGTGTCCAGCACGTCTTCGTCCTGGCGCAGGTCCCCGCCGCCGCATCGCGGGCAAGCGGACGGACGCGTCTCGGCGACGATCGGCGGCGCATCGCCGCAACGCTCGCACCAATAAGCGGGAATCCGATGGCCCCACCATAGCTGGCGCGAGATACACCAGTCCTGCAGGTTGCGCATCCAGGCAAAGTAGGTATTTTCCCAAAATTTCGGGAAAAACGTGGTAGCCCCCTGCTCTACCGCCGCAATTGCGCGTCCGGCAATCGATTCGCCGCTGGCGTCAGGCTTATTGACCCGCAGGAACCACTGGTCGGAGAGCATGGGCTCGACCACCGTATCGCAGCGCGAACATACGCCAATCGCATGCTTATGCGGCTCGATCTTCTCGATCAGCGCCTGCGATTCGAGGTCGGCGACCACCCGCTGGCGGCAGGCCTCGCGGGTAAGGCCGGCATATATACCCGCTTCGCCGTTCATCCGGCCGCGGGTATCCATGACCGAGATCTGCGGCAGTTGATGCCGCCGGCCGATCTCGAAATCGTTGAAATCGTGACCCGGCGTGATCTTGACCGCGCCTGTACCGAATTCGCGATCAACTGCCGCATCGGCGATGATCGGGATCTCGCGCCCAATCAACGGCAAAGTCGCAAATTTACCAAACACTGTTCTGAAACGGTCATCCTCAGGATTAACCGCAACGGCGGTGTCGCCGAGCATCGTTTCTGGCCGGGTAGTGGCGACCGTAATCACCCCGGACCCATCGGTCAGCGGATAGCGGATGTACCAGAGGCTGCCCTGCCCCTCCTTATGGTCAACCTCGAGGTCCGACAGGGCCGTTTCACATCGTGGGCACCAGTTGATCAGCCGGTAATCGCGCTCTATCAAGCCCTCGTTATAAAGCGCGACGAAGACCTTGGTTACGGCCCTCGATAAGCCAGGATCCAGCGTGAAACGTTCGCGGCTCCAGTCGCAGGACGCGCCCAATCGCCTCAGTTGATGGAGAATCTTGCCGCCGTAGGTCTCCCGCCACTGCCATACCCGCTTGACGAACTCTTCGCGTCCGAGGTCGTGGCGGGTCTTGCCCTCCCTGGCCAATTCGCGCTCGACCACGTTCTGGGTCGCGATGCCGGCATGGTCGGTACCGGGCAGCCATAGCGTGTTGTACCCCTGCATCCTGCGCGTGCGGACAATTACGTCATGCAGGGTGTTATTGAGCGCATGCCCCAGATGGAGCGCGCCGGTGACGTTGGGCGGCGGTATCACAATCGAGAAAACCGGCCCCGGATGATTGGGGTCGGCCTTGAAATAGCCGCGATCAATCCAGAGCTGGAACCAATGCTCCTCGGCTGACTTGGGATCGAATGTTTTGCTCAGTTCCAAGGGCTTGCCGTGGTCCTCGCACGCGAATCCGGCACCGGTTATGGCGCCTGGAGAGATTCTATTTAACCTGAATCGAAGAACCAACTACTGAGACAGAAAGTCCCAACAATGGTGCGAGAGGGGGGACTTGAACCCCCACGAGGTTGCCCTCACAAGGTCCTGAGCCTTGCGCGTCTGCCGTTCCGCCACTCTCGCATGTCGCAGCAGATGAATGGATTTATCCGGCTACTCGAACTAATTCAAGGCGGCTGCGCGGCTTCGCGTTCTGTTCGCCGTTCGCTATTCTTCCCGATACCGTGCAGCTATCCGTGATAGTAGCCACTCATCGGCGCCCGCAATCGATGATGCGCCTGCTCTCAAGCCTCGCGCCGCAATTCGATCCGCTTCGGCATGAGCTAATTATCGCGGAGAACGGCACACCGACCCCCTCCCAGTTTGACGCGGCCGGCATTCCGATCACGCATCTCCATGATTCCCGCGCCGGCAAATGCCGCGTCCAAAACCGCGCGATCGCACAAGCACGAGGCCGGATCATCGCATGTCTGGACGACGATCTCGTGGCCGGAGCGGACTATCTTGCCGAAGTACAGCGATTTTTCGAGCACTATCCGCAGTATGCCGCGATGAAGGGACGAATCCTGCCCGCCGAGGACCCGGCCATCAAGGCCGGGACGATGGCGCCGTATCTGGACTTGCCCATTGTCGACCATGGCGAGGACGTCGTCGAGGTCAGGGGAGTCATGGGAGCCAATATGGCGTTTCGCGCGGCCGCTCTGCGCCAGGTCGGGCCGTTTGATGAGCGCCTCGGACCCGGGGCGGCCGGCCATGAGGAGGAGACGGAGATGTCGCAGCGGATGCGCAGGGCCGGTTTTCGCATTGGCTACGCCCCGCGCGCGGTGGTTTTTCACGAAGTTGACCCCTCGCGTGCGGTTCGCGAGCGATTTCTCCGGGTGGCACGGGAACGTGGATTTTGCCGAATCCTGCATGAGTCTCATTCGCGCGCGGAAGTCGAGTTGGCGGTTGCCGTCGCGACAGTTCGGGTGGCGATCGCCCGGGCGCTGGCTTCGCCAATTATTCGCCTGGCGCGTGAGGAACGCCGTCTGGCTGTCGCACAGGGAATGCGCGATGGGCTCTTCAAGCAAGCGGCTAATGCCGCTGCGCGAGTGAATGACGACCGATGATGCTCAAGAGTTCCCGGGCGTGCCGATCCCAGGAGTATTGCTCGGCCGTGCTGCGAAGCACGCTTTTGAGGATAGGATCGCCCGCGCATCGAACCAGGAGATTTAATCGCCTCGCCAATTCGCCCAGGTCGGTCGGGTCTTCGACGACGAGTTCGCGCAACTCCGCCGGCAGGAGTTCGGCGGCGCCACAGGCCTTGCTGCAAAGCACCGGCAATCCAGTGGCCATCGCCTCAAGCACGACATTGCCGAACGGCTCGAACAGCGACGGCATCGCCAAGCCGTCTACCGCGGCGAAGAGCCGTTCGACGTGCTGGTATGAACCGAGGAGACGCACGCGGTCGCCGACGCCCAATTCGGCCGCGCGGCGCCGATATTTGTCGGCGGCACGATCCGCGCCAGCCACGACGAGGTGAGCTTTAGGGTCAACCAAAGGCCAGGCATCGATAAGAAATTTCAGGCCTTTACGCGCGAAACCGTTGCCGACAAACGCGATTGCGAGGCCATCCTCGGGGACCGCGAGCTCGCGCCGCGCCTCCGCGCGCAATTTCGAATCCGCATTCGGTCTGAAGCGCTCAAGGTCAACCCCGTTGTAAAGCGTTAGTATCTTCTCCGATGGCAGATCGAAGGTCTTCAGCAAGTCGCGCCGCACCAATTCGGATACCGCGATTGCGCACTCGAGGCGCGGCGAGGCATAGCCGGCCCGTTCGATCGCGACCTGTGCGCGATGGTACGGACTCAGACGCATCAGAGTTACCCCCGACATGCTCTGCCATTGCCGTGCCGCACGAACGTAACTCGAATGAGCGCCGCCACCAGAGCGTATGATGTCGGCGCCGATGATCCGCGCAAAGCTCAGGACCAGCTCCGAGCCTGCGCGCCGAGCAATCGTGGCAGCCCTGGCGGCAAACCCGAACAATCTCAGCGCGCGGCCAAGTCTAACGGCGGCCACCCGGCGGAGTTCGAACTCGTCGCTCGGCGCCCGAACCTCATCGGCATAAATCACTACGCGATGGCCCGCGCGCGTGAGAATTCCCGCGGTTACGATCAGGTCGCGTTCGGTGCCGCCGCCATCAGGATCAAAGCGGCGGCCTACCAGGGCAATCCTCATCGAAACTTGATGCCCAGCCTACGCGCCCAGCGCAACTGCAGCATCGTAGGCCGCTTAAACAATGGCTGAATCCGGCCCGCGCTTATGATATTTTCTGATGCGAGGCGGGAGGAGGGGTGATGATCGAAGTTCAGTGCACCAGTTGCCATACGCGTTACCGTATCGACGAGCAGGTGTTACCGGAAGGCCTGCCAACGTTCAAATGCTCGAGATGCGGGCACGTTTTCACCTTCGAGCCGCGTAAGGCGCGCAGCGAAGCGCAGTCCCAGGCGGCTTCTCCTGCCACGCCCGCACAAGCCGCTGCGGAACCTGATTCGGATTCGGAAATCAAGCCGGCCCCAGCCGTAGTACCGGAGGCTCAAGTCGACGCCGGGAAACCGCCGACAGTGGCGGCCACCGCCCCTCGAGCAGCAGAGCCACCTCCGGTGCCGCCCGCCAGACCCGTTCCACAAGCGGCCCCGGTCGAGGCAACGGTCGCCGCGCTCGCGCAGGAACCCGCGGCAGCGGTTGCGCAGCCGCGACCCGCGGCACCGCCACCGCCCTCACGCCCGATACAGCCGCAGCCACCCCCCGCGGTAAAGACTCAACCGTCCGATAGAGGACCCGGAGGTCCTTCGCGACCAGCCGATCCGCCTCCGAGGCCAGTCAGCGAAAGCAGTTCATACTTGGTTGCGGAAAAGGAGGACGAGGCGGATTCCGGGGAGTCCCTATCCTTCGACTTTGCGGATGAAGAACCCGCGCTCGAAGAGGCTAAGTCCGCGGGAAGACCCAAACGCAAGCAAGCTTCCGTGGTCGACGAACCGCGCCGCGACGATTCGGATCGTTGGCAGGATGGTGAGGAAGACTCGGTACTGCCGCCCGCGGCGATGGACCGAGGGCGCCGCTTCACCAGCGAACGGGTTGCGCCGCCGGTCCGCCGCAAGCCCTCGCGCGCGCAGCAACAGCAACTGCACGAGGAACCGGATTTCATCGACGAGGCGGAGTTCGTCGATGAGGCTGAGGCCCCCGTCTATAACCGCGCGGTTACCCATTCCGGGCGCTTTTTTCTGCTGCTCTTCCTGCTCGTGGGAATCGCCTTTGCCGCAGCGACCATGCTGATCCATAACGGCCCCGCCGGCGCCGAGGTCGTGCTGGGACATCTACCGTTTGTCGGAAATCGGTTCGTGGTGCCCAGCGCTCCGGCGCGCCTGGTCGCGCTGCGTGACGTAAGTGCCACTTATCAGCGCAGCAAGGACGGACATAACGCGCTGGTGGTCAGCGGCACGGCCGAGAACGTCGGCGGCAACCCCCTCCGAGTCGTCCAGCTAACGACCTCGTTGCGGGGCCCGCAGCGGCAGGCGGTAGTTTCGCAGGCGGTCTATTGCGGTAACAACCTGGCGACCAAAATGGTCGCGCAGATGACGCCTCACGAGATCGAATTCTTCCAGAAGCTGGAACCGCCCAAGACCTTCACGCTCGAGCAGTCCGCCACTTGTCCGTTCGTGGCGGTGTTCATCGATCCGCCGCCGGGAGTGAGCGGCTACGATGTCTCGGTTTCCCAGGCGGTGCAAGCCGAGGCCGCAACCGATCCGGCTTCGTAGTATTCAGCGATAGCGGGAGGCATACCGCGGAAGATTGCTCTAGCGAATTGTGCGCAATTTTTGTCTGCCGGCGTGAGAAAGGCACCCATTCACTCTCGCGACACCGGGAAAGGTCCGGCGGAGGTCTTCAGGTTTCTTTTTCCTGCGCAACCATCTCCAGGTATTCTTCGTTGTCCATCAAGTCCTCGAAGTCGCTGGGATCGTTCACTTTGATCTTGATAAGCCAGCCGTCGCCGTAGGGGTCTTCGTTGACTACTTCCGGACTCTCCGGCAGGTCCTCGTTCACTTCGAGCACGGTGCCGCTGACCGGTGCGTAAATGTCCGAAACGGCCTTGACCGACTCAACCACCCCGAACGGGTCATCCTTGCTGACTTTCTCGCCAACAGCGGGTAACTCGATGTAAACAATCTCACCAAGTTGTTCTTGTGCGTGGTCGGTTATCCCAATT
Organism: Binataceae bacterium (SeqCode); assembly: GCA_035279875.1. Lineage (GTDB taxonomy): Bacteria > Desulfobacterota > Binatia > Binatales > Binataceae > JAMXLL01. Next base: position 7,366 of record DATEGX010000031.1, read on the forward strand.
GTGGCAACGGCCTCCTCGGCCGCCACCCATTCGTGTTCCTTCGAGTACTTGAGTCCCGGCGGAGCCTCCATCTTCTCCTCCCGCAAAGCTACCGTCGCGGCACCGGCCGACCCTATCAGCCGGCCATCCGCCCATCCTTGTCGATCAAGCGCGGGCCTCAAGCGCTTGTCAAGCTTCACCCTCCGGGCGCATCGGATGACCGGCGCGGTGCGAAATGCTAGTGGCGTGTGGGCGCTCAACAGGGAGGGTTGGAGATGATCGTCGGAGTTCCAAAGGAGATTAAGCCTGACGAAAGGCGTGTCGCGATGACACCGGCGGGAGCAGCGGCCTTTCGCCTGCATGGCCATAGCGTTCAGGTTGAGCGCGGCGCCGGACTGGGCAGCGGCTTTACCGACCAACAATATCGCGAAGCGGGCGCGCGAATCATCGATTCTGCGGCTGCGATATGGAAGCGCGCCACGATGGTGCTCAAGGTCAAGGAGCCGCAATCCTCGGAGTACAAACATCTGCGCCCTGGGCTGATTCTTTTCACTTATCTGCATCTGGCGGCGGAACGCCGGCTCGCCACGACTTTGCTCAAAAATCGCGTCTCGGCGCTGGGCTACGAAACGGTCCAACTCGAGGACCAAAGCCTGCCCCTGCTCGCACCGATGAGCGAAGTCGCCGGCCGGCTCGCCGTTCAGGTCGGCGGATGGTGCCTGCAGGCGCAAAATGGCGGCGACGGCGTGCTATTGAGCGGAGCGCCGGGTGTGCGTCCCGGCAAGGTGGTAATAGTCGGCGGAGGCATCGCGGGTTTCAACGCATGCCGGGTCGCGGAAGGGGTTGGTGCGGAAGTCACTATCCTCGACGTTAATCCGTCCCGGCTGCGTTATTTGAACGACCTCCTGAGCAGCCAGGCGGTCACGGTGATGTCGAATCGGGCGACGCTCGAAGAGGAAGTCCGGCAGGCCGACCTGGTGGTCGGCACGGTCCTGGTCGCGGGGGCGCGCGCACCGCGACTGCTCACGCGCGCGATGATCGGCCGGATGAAGCGCGGGGCGGCACTGGTCGATCTCTCAATCGATCAGGGCGGAATTTCCGAAACGTCGACGCCTACGACGCACGCCAGGCCGATTTATCTGCGCGAGGGCGTGGTCCACTATTGCGTCACCAATATGCCCGGCGTGGTGCCCCACACGTCGACTTACGCACTGACCAACGCCACGCTGTCGTACGCACTCGAAATCGCGGACCGTGGCCTACTCGAGGCCGGTGCACGCAATCCGGCCTTACGGCTTGGCCTCAATACTCACGACGGGGCAATCGCACATCGGGCAGTGGCGGACTCGTTGCGGATGAAGCATCAGTCGCCATGGGACTGAATCAGCAGTGAGGCCAACGGTTATTTGCCCTGTACGACAGGCTCGACCGTCAGCTTGGATTGCAGGTTGTCGAGCGCGGCGGTGACGCCTTCCTCGGCGATGTCATGGGCGCGGACCCATCGCGCGCCGTGGGACAGGAAGTTCGGCAGGTCGAGGATGTTGTCGGACAGCGCCTTCTGCTCGCGGGCATACTTTGCCGTCCATACCACCTGCTTCGTGTTCTCATCGACGAACTGGAGTGTGAACGCCACGGCGGCCGGGGTTTGTGCCGCGTAGTCGAAGCCGACACGTTCGCGATAGCGCCCCACCTTGCCGTAAATTACGCCGTCGGCCGCGACTTTGCGTCCGAGCGCAAGGGCGTTTTGATCCATATCGGCGAGCGTCAGCGGCGGCAATTGCTGCAAGGCGGTAACGACATCGTCCTGCGGCACTACCTCCCATCCGCCGATCTCGCTCGCGCGCGCGTAGACGGCGGCGGTTATCGAGTCGGAGGCGCCCGATGGCAGGCTCTTATCGATCTGGTCAGGGTCGTCGACCAGCGGCATCACCGCGATCTTATGGACGATGACGGTTTTGCTCGAGCGAACCGCGTGAACATCGAGCCCGGGGGTCCCTTGAAAGCCCGGGAACGCGTGCACCGTGTCGCTCAAGGCCTCGACCGGCGGCGAATTGCTCAACCCCTGTCCCACTCCCGCGCAACCCGCGGTCAAAATGATAGCGGCCAGGGCCGCGGCGAGCGCTCCTCCAGCCCGCCAATCCCCCCTCACAATGCCACCTTGATCGAAAGCTCTCTGAGCTGACGGGGGTCGACCTCGGAGGGCGCTCCGCTCATCGGATCCACTGCCTTCTGCGTTTTGGGGAACGCCATCACGTCGCGCAGAGAGTCCGTCCCGCACACCATCATCGCGATCCGATCGACACCGAATGCGACCCCTCCATGGGGCGGCGCGCCGTAGCCAAGCGCGTCAAGAAGGAAGCCGAATTTACCAAGCGCCTCTTCGCGACTTATTCCCAGCAGGCCGAAGACCTTGAGCTGCATTTCCGAGTCGTGGATACGGATCGAGCCGCCGCCCATCTCCTGGCCGTTGAGCACCATATCGTAGGCCAGCGCGCGGGTCTTGAGCGGGGCACTTTCGAGTAGCTCAAGGTCGTCTGGATGCGGCGCGGTAAAGGGATGATGCACGGCGATCAAGCGCCTTTCCTCTTCGCTGTATTCGAAGAGCGGGAAATCGACGACCCATAGAAACTGGAGTTCTCCGGTGCGCCGCAGATCGAACCTGGCAGCAAGCTGAAGACGGAGGTCGCCCATCAACGATCGCACCGTGTTCTTCGCCCCAGCCATCATAAGCAACGTACCGCCCGGCACGAGTCCCGCCGCCGCGGCTGCGGCCGAACGTTGCGCTTCGCCAATATGACGGCCAAGCGGA
>DATEGX010000032.1:0-5332 GCA_035279875.1 Binataceae bacterium (SeqCode)
GTCGCCGATCAGGACAAAGACGATATTCGCAACGCCCTTCATCCGTGCGAATATCGTCGCCGATCAGGACAAAGACGATATTCGCAACGCCCTTCATCCGTGCGGCCACGCCCAGTACGGATTCGAGTTGCTGCGAGAGGCCGAGGTTGCCCGAGTACATCACCACGAACTTATTGCCGAACTGCGAACGAAACGGGTTGATCTCGAGCGGCCGAATCTGCTCGCAGTCGACCCAGTCCGGCACCACCTCGAGCCGCTCCGGCGGGACGCCCTTGGCGATTAGCCGCCGGCGCATATCCTCACCGAGGGCGACAATCCGATCGGCCGATTTATAAGCAATTCGATTGGCCCGCTCGAGCAAATCGAGCAACCCTCGGTTCTTCACTCCGCCGGTCGCTCGCGCAATATCCGGATAAAGGTCGCGCACGTTATAGACGAACCGACAACCCCATCGCCGCTTGAGTATCGCAGCCAGTAGACCGAGCAGCGGAGGATCGGTCTCCGCAATCACGATATCGGGGCGGCGATCGCAGGCTGCCGCCAAGCCCGCCAGGGCGTAATAGGTGCCCAGATTGACTATCCGCAGGGGTAGTCGATGCTTCGGCAGACGCGTTCCCCAGGTCCTGATAATCGAGACCCGCCCGAGCCGCTGGCGGGTCCAGAGCCGCCGCGGGCGATCCGGCACAAAATACGACGGACCGGCGACGAATGTGACCTCATGCTCGAGCGAGAGGTCTTCGCACAATTCCGTCAGGAATTGCCCGGTTGCTTCGACGTCGGGCCAGAACGAGCGGTTAAGGAAGAGTAGTCGCGCGGGATTCGAGCCTCTCAGGAAATTGCCTTGACGTTAACGGCATTGGCAGGCTCGGCGGCACAGGTTTCGGCTTGTGCCCGGACCATCGTTTCGATCCAGCGGTAGGTCCGCGCCAATCCCTCCTCCAGGCTGATTTCCGGCTCCCATCCGAGCACCCGGCGGAGCAGGGTATTATCGGAGTTGCGCCCGCGCACTCCCTGCGGTCCGGTGACATGTTTTTTGACGATCCGCACGCCTGCGATAGCCGCGATCATCTCGGCCAGTTGATTGATCGTAACCATCCGGTCCTGGCCGAGGTTCAAGGGCTCGGACCAATCCGAGCGCATCAGCTTATGGATCCCCCTGATACAGTCGTCGATATAGCAGAATGAACGGGTCTGCTCGCCGTCCCCCCAGATCTCGATTTCGGGGTTGCCGCTTACCTTGGCTATTGCGATCTTGCGGCATAGCGCCGCCGGGACCTTCTCGCGCCCGCCCTCCCAGGTGCCCAACGGTCCGAAGATGTTATGAAAACGGACCACCCGGGTGTCTATGCCATAATCCTGGCGATAATGCCCGCAGAGCCGTTCAGTCATCAGCTTTTCCCAACCGTACGCGTCCTGCGGCGCGGCCGGATAGGCGTCCGCTTCCTTCAGCGGGACGACCGCGGCTTCGGCCTGGCGATATTCCGGATAAACGCAGGCCGACGACGTATACAGGTAGCGCCGCACCCGGTTTTGCCGCGCCGCCTCGAGCGTCTGCAGATCGATTATCGAGTTGTTGTGCATGATATGGGCATGATGGGCCGAGATATAACCCATGCCACCCATGTCCGCAGCGAGCGCGTACAACTCGTCGATATCGCGTGAAGCGGTCAGGCAGTTTTCCCATCGCCGCAGATCCAGCAGCAGAAATTCGTCGGCGTCGGTGGTGGTGAAATCGGGCAGCTTCAAATCAACCCCGCGCACCCAGTAGCCATGCGCCTTCAGGTGGGTGACCAGATGGTGACCGATGAATCCGCCCGCGCCGGTCACCAGAACCCGCTCATGAGTCGTCATTCGCACCTCGCTTAACCAGAGATTTGCAATACATCCAGTCGAATGCTCACGCCAGCGCAGCCGCCGGCCGGCGTATCGCCACGTGATGCCCCATCACCAGCACGTCCATCCGGGTGCGCAGGAAGCAGCCGAGCGCCTCTTCAGGAGCGCGCACCACCGGCTCGTTCTCGTTGAAAGAGGTATTGAGCAAGGCCGGCACCCCGCTCTGCCGGGCGAATTCGCTGAGCAGCAGGTAGTAGAGCGGGTTTTGCCCCCGGTTGACCGTCTGCAGGCGGCCGCTGCCGTCGACATGAGTGGTCGCAGGCAGGATCGCGCGCTTGGACTCGCGCACCCGGCGGGCCATCAGCATGAACGGCGACGGATAGGCGGATTCGAAATACTCGCCGGCCGCTTGCTCGATAATCGAGGGCGCAAAGGGCCGGAAAGGCTCCCGCCGCTTGATCTTGCGGTTCAGGATTTCGCGCATTTCGGGACGGCGCGGATCGGCCAGGATACTGCGATTGCCCAGCGCCCGCGGACCCCATTCCATCCGCCCCTGGAACCATCCGACGATTTCACCGCGCGCGATCCGCTCGGCGGTGAAGCGGCAAAGCTGATGGTCATCGTCGATCCGCCGCAATTCGCATCCGCTGCGTTCGAGTTCGCCGCGCCGCTCGAGGAGTATCGCGGCGATCGCTTCGTCGCTGAAGGCGGGACCCCAGTACGAATGGTCCATCACGAAGCTCCGCGGATTGCCGAGTTCATGATTCCACAGGTACAGCGCCGCGCCGATGGCCAGTCCGGCGTCACCGGCGGCCGACTGAATATAGACCTCGTCGAAGCCGGTATTGCCGATAATCTTGCCGTTTGTCACGCAATTGAAGGCGACCCCGCCGGCCAGACAGAGCTGGCGCATCCCGGTCGCCCGTTGCAGCGAACGCAGCCGGTCGATCACCACTTCCTCGAGCCGGCGCTGCAGCGAGGCGGCGATATTATGCTCGCGCGCGGTGATCTCGGCCTCCGGCGCGCGCGCCTGGCCCAGCCGCTCGACCAGGTAGTCGGAGTAAAGCCGGCCCAGTAGCGGTTCGCCCCTCTCCCAGGTCATCGCCGCCCCCGAGCGGTGATGCACGAAATACTCGGTGCCGAGCCGAAAATGCATCTCGCCATGATTCGGCGCGGTTACCATCCGGCGGAATTCGTCGAGAAACTCCGGCTCGCCGTATGAGGCCAGCCCCATCACCTTGTACTCGTCACCATAGCGGGTGAAGCCCAGATACTGGGTCAGCGCGCTGTAGAGGATTCCGAGCGAATGGGGAAAGCGGACCCATCCGGCGGGATAGAGCCGGTTGCCGCGTCCGACGCCCCATGCGGCACTGGCGAAATCGCCCATCCCGTCGATTGAAAAAAGCGCCGCCTGGTCGAACGGCGAGACCAGGAAGCTGCTCGCCATATGGGCCAGATGATGCTCGACGCGGCGCACAGTGATTGACCCCGCAGGCTGGCCGAGTGCGGCGGCCACGGCGTCGCCGATTGCGGCGAAACGGCCGCCGACCCCGATTCGAGTCATCGCCAACGACGGCATCCGCAGCGCGTAGCCGAGTTTGGGCCATATGCGCGCCCATGGATCGCGCGCCACCGCCACTGTGCGAACGTCGGTTGGGCTCGCGCCGGAGGCCCCGGCCACGTAACGCAGCGCCTCAGCCGGAAACCCTGCCGAATGCTTGATCCGGTTGAAACGCTCCTCCTCCGCGGCCGCCAGCAGACGGCCGCCGGCAAACGCCGCGGCACTGGCGTCTCCGTGGTAGGCGTTAAGCCCGATAATCAGCATCGCCGTGCTTCACTCTTTTCGCTTCTTTACCTTCATCGACGCCGATTTCGGGCTTTCCAAGTTCCTGGCTGTCGCACCGTTTCGCGGCATGTGAATCTCAGCGAAGCACCGCGTCTGCTTCCGCGCTGCCGCGCATAAGGCGGCGGCCGGCGGGATGCTGCGAGGCGTCGCTGGCGGACCGCGCCGCCTCGGCGCCCTCCAGCGATCGGTACGCCGCCAGCATCATCCGCGCTATCCGTGCCCAGGAGTATTCGCGTCGCATCCAGCTCCGTCCCCGCTCGCCCATCTCGGTCAACGGCAAAGTGGACATCCGCGCGATCGCCGAGGCCAGCGAGCGCGGATCGTTGTCGACCCAGAGCCCGCAGCCAATTTCCTCGACCCGCTCCCACGGCGTCCCCTTGCTGGCGATTACCGGCACCCCGTGAGCCAGCGCTTCGGCCACCACGATGGCGAAATTCTCCGTGAATGACGGGGTTATAGCCACGTCGAGACGTCGAAAGAAGTGGCGTTTGGCGGTGTCGCCCAGCGGCCCGCACATCTCGACACTCTCACCCAGGCCGAGCGTCTCGATTCGCCTGCGCAGCGACGCTTCATAGCGGGGCTCGCCGCCGCCGGCGATCAGGAGATGCATCCGCAGCCCCGAACGCAGCACAATTGCGCAGGCTTCGAGCAGGTTTTCGATACCTTTCTTGGGGTCCAGCCGCCCGATAAAACCCAGCCGCAGCTCATCGGCACCGCTTTCACGCCGGGCGGAGGGAGGTATCGCGATGCCGTTGGGGACGATCACCGCGTCCAGGTGCGGCATCCGATGCAAGCTTTCCTCACGCTCACCAGCGGAAGTCACATGCATAAGCGCCACAGGCGGCATCAGCGCACGGCAGAGCATTTCCCAGATTAACTTAGCGCTGCCACGCCGGCTCCCGCGCCAGCGCTGCAGGGCGCCTCGCGGCGACCATACCAGGGGCTTGCGGTAATGCCGGCAGGCGGCCAGCACCGGCAGCGTGGGGAAGGAATATACCGCCGTCAGATGCACCAGGTCAGCCGCCTCAACCGCTGCCGGCAGCTCTCTCAGCAACTCCACCGAGACCGAATTTCGCGCTATCCGCGCGCAATAGCGCACGGCAAAGGATTCGCCGAACGAGCACTCGCGCGGCGTATTCAGGGCCAGTACCTCGCGGCCGTTGGCGTTGGTGGTGAGCACTCTCACGTCGCATCCCGCACGCGCAAGATTAAGGCATAGCCGAAACACGGATTCGACCGGCCCGCCGTAGCAACACGCCGGGCGAAAATATGGCGTAACGTGGAGAACCCTCACGGACGTTTACGGTCTGCGGTTCGATCGGCGCGCCGGACGGCGTAGAGGTCCGGCAGCCGCAAGAGTCGTTTTTCTATGCGGCGTTAGCCGACGAACTGCCGGGTCGTGAGCGTCGGCCGCTGAGCGGCCGCGCCAGGGCGAGGATTTCGTTCAGGCGATCGCGATACGAATTGCCGCCCTTGACAATTCGCTCGCGGCCGGCCGCGGCGATCCGCCGGCGTTCGGCAACCCGTGGCAGGTAATGCACGACCTGCTGGACCATCTCGTCGGGCGAGCCGAAGAAGGCCGCTTCCACGTCCTCGGCGAAGAGTTCGCAATGCGCCGCGGTTCGTTCCGCCAGCATGAAGCCGCCGCAGGCC
>DATEGX010000033.1:0-2400 GCA_035279875.1 Binataceae bacterium (SeqCode)
CAGGTTACGATCGCGATGAAGGGGGAGGTCGAAAAGATGCGCGAACAGGTGCAAAACGTGGAGTGATGCGCCAAATTAAAACAGGATTTGCAAATTAATCGCTACTTCGACTAACCTAATAGTGCAAACAGAGGGAAGACGGCGCGGAATCATTTTTATCCTGTCGGGCCCTTCGGGCGCCGGCAAAACCACCCTGTTCCGTCCCGCTCTGAAAGTGGCCGCAGGACTTGAGCGCTCGGTGTCGCTGACCACGCGAAGGCCGCGCGAAGGCGAGATCGAAGGCGTTCACTATCGATTCGTGACCGACGACGAGTTCAAGCGCAAGGTTGCCGCCGACGAACTGGCCGAATGGGCGCAGGTGTTTGACGCCAGCTATGGGACACCTCGCGCGCCGCTGGACCAGGCGATCGCTTCCGGGCGGGACGTGCTGCTTGACATCGATACGCAAGGTGCACTCCAAATCCGAGGGAAGTATCCCGAAGACGCGGTGGCGATCTTCGTCCTGCCGCCGAGTTTCGCCGAGTTGGAGGAGCGGCTTCGCCGGCGCGGCACTGAAGACGAAGCCGCCATTCAGCGCCGCCTGAGACGGGCGCGAGACGAAGCCTGCGCGTACTCCCAGTACGACTATCTTATAATCAACTCTGATATCGAAAAGTCGCAGATGGCGTTGGAGGCGCTGGTGGCCGCCGAACGTCTCAAAGTCACGCGGCTCAGTCCGGAGTTTGTGCCGTGGAACAAGTAGCGGCCGAACCCAGCGTCCAGCTCGGCGAGTTGGTCGGCAAGGTGCTCGCCTACAATCCGCAGGCCGACGCCGCTTTGATCCGGCGCGCCTACGATTACTCCGCGCACATGCACGGCGAACAGAAGCGCATGTCGGGTGAACCGTATGTGACCCATCCGCTGAACGTCGCTCTGATAATTGCAGAATTCAAGCTTGATCTACCCTCGATTATCACCGGCTTGCTGCATGACGTGGTCGAAGATACCCATGCCTCGCTGGTCGAGGTGCAGAATCAATTCGGGCCGGAGGTCGCGCGTCTGGTCGACGGCGTGACCAAGGTTTCGAAGATCACCTTCCTGAGCCGCGAGGAGAAGCAGGCCGAGAACTTCCGCAAGATGATCATAGCGATGGCGCATGATATCCGCGTGGTGCTGATAAAACTCGCGGACCGTCTGCATAACATGCGCACGCTCAATCATCTGCCGGCCGAACGGCAGGAGGAAATCGCCAGAGAGACGATCGAGATCTACGCGCCGATCGCACATCGGCTGGGAATCTACTGGCTCAAGTCGGAGCTCGAGGATTCTTCATTCCGCTACCTCAATCCCTCCGCTTACGCGATGCTCAAGGCTTACGTCGCCAAGACCAAGGCCGAACGCGAAAGCCATATCCGCACGGTCATCGATATTCTCACGCGCCGTTTGAATGAAGCGGGGGTTACAGCGGACATCACCGGGCGGCCGAAGCATTTCTACTCGATTCACTCGAAGATGCAGGAGGAACAGCTGAGCTTCGACCAGATTTACGACCTGGTCGCGTTCCGAATCATCGTGGGCACGGTGCGCGAATGCTATGAAGCGCTCGGCGTGGTGCACGCGAATTGGAAACCGATTCCCGGGCGCTTCAAGGACTATATCGCGCTGCCGAAAATAAACATGTACCAATCGCTGCATACCACCGTGATTGGTCCGCGGGGACAGCGGATGGAAGTGCAGATCCGCACGCGCGAAATGCACGAAGTCGCGGAACAGGGCATCGCCGCCCATTGGAGCTACAAGGAGGGTGGCGGGGCGCAGCTTCGCGACACCGAACGCTTCTCCTGGCTGCGGCGGCTTATCGAATGGCAGCAAAATCTCAAGGATCCGCAGGAATTCCTCTCGACGGTCAAGGATGATCTCTTCCCAGCGGAGGTTTTCGTCTTCACGCCCAAGGGGGACCTGCTGGATTTCCCGCAGGGCGCGTCCGTCATTGACTTCGCCTACCGTATCCATTCGCAGGTAGGACAGCATCTGGCGGGTGCGCGCGTGAACGGCCGGATGGTGCCGCTGCGCTACCAGCTCAAGTCCGGCGACACGGTCGAGGTAATTACCGCCGAGCGGCAGACGCCGGGTAAAGACTGGTCGAGCTATGTCGTCACTGCCCGCGCCAAAAGCCGCATCCGGCAATGGCTACGGCAGCAGGAGGCTGAGCGCTCGCGCGAAACCGGGATGGCGCTGCTGGATCGCGAGCTTGCGCCGCTCGGATTGACTGCCGCCCAGATGCGGACCAAGGGGCGCTTCGCCCCGGCGCTCAAGGAGTTTTCGCAGCGCGACACGGAAAGCCTGCTGGCGGCGGTCGGTTACGGTCTACTGACACCGGCGCAATTGCTGGCGAAAATTTTGACGCCTGAAGAGCTCAAG
>DATEGX010000034.1:0-15192 GCA_035279875.1 Binataceae bacterium (SeqCode)
GTGGCAATGGAGTCCCGCCGATGCCCTTGAAGCAGCTTGCGACCCGGCTGGCCCGTACGGGTGGGCCGGTTACTGGCCGCGCGACCGTCAATGCTGGTGCGGTTGGCGCGGTTGGCAACGGCTTCGCGTCGGTATGCGTGGACGTCGAGGTCGACCCGGACACCGGCAAAGTCCAGATTTTACGCGCCACGATCGCCCAGGATGCCGGCCGGGCGATCCATCCGAGCTACGTCGAAGGCCAAATGCAGGGTGGCCTGGTGCAAGGTATCGGCTGGGCGCTCAATGAAGAATACGTCTACGACGATCGCGGGACCCTGCGAAATGCCGGGCTGCTCGATTACCGGATGCCAACCTGTCTCGATTTGCCGATGATCGAAACTGTCATCGTCGAGGTGCCGAATCCAAGCCATCCGCTGGGCATCCGGGGAGTTGGCGAGGTTTCGATCGTGCCGCCGATGGCCGCTATCGCCAATGCGATTTATCGCGCGGTGGGGGTGCGGATGACCGAATTGCCGATGTCGCCGCCGCGCTTGCTTAAGGCAATATTACAAAAGAGAGGTGATTCGGTAGAGACACAGGCGGCCGCTGCCGATTAAAGCGTTCTTTGTCGAGCTTAGGCGAGTATTTGGCAAAATCGCGAGATGGATACGCGGGATAGGTTAAGGCGACGCAAGGTTCGCGATGCTATTGTCGTCCATTTCCGTCTCTATAGTGATTGCAAGTCACTAAAAGTCGCGTATAATTAACCGTCGCTAGCCGGGGTTTGCCCCCCCTTTTCCCGGTTGGCCAAGGGCCGGGCGGAGCAATCCGTTCGGCTCTTTTTTGTGGCATTAAATCGGCGCGAAACAGACAGGCCCGGGCATCGCCAAGTCATTCCTCAGCAGTCCCGCCCAAACCGGCCAGGATGGCTGACCAGAAATTTCGTCCCAGGGAACGATGTCTCGCGATACTCACACCTCCGCGAGGCACTTCAGGTAGTGCCGTCTAAACTACCGGTCGAGTCGTCGCACCCCGGGCCCGCGGAATCCGCGAAGCTTGGGACGGCGTGCGCCTCTAGCGATCGCGGCCCGGAGACGGACCCCGGCCCCCGCCACCACCGCTCCCCCCGCTGCGCGCCTGTGCTTCGTTGACTCGAATCGGGCGGCCCTTGATCTCCCTGCCGTTCAGTCGCTTGACGGCAGCGTCGGCGGCTTCGTCGGTCGCCATTTCGACGAAGCCGAATCCGCGCGACCGGTTGGTGGCGCGATCCATGATCACCTGCGAACTGTCGACCTTCCCGGCTTCCGAAAAGGCGTCGTGCAGGTCCTGATCGGTCACGGTCCAAGCCAGATTACCAACGTACAATCTGCGGCCCATTAGGCTCTCCCTCGGGGGCCCGGCGACGGATCGGCGCGAGACGGCGTCGAGCCCGCGGAATCCCTCTTCCGCTGCTCGATTAGCCGCAAATACCCCGCTCGCAGCATAAACCGCCCATCATATCGTGCCCCAACGTGCGGCATTCTTATAGCACCGCAGAGCGAACAAACATAGTAGCGAAGCTTTAAGCTGTAGGTAGCGGTCTCAAGGCAAAGGGGCGGATGGATAGGCGATAACTCGCCAAGTTAATGTTCTAAAGAGTTATGGGTGCCAAATCGTTCAAAATAGCATTTCACATACCTCTTCTAGGTCATTTAGTAGACCGGCTCTCTCCTGGGCTCTCGTCCGCCAGCCTCGCCCGGCCGGCTCAAACAGTGCGTTACTCGCATCCGGATGCAGCAGCGGCAGACAGGTATCGAACGTCAGGATTCGAAGCCGACATGCAAAAGAGACTGGTGGCCGCCTCCGGTTTTCGTTGCGAAGGGCCATCCGAGCCTTCTGGCAACCGGTATTACGTGCGATAAAAGTTCAAGCACAACGGCGCCAAACAGAACTCTATATCAATCAATATATCGAATGTACGCTTAAAACATGTCTATATTAGTAATCAATTGAAATACTATTGTAGCTTGTATGGTAAGTGTTTCTATTATAGCGTCGTCTCAGACGGTTCGGAATTCCACGACCGATATCGACCAAGGAGACTGTTGAGATGCCACGCAGAACAGACTCCCAAGGATTAGCTTCGGCCTTCATGCAAGTGCGCCAGCATGCCCGGGCGGCGCTCACGCAACTCCGCAAAGAGATTCGTACAAGGGAAGCCGAAATCAAGCGTCTCAAGACCGATGAGGCGAGCCTCGGCCGCCTGGCCGGACGTACCACCACGAGATCCAGCGAAGGAACCCCGGCCGGTCGCAGGATGCGCGCCAGGGTCAATTGGGGAGCAGTTCTACAGTCGTTGCCGAGCGAGTTTACGGCTGCGGATCTTCGTTTAGTTCGAACCGTGAAACACAAACGATCGTCAGAGATCTTTGCCGCGATTACCCGTTGGATCGACGCGGGTTTGGCCCGGCGCAAGTCGCGTGGAGTTTACGAGCGCGTGCAGTAGGTATAGTGGATAGAGCACCGCGGCTTATTGCTTCATTCGATTCCGGCCGGGCTGATCGCGCGTTTTGCCTACGTCGCGTGCCGCGGTACTCGCGACGCTTCCAACGTCTCATTGATGATCCGGCAAGCTCGCTTGCCTCGCGTCGCCATACGCCCGTAGCTGTTTCAAGCCCCTACCTTCCGGTCCGCGCAGTGCAATGACTTTCAATCGGCGAGTTGCTACGTTGTGGTTTCGACTGGTGTTTACTACGACTTCTGCGACGGATTGGGTTTGGCCCGGATGCTTGGAAAGGCGTGGCAGTTAAGACCATAGAATGGCGAGCGGACAGTGTCCGCATGATCGACCAGCGCCTGCTGCCTGGCCGCGAGGTGGTTCGGACCTATCGGAACTACCGCGGAGTGGCGGAGGCGATTCGCACGATGGTCATCCGCGGCGCTCCCGCGATTGGCGTGGCGGCCGCGATGGGTATTGCGCTCAGCCTCAAAGGTGTCACCGGGGAACGCGCGCGTGCGCGCTTTGCCGAGGCCGCGAGCGTGCTCAAGGCGACGCGTCCGACTGCGATCAATCTTGCGTGGGCGGTCGACCGCATGGGCCGGGTGCTCGAAGCGAATATCTCGCTCGATGCCACCCATCTGTATCGCCGGATACGCGAGGAGGCGATCGCGATTTACGAAGAAGACCTTGCGGCGAATCGAATGCTCGGGCGTCATGGCGCGGTCCTGCTCGGTTCGCCTGCTGCGGTCCTGACTCATTGCAACGCCGGTGCGTTGGCGACGGCAGGCTACGGCACCGCGCTCGGGGTGATACGGGCCGCGCGCGAGGAAGGCAAGGAGGTGCGGGTTTTCGCCGACGAAACGCGCCCGTTTCTCCAGGGCTCCCGGCTGACCGCGTGGGAGCTACGCAAGGATCGCATTCCGGTGACGATTATCGCCGATAATATGGCGGCCACCGTTTTACGCAGTGGCCAAGTCAGTTGCGTGATCGTCGGCACTGATCGAACGGCGGCCAACGGCGACGTCGCCAACAAGATCGGCACCTACCCGCTGGCCGTGCTCGCGCGCCGCCATCAGGTCCCTTTTTATGTCGCGGCGCCGCTTTCGTCGGTCGATCTTGAATGCCCCAATGGCGACCAGATTCCAATCGAGCAGCGCGCGGCTAAGGAATTGACCGAGTTTGGCGGCAAGATGGTAGCGCCCAAGGGAGTCGACGTTTTCAATCCTGCCTTCGACGTTACGCCGGCCGAGTTGGTCACTGCGATTATCACCGAGCGCGGCATCGCTTATCCGCCATTTGACGCGAGCCTCGCCACGCTCAAGCGAGCGCAGTAACGGGCAGCGTTGGCGGAAGCCGGCTCGAATCCTGGATTGTTCGGCTAGCCGAGGCGGAGTCTAACGACCGAGCAGGCCCAGCCCTCGTTCGAACAGCCGCGGCGCCGACAGGGCAATGTCTTCCCAGGTCGGATCGGGCCGTTTGCCACGCCGATGCAGCATCAAGTTGAAGGCCGTTATAACACCGAAGCGGTAGCTGGCGAACGCGCGGAACCATTGGGCCTCGCCCTCGCTTACCGTCCGGGTGGCCTGCGCCCGATACATCTCGATTAACTCCGCGGGCGCCGGCACATGAGCCGGCACCAGTTGGGTCTCTCCCACCCAACTTTCCTTGTCGGAAAACAGGCAAAGCCAGCCAAGATCGAGCAGTACCGCGCCGATCTGCGACAGTTCCCAGTCAATCACGGCAAGTAAGCGGCCATCGCGGTAGAGGCAGTTCGACCATTGAAGATCGCCGTGCACGCAGCCAATTCGCGGCGCTCGCGGGATGGTTGAGCGAAGCGCGGCGCGGAGGTCGGCTGCCCGTCCCACTACCCCAGGGTCCAGGGTGGGGCGGTCGAGCAGCGTGTCGAGCCTCTCGAGCTCGGCAGTGAGAGTGAAAGGCTCTCCCCAACTCTCGTGCCGCGGTTCCCATGGCACACTATGCAGCGTCGCGAGCATGCGTAGCGTCGCCTCGGCGAGGCGACGCTGCTCGATAGCGCTGAACTCGCGCTCGCCCAGCGCCAGCTTATCGCCGGTGACGAAGCCAACTACGAAATAGGGACGCCCGAACCATCGCGGATCGTTGTCGTACCACTTGACCGGCGGCACCGGCACGCCAGTCGTGGACAACGACTCCATCACCCGCGCCTGCCGTACGACATCGGCCGGCCCCGCGATGCGCACGCCTTCGGGGGCCAGCCGCAGCACCAGCCGCTCGGAGTCCGAGCTGCCAGTCTCGAGTTTGAAGCTGTAGCTCTGGCCGGCATGACCGGGCAGCGCCACGACTTCACTGGCGACCGCGTTCTGGTCACCAGTACGAGATCGCGCCAGCGCCGTAAGCTGCCGGTCAATTTCCTCCATGCGATCGCTGTCAGCCCCTCATCTTTAGCTGTCCGGACGCCGGATGGAGGCTGGCCTTGGCGCTCGCTCGGCTCTCGACGCGTTTGAACCAGGCGGTCAGATTGCTCAACGATGGGTCTATTGTCTGGCCGACCCCGGCTGAAAAATCCAGGCAGCAATAGAGGATGATGTCGGCGACGCTGAAACGGTTGGGGACGATGAAGTCGCGGCCCGCAATCAGTCCGTCAAGCCATTTGAGGCGCGCCTGCGCGATATGTTTTAGGCCCGGGGCCGCATCTGGCTCGCAGGGCATCCGGTTCTTGAAGAGTTCGAGTCCTTCGGCGAAGCGAAAGCCGTTGTATACGTTCTCGGTGATATTGAGTTCGACTCTGCGCTGCCACTGCCGGGTCTCGGCGCGCTCCTCCGCTGTCGTTCCGATCAAAGCGGGTGTCGGGTGTTTTTCCTCCAGGTATTCCCAAATCGCGACGGTCTCGCCGAGACACTTGCCATTGTCCAGTTCGAGCGCCGGCAATTGTCCGCCCGGATTGCGGTCGGTATAGGGCGGCTGCCGATTCTCGGCCTTCATCAGGTCAACAGTTTTGACGGGAATCGTGATGCCCTTTTCCGCCAGGAACATGCGCGTGGCACGCGGATTCGGTCCAAATGAATCGTAAAGCTGCATTGACGTCTCAAGCTCCTGCAATGGTTTCCCCGCCCACGCTGCGCTCAGCCTGTCGCTTAACGGAGGTGTACGGGAGGATATTGGCCGCCGCGAATATACAGTATGAGGAGCGGCGACTGAAGCCACGAATCATTCCGTCGCTGTCGCGGACACTACCACCGTCCAAGCGGGAATTGATCCAACGCGGCTGGCGTACTGGCGGGTCTGGGTTTTTTTCAATACCCTGATCGGCGCGGATCCTGTGGCGAAAGGCTGCTCGTGGCCGCGGGCAATCGAGGAGAGCTTGATCAAACAAGGAGAGCGCGCCGCGCGGTTCGCGCGAGCCCGGTCATAGCCAGTGCGTTTCTGTTCACAATGCGGCGCGCCCGTCATCGCCGGGGCTCGCTTCTGCGTCGAATGCGGCGAAAAGATTGAGGCTGCGGAGGGAGTCAGTGCGCCGGAAACGCCGGCGGCTGTGACGCCGCCGCTAACCACCACTGCGGCGCGGTCTCGGGAGACATCCGCACCCGCCTCCCCGCCGACCAGCCAGGCTTTGGTCCCATTTGCCGCGATTTTTGGCGTGATCCTGGCTGTCGGCATCCTGGTCGCTTTTATCGTGATGCGCCAGTTGCCCCGGCGCGAGGCCTTGTTAACTTCCGCGCCCTCGCCGGTCCCAGAGCAACCTCAGGCGCAAAGCGGCCAGCAGTTGCCGCCCGGCCATCCGGCGATCCAGATTCCAAAGGAAGCCCGCGATTTTATCGCCAATCTCGAGCGCAAGACCCAAGCGAATCCCCGTGACATTGCGACCTGGGACAAATATGCCGACGTATGCCTGCGCGCGGCCACGCTCGACGCTTCATATTATCCCAAGGCCTCGGCCGCATACGCGCACGTATTGAAACTCGATCCAGAAAATCTCGACGCGCTTCGCGGCATCGGCAATATCGATTTCGATCAACGCAAGTACGACGAGGCTGTCGCTGCCTATGAGCATTACCTGGCCAGGAAGCCCGACGATCCCGACGTGCGCACCGACCTCGGCACGATGCTGTTGTCGTCGGGCAGCGCTGACCAGGCGGTATTGCAGTACCGCAAAGTGCTGGAAAAGCACCCGGATTTTTTCGAGGCCAATTTCAATCTCGGCATTGCCTATGGGCAGATGAATCAATTGGATGCGGCGCGCGACGCCTTTGAGAAGGCGGGCAAGCAAGCGCCGGACGCAGAAGCCAAAAACCGCGTGACCCGGATGCTGGCCGAAATCAGCAATGGAGAGCAGGGCGCCAGCGCTACGGCCCAACCGCCAGCGCAGACCGTTGCTGGATCGTCAAGCGCCAACGGCTTTCAGGGCGCGATGGAACGAATGCTGCGCGATCTGCCGATTGCCGGCCCCAAGGTCAGCTCGGTGCAATGGAACTCGGCTACCAAGGCGCGCGTTTTGATGGACAATTTTCCGATGGACCAGATGCCGCCGTTCGCCGCCGCGAAATTCATGTCGGACCTCAAGGCGGGGATCGGCGAAGTCAAGTCCGCGCACCAAATCAGCGCGCCGGTTCAGCTCGATATCTGCGATGCGGCCAGCGGCCGTGTTATGAAATCCGTAACCGAATAGGCGACCAACGTCACCTTACCAGCGGCGCCATCCGCTGCCCTCGTGGCCGAAGCGGAAAACTTCGGGGTGAAGGATTTCGGCGAGGATCTCCAGCGAGTCGGCGATGCGCGGGCCAGGACGGTTGAAGTACTGGTTGCCATCGGCCAGGTACACGCGGCCCGTGCGAATCGCCTTGAGTCCCGGCCATTCGGGACGCTCGCCCAGCGAGCGCATCTCGGCGGCGGTGCGCTCCATGCTGAATCCGCAGGGCATCAGCAAAATCACGTCGGGATCCTGCGCGGCCAGTTCCTCGAACTTCATCCACGGCGAATGCTGTCCGGCGACGCCGAAGGTATTGCGGCCGCCCGCCATGTCGACCAATTCGGGCATCCAGTTGCCGGCAGCCATCAGCGGATCGATCCATTCGATGCACGCGACACTCGGGCGGCGGGGCGTCTGGGCGGCACGCTGTTCGATCGACGCCATCCGCCGACTCAATTCGCCGGCAAGTTCAATGCCACGCTCCGCGACGCCGAGTTCGACTCCCACGCGCTCGATATCCGTCAATACGTCGCGAAGGGCATAGGGGGCCAACGAAACGATGCGGGGTGCCACGCTCCCGATCCATTGCGCGACCGCCTCCTCGACCTCGCGCATACTGACCGCACAAACGTCGCATTGCGATTGCGTGACGATGACGTCAGGTCTGAGCTCGCGAAGCAGTTCGGCATCGACCCGGTAGACCGATAACGCATTGGTCAGGATCTTGTTGACGCGTTGATTTACTTCCGCGCTCGAACCGTCTGGATCGAACTTCGGACTGGTGAGTACGGGTAAGCCCCGGACCGTCGCCGGATAGTCGCATTCGTGCGAGCGGCCAACGAGCTGGTCCTCGAAGCCCAGCGCGCAAACGATTTCGGTGGCGCTCGGAAGCAGGGTTACGATTCGATGCACTTGAGCCTCATCTCGCCCATACAGCGTCTTGCGGAACTTAACGCCAGGTTAAAATAGCTGCGATCATTTCGAATCGGTTGTGCCGCTTGGCCGTGGCGCTGTCGGCGAACGGCTCACTTTGCTATGACACCCTTAAACATCAACGCCCGTCCGCCGGGCAGTTCGAGGCCTCCGATGCTGCACATCCACTATTTCATAACGCGCAAGGCGTCGCTCGCCGATGCCGAGTTCCATCGTTACTGGCGCGAGAATCACGCCCCGATTGTAACCGCGATAAAGCAACTCCGGATGTATGTCCAGAGTCACCGGATTCAGCTTTCCGGCACTAATTCGCCCTATGACGGAGAGGCGGAGGTCCTGGTCGACTCGCTCGAGGCCCTGGCCGCCTTGCGTACCAGCCGGGAGTATCGCGAGGGAGCGCTCGCCGACGAGCGGAACTTCATCGACCTTACCCGGGTCGAATGGATGGTCACCAATGACCACGTGATCGCTGGAAATCCAGCGGAACCGGGATGGGTCAAAGGAGTCTGGCAGCTAAGACGCAAGCCTGGGATGTCGCTGGACGAGTTCCGTCGCTACTGGATTGAGGTGCATGGCGCGCTGGGACTGAAATTGCCGGGCCTGCGCCGCTACGTGCAGTCGCACCTTATTGACGATGCGTACATCTATGCCGAGCCGGGCCACGACGGTGTCGCCCAATTGTGGTTCGACAGTATCGAGGCGCTGCATGCCGCGTTCGATTCGCCCGCGGGTAAAGCGTTGAGCGCCGACGGAGCGAACTTCATCGAACCGTCCGCGCTTCGATACTTTGTCGCTCAGGAGCACTTGGTAATACCGGCGCATTAGAGGCCGCCTCCCGTCGACGGATTACGAACGCTGTTTGCGGACGGCCGACGACGGTTTTCTTGACTTCCGAACGGGGCCCGTGGTCTACCACAAATAGCGCGGGCGATTCCCCGACGCGGCGCCGCGAGGCTCCGCTCCGAGTCTTAATCTGATTCTCTGGGTGAATCATAAAAGCAGCCCGTATCGCGCTAACTAAGGAGCCGCAACCATGAAAGCCGCCGTTTTCCATGGGGCTAATCAGCCCCTGACCATCGAAAGTGTCGATCTGGACAAGCCGCAGGATCGCGAGGTGCTGGTGCGCACGGTCGCCAGCGGCGTATGTCACAGCGACCTCCATTTTGTCGACGGCTATTACCCCTATCCCGCTCCCGCCGTGCTTGGCCATGAGGCGGCTGGCCTCGTCGAGGAAGTCGGCAAGGCGGTAAGCTACGTCAAGCCCGGGGATCACGTGATCTGCTGCCTGTCGGTCTTTTGCGGCTATTGCGAAGACTGCATGTCGGGCCATCCGAACCGCTGCTCGAATCGCGCGGCGACTCAGCGCGCCAAGGGTGAGAAGCAGCGGCTGTCGTGGAAGGGCCAGCCGATGAAGCAGTTCGCCGACCTTTCGACTTACGCCGAAAAGATGTTGGTGCACGAGAATGCCCTGGTAAAGGTAACCAACGATATTCCGCTGGATCGCGCGGCGCTTATTGGCTGCGGCGTTACTACCGGAGTGGGCGCTGTGCTGAACACGGCCAGAATCGAGCCCGGCTCCCGGGTCGCGGTGTTTGGCTGCGGCGGCGTCGGCCTGGCGGCTATCCAGGGCGCGCGTATCGCCGGGGCCCGGCAGATTATCGCGGTCGACCAGTTCGAGTCGAAGCTGGCGCTGGCCAAGCGGCTAGGAGCGACTGATACCGTCGATGCGTCGCATAGCGATGCAGTCGAGGCTATCAAGGAACTGAGTGGTGGCGGCGTCGACTATACTTTCGAGGCGGTCGGCGTCAAAAAGCTGGCAGAACAGTGTTTCGAGGCGATCAAGCCGGGCGGCACCGCGACGATTATTGGTATGATCCCGGTCGGCCAGAAGGTCGAGCTGGACGGGCCCAAGTTCCTGACCGAGCGGAAGATCCAGGGCACTAACATGGGCTCCAACCGCTTCCGCATCGATATGCCGCGTTATGTCGATTATTACCTGCAGGGCCGTCTCAATCTGGACGACATGATCAGCCGCCGTGGCAAGCTCGAGGACGTTAACGACGCCTTTCGCGCGATGAAGGCTGGCGAGGTCGCGCGCACCGTCCTGATGTTCGAGTAGGGGTAGGGTGACGGCGAGGCCCGAATTCGCTCATCGAAGCAAACAATACGAAGGAATCCAACGATGAAAGCAGCGGTCTTTCGTGGTCCCCATCAGCCGCTCACGATCGAGCAGGTCGATATCGATGACCCGCAGGAGCACGAGGTCCTACTGCGCACCGCCGCGACCGGCGTATGCCATAGCGACCTGCATTTCGTCGACGGCTTCTATCCCCATCCGACGCCCGCGATTCTCGGCCACGAGGCCGCGGGCGTGGTCGAAAAGGTCGGTTCGGCGGTGACCTATCTGAAGCCGGGCGACCATGTGATTTCGTGCCCGTCGGTCTTCTGTGGCTACTGCGAGGAATGCATGTCCGGGCATCCCAACCGCTGCTCGAATCGGCGGGCGACCCAGCGTGCGCGCGGCGATAAGCCGCGCCTTTCGCAAAAAGGCGAGCCGGTGCGGCAATTCAGCGATCTTTCGACTTACGCCGAAAAGATGCTCGTGCACGAGAACGCCCTGGTCAAAATTACCAACGACATCCCGCTCGATCGCGCCGCGCTAATCGGATGCGGCGTTACCACCGGGGTCGGTGCGGTGCTCAACACTGCGAAAATCGAGCCCGGCTCGACCGTCGCGGTCTTCGGATGCGGCGGCGTTGGCATCTCGGCGATCCAGGGTGCGCGCCTGGCCGGCGCGCGGATGATAGTCGCGGTCGACCAATTCGAATCCAAGCTCGCGATGGCCAAGCGCTTCGGCGCGACCCATACGGTCGATGCCTCGAGCACCGACGCCGTCGAGGCTATCCGCAAGCTCACCGCGGAGGGGCCGGCCGATGAGCCTGTGGTCGAAGGACTCGGCGCCAGCGGTGGGGTCGACTACGCCTTCGAGGCGGTCGGCGTGGCGAAACTCGCCGAACAGTGCTTCCAAAGCATCAAGCCGGGCGGCCTGGCGACGGTCATCGGGATGATCCCGGTGGGTCACAAGGTCTCGCTCGACGGCCCGATGTTCCTGACCGAGCGCAAGATCGGCGGCACCATGATGGGTGGCAACCGTTTCCGCATAGATATGCCGCGTTACATCGACTATTACCTGCAGGGGCGGCTCAACCTTGACGACATGATAAGCAAGCGCGCGAAACTCGAAGACGTTAACGAGGCGTTCCGCGCGATGAAGAGCGGCGAAGTCGCACGCACGGTCCTGATGTTCGATTGAGGCTCGCCTACCCGGCGGCCGGAGAGTATGTGGCGGCGTATTGAATCAATACGCCGCCGCATTCGTATCTGGCGCCGGATTGAGATTCGCGGCGCGCGCCAAACCCGCGCGATCGAAGACCATCACCAGCAACCGCATAAAGGTGTCGCCGCGCGGTGGATCGACCAGCCTCTTCGGAAACGGGAAGAATATTTCCGTCGAAGCCATGCGATACTTGGCGATTAGCGGCTCGAGCGCGGGGTACGATCCGACTACCCCAGCCGCGACCTGATCGCGGCCCCACGGGCCCAGGTAGAGTCCGCTTGAGCTGCGCACGTCAGGATCGCGAACCCAATGCTCTGGCAGGAAGCCAAGCTGCTGAACCCGCATCGGCGAGAGCGCGGCTGGATCTTCACCGCGCGCAAGGTAAGCCCGGGCCGCGGCTAACAGTGCCGCAAAGCGGGCGTCGTCGGCGCCCCGCTCCATCTCGACCGCGGACAACCCGCGGTAACCGGCAAGCTCGGCCGGCGACGTACGATAAATCAGGACTCCGCCGATATGCGCGGGCCGAGGGTCGATCGCCGACAGCAGCGGCATCCAAAACCTCGAGCGGTCGTCGGCAATGACAAGGTCGGCATCGTGGGCCGCCATAAACGCCCGCAGTTGATCCGGTGCGGCGGGAATATAGGTGCCGCTCAGCAGCGCGCCGACAATCGGCCAGCTCTGGAACTCGCGAGGCGTAATGCTGGTCCAGCCACCCGCCATCCGAAAATAAAATCCGCTCTCCGCCTGCCACAGCATGCTGACCCCGTTCAGCCCGTATGGCACCGCGATAACGTTTTCGGCCGGTTTCAAGTAGCTGCGAAAGTCGCCGTTGGCAAAAAAGGCCGGCGTCTCCAGCGGCCGCCGCCAGAATTCGGGGTCGAGGTTGGGGCACAAAGAGATCGCCAGCAGCAAGACCGCGGCGGCCTTGAGCATCACAGGCCGCTGCGCACTCAGCCATAGCGACGCGGCGACTGCGAGCCCGAGGAATCCGTAGATCGAAAGCCGCGCCGGAAGCGCATGATGCAGCAACGGGAGATGCAACGCCAGCTTCCAGGGCATCCCGAACAACTCCGATCCACCAACGTGCAGACGCGGCCCCATCGTCAGCACCAATGTGCAGGCGAGAAACGCGACTAGGAGCCTGGCCTCGAAATCGCGCCACCGTTCGTATCCGTACCACGCCGTGATCGCGATAAGTGGCAAGCCGGCGTACGCGCCGGCCTCGAACGCCCCGCCGGGGAAGTGCCGCGAAAGCCGCTCGAACAAGCCAAGAGTGCCAAGCGCATTCACCGGAGTGGGTATCACGAAGTTGAGCAGATCGGAGGAATAGGCGCCCGGGGAATTGATCGAGCTATGGGGATAGCCTGGCTGAAAGAAGTAGTAGAGATACGGCAGCACCGCGACCAGCGAAATCGCGTAGGCTCCGGCGAGCGGCCGAATCAGCGCGCGAATATCGGCGCGCGTCGTTCTGTCGCCGAGTGCGATCGCCAGCAGCAGCGCGATCGACGCAAACAGCGTCATCGTCGCGTAGAGTTCGGGCCACAGCAGAAATGCCGTCACTAACACGACCCCGGTGCGGATCGTGAAGCGTGCCCCGCTGATACGTCCGTCGAACCATTCCAGGGCAAACAAAGCCGCCAGCGGGAGCGGGAATACCCACACCAACGGCAGATGTGCGCGGATTTCCGCCAGCACGTAGGCGGAAAATCCGAACAGGTAGCCGCCCATCAGCGACGCCCGATAATTTCCACCGCAGCGCCGGCATAGCAGAAAGCAACTCCATGCCGCGAGCACCGGCGCGAGTATGCACAAGAGGTTGTATGTGACGACCGCGCCAAAAATTCGCGTCAACGGAGCCGCCAGCACCGCCGCCAGCGGCATGCTGGTCGTCCAGGCGAGGTTGAATCCTCTGGGCGCCCACACTACCCGGCTGATAATCGGGTTCAGGTGATGCGCGATTGCGTGCGGCCACCATGCCAGCGCCCACATGTAAACCGACGGGTCGTTGCTTTTGCCGATGTATGATTCGGAGATAGCGCCTGCGACCGGCCGCCCGATCAAGGCGAAAGACATCGCGGCGTAGAGCGCGAACGCACTCAGTACCTCGAAACCACGGCGAGATCGTGCCCGCCCCTTGCTCGGGGCCATTGCGGAGTTGACCAAAGGTCGAGCCGGTTCCACGGCGAAAGAGCTTAGGCTGAGGCTCGTACCACTCCAAGTGCCCCCTTGCCTGCCAGCTTCGGCTTGGGCACAAATCTGAAGCGGCTGTGATTAGGAAAGAAAAAACGGTGATGGCAAATTCGCGCGCCGCTCGCGCCACTGGCGTCGCGTCCAGCGCCGACCTGATCACCCTGCTCGAAACGCTCTACAATTCGCGAAATCCGACCCGGCGATGGCTGCACTGCACTCGCCGCGATTGGATTATCGCGAAAATCGGTGAAGTTGCGCGCGAGCGGCCCGGCCGTGCACTCGAAGTCGGCTTCGGCGCCGGGGTCTATTTGCCGGCGCTCGCGGCCAATTTTCGCGACGTCTTCGCCACCGACCTCGACCAAATCCATCTCGAACATGCGCGCGCGTTGACCCTGGCCCATCCCAATCTTCGGGTGATGGTCGATGACATCACGGCTTCGCGCCTGCCGGTGGACCACTTCGATTTCGTGTTATGCAGCGAGGTGATCGAGCATATCGCCGACACTCCCGCCGTGATCGATGGGATTCGTGGGCTGCTTGCACCGGGCGGTATTTTGCTGCTCTCGACCCCGCAGCGCTTTAGCCTGATGGAATTGGTATGCAAGGCCGCCTTCATGCCCGGCGTTATCAGCCTGGTTCGCCGTCTTTACGGCGAGGCGATCTACGAAACCGGCCATATCAACCTGATGACCGAGGCCGCGATAACGCGGGCGCTCGAAACCGCCGGCTTTCGCATCCGCGAGCGCTTCAAGTCCGGCCTGTATCTCCCCCTGGTAGCTGAATTCAGCGGCGTCGCCGGAATGCGGCTCGAGCGATGGCTTGAAGCGCGGGTGCGCGAGGGACCGCTCAATTGGAGCCTGTGGACCCAGTATTATCTCGCCGAACTCTGAGTGAGCTTGGACCCAAACTCGATTCGAGGCCAGCTAACGACCCGAAGATCCCTCCTTTACCAGCAGGCGCGGGCCGAGGTTGTCGACCGGCGCTGATTCGAGCACCGGATTGAGGCAACCGCGAAGGGCAGGGGCCATCGCCGCGAAGTCGCGCTGGCGGATTACGATATAGCGCGGGCCGGTCGGGTCCTCGCATGAAAAATGCGTCAGCTCGTTCAACGGCTCCGGAGAATAGAAATTCAGCTCGCAATCGCCCAGCCCGATATGCTCGACGAGCGCGCCGGCCGGCACATTCAGCGCGATTTGATGAGCGAAGCCTTCGAGCGTTTCACGTTCCGCCAGCGCGGGATTCATCCAGGCGAACCAGAACAATGAGCCTGCCGCTGCGATCGCGAGCGTTCCGCAGCCTTGCACCGTCGGATTGCGGCGGACTAGGCCCACGATTATCAGCGCGACGCCGGTCAATGAAATCGCGATCCAAATCATCAGCGACGGCGAGAGCCGGGCGGCCATCGAGGCGAAGATTTCGAGAAAACGGCGGTCCGTAGGATGGAGCCTCAAGGGCAATCGTGAAGGAATACCATGTGCGATTATTCCAATCGCGAGCGCGGCCATCGATGCTGCGCCAATTCCGATGACCGCGCTGCCGAGGCCGAACAAACGCCGTACCCATCCACGAGACTCCGCCTCATTATGTACAGTCGACAGCGTCCATCCG
>DATEGX010000035.1:0-11766 GCA_035279875.1 Binataceae bacterium (SeqCode)
ATTTCAGGCTCATCTCGAACGGCAGCGCGCTGACCGAGGTCAGCACCACTCCGTCTTTCAGTTCGTGGCCGCCTTCACGCAGCGCGCGATAGTCGGTCGACTCGACCAGGCGCTTGCGCGCTTCGGTGAAATCCCAGCCCCAGTCGTCCATGGTGCCTCCCTCATGAACATCCGCTGGTCGCTCCGCAGTTCATGCATTTGTAGCAAGTGCCGTTGCGCACCATGATGCATCCGCAGTCCGGGCAGGGCGGTGCATCGGCCTGGTTGATAAAGCTCTGGCGCAGGCCGCCGTCGCCGTGTTCGGCCTGACCATTGGTAAGGTCATCGGACGCGGCGGGCCGCACCAGCGCGAGTCTGGCGCCCGCTCCCGCCTCGTTACTGCTCTCGGGCGCATCAGCCGGAGCCAAAATCGGCACCGCCGAGGGCGTCGCAATTACCCCGACCTCCTGGCGCGCCTGCGCATCGAGGAACTTCGAGGCGAGCCAGCGGAAGAGGTAGTCGATGATTGATTTGGCGTATGGGATTTGCGGATTCTTGGTGAAGCCCGACGGCTCGAAACGCATATGCGCAAACTTGTCGACCAGGAATTGCACCGGCACGCCGTATTGCAACGCGTACGAGATTGCGGTCGCGAACGAATCCATCAGGCCTGAAATGGTCGAGCCCTGCTTCGACATCGAGACGAAAATCTCGCCCGGGTTGCCGTCCTCGTACATTCCAACCGTGATGTAGCCTTCGTGGCCGGCGATATCGAACTTGTGCGTGATCGAACGGCGCTCGTCGGGCAGCTTGCGCCGATGCGGCCGGAATTCGTCGGCCGGGTGCGCAACGGCTGCGATCGAGGCGGCCGCGGACTCGGCGCTTTTCCCGACATTGAGCGGCTGGGTATGCTTCGAGCCGTCGCGATAGATCGCCACCGCCTTGAGCCCGAGTCGCCACGCGGTAACGTACGACTCCGCCACCTCGTCGATCGTCACCTCGGCGGGCATGTTAATCGTTTTGGAGATGGCGCCCGAGATAAACGGCTGCACCGCGCCCATCATCTTTAGATGGCCGAGGTAGTGGATCGTGCGCGAACCGGCCCGCGGTTTGAACGCGCAATCGAACACCGCCAGATGCGCATCGGCCAGATTCGGCGCACCCTCGATAGTTTCGTGCTCGTCGAGGTATTCGACGATTTCCTGGATCTCGCGCGAATCGTAGCCGAGTCGCTTGAGCGCGCGCGGCACGGTCTGGTTGACGATCTTGAGCATACCGCCGCCGACCAGCTTCTTGTACTTGATTAGCGCGATATCCGGCTCGATGCCGGTGGTGTCGCAATCCATCATGAAGGCGATCGTGCCGGTGGGCGCGATTACCGTCGCCTGCGAATTGCGATACCCGGCGCCCTGGCCAAGCTTAAGCGCCTCCTCCCAGCAGTCGCGTGCCGCGCGCAGCAGGTCGAGCGGCACATGCGCCGAATTAAGCTCGCGCGTGGCGCTCCGATGACGGTCGATCACCTTGAGCATCGGCTCGCGATTGACTGCGTAACCCTCGAACGGCCCGAGCACCTCGGCAATCCGCGCCGATTGCAGGTAAGCCTCGCCGGTCATCAGCGCGGTAATCGCGCCGGCATAGCCGCGCCCCTGCTCGGAGTCGTAGGGCATCCCGAGCGCCATCAGCGCCGCGCCGAGATTCGCATAACCCAGGCCCAGCTCGCGGAACGAATGCGCGTTGCGGGCGATTTCGTCGGTCGGGTACGAGGAATTGTCGACCACGATATCCTGCGCCGTGATCATCACGTCGACCGCGTGGCGGAAGGCCTTGACGTCGAAGTCACCGCGCTCGTCGAGGAACCTGAGCACGTTGAGCGAGGCCAGGTTGCACGCGGAATTGTCCAGGTGCATGTACTCGCTGCACGGATTCGAGGCGTTGATGCGGCCGGTATTGGTGCAGGTGTGCCAGGAGTTGATGGTCGTGTCGAACTGCATCCCGGGGTCGCCGCAGGCCCAGGCCGCGTCGGCAATCATGTGCAGCAGGTCGCGCGCGCGGTACTCGTCGGCCACCTCGCGGCTCTTGACGAAGCGCGTGCGCCAGCTTCCGTCGTCGAGCACCGCCTGCATGAAGTCGTCGGTAACGCGTACGGAGTTATTGGCATTCTGGAAGAACACCGAGCCGTAGGCGGGGCCGTCGAGCGACGAATCGTAGCCCGCCGCAATCAGCGCCCAGGCCTTTTTTTCCTCTTCCTGCTTGCAATGGATGAAATCGGCGATATCCGGATGGTCGGCGTTGAGCACCACCATCTTGGCGGCGCGGCGGGTCTTGCCGCCCGATTTGATCACACCGGCCGAGGCATCGGCCGCCTTCATGAACGACAATGGCCCCGAGGCGGTGCCGCCCGCCGAAAGCTTCTCGCGGCACGAGCGCACTTCCGACAGATTGACCCCTGAGCCCGAACCGCCTTTGAAGATCATCCCTTCGTTGCGATACCAGTTCAGGATCGAGTCCATGTTGTCCTCGACCTTCAGGATGAAGCAGGCCGAGCATTGCGGCTTGGGTTCAATACCAACGTTGAAGTAGACCGGGCTGTTGAATGAGGCTTGCTGATGAACCAGCAGGTAGGCGAGTTCGGCTTTGAAGCTGTCGCGGTCGGCGTCGGCGGCGAAGTAGTGCTGTTTTTCGCCCCATCCGGTGATGGTATCGACCACGCGGGCGATCAATTGGCGAACCGAGGTTTCCCGGCGCGGACTGCCCAGCGGACCGCGGAAATACTTCGAGACCACGACGTTGGTGGCGGTCTGCGACCATTCGCGCGGCACCTCGACGTCGCGCTGTTCGAATACCACCCGGCCGTCCTCGCCGGCGATAAGGGCGGAACGCAGGTCCCATTCGACCTCGGACATCGGGTCAATCCCGGCGCGGGTGAAAAAGCGCTCGATGCTCACGCCGCGCCTCTTGACGGCCGCGTCAGTCCGACGAGTCTCCGGTTTTTCTACGCTCTGCGCCATTTATTCGCCTCCCGCCTCCGCCACATCCTCATCCGCATCCAAGCCCAATCTGTAAAGCCAATCGCCCATAAAACGTGAATCCTAGGCGTTCAACTCCTTCTTGGTCGTCGTCATTGTCATGATCATCTGTGGAACATGCGCATGTTGGTTCTAAAGCGATGGTCCGTCAAGGTTGATAGCGCAGAGATGTCCATGTGTACCCCAACATGTTGTGTCCATAAGATGTTAATAACCTATCTATGGGTTGTTGATAAGCTTAGCGCAAATCTTCGCCTTTGACCATTCCGTCTTATGCGATGGTAGACTATGCTTAGGGTAGCGCAGGATACACGTAAGCTAGCGAATCAGGTTTGCAATAGCAGAGCGACATCCAGCTAGACCTAGCGCACGCTATTTTCGCCTCTGTTCCTGTGGATATTCACCAGGTCCGGCTGTTCAAAATCGCGACGCCCGGCTCTATTCTCGACCCGGGACGAATTATGGCGGCGGCGCGGCGCACATCGCTCTACCAAATCGGCGGCACTATCCAGGACCTGCTCGCCCATCTCGATAACGACGGCCATTTCGAGATCGTCCGGCTTATGCGTCTGTGGCCGGAGGTGGTAGGCGAGACAATCGCGCGAAAAACCGAGATATCCTCGCTCAAATTCCATACCGCAGTGGTCAAGGTCTCGGGCGCGATGTGGATCCAGGAACTCAACCTGATGAAGCCGCAGATTCTTGCGCGAGTGCGGGCCGCAATGCGCAACGACACGGTGCGCGAGATCCGCTTCGTCCAGGGGCGTCTCAGCCGCCGCGAGAGGCCCCATCTGCGGGCGGTTACGCGAGGTGCCCGCCGTTCGATCGAACTGCCCGAGTTGAAGGACCCGGAACTGCGGCGTGCGTTTGAGAGGCTGGTGGAAGCCTGGGGCCGTTCGCCACGCTAGCTCCTTAGGCCGCATTCCGCCGCTTTAATCGGTCTTTAGAACTCTTCAGCAATTATCGGCGTTATTTGGCGGCTTTATAGCTAAGCCTCGGGCGCTGCGATTCAATTCGAACGCGGCAACTTCAAGCCAAATCTTTCCAAGCGAAACCGTGCGCCATACACTCCGTACAAATTCAAGGGAGGAGGAACTTCCCGTCGTGAAGATGAAAAGCTCTACCGGATTCGCTTCAGCTGCCCTGATCCTCGGCGCCCTCTGCGCCGTTCCGGCAATGGCGCAGACTGCGACCGGGGTGCCGAACCCCAACACCTACTATGGCCGGCATCATCCATTCGTCGAACGCAGCGACACCTACTTCGATAGCCATCCGGAGGAAGAAGAGGCGCTCCGCAAGCATCCCGATTTGGTCGACAATCACAAGTGGATGAAGAACCATCCGGATCTGCAGGCGTATCTGGCCAGTCATCCCGGAGTGCGACACCGGATCAAGTCTGATCCGTCGGCCTTCATGCATCGTGAGCATCGCTACGACGTCAGCAAGGAACACTGGGAACAAAAGCATCACGAGCACGAGTAGTTGACGGCGGCCGCTGCCCCTGCGCTGCGCGGTCAGCGTAAACAAATCCCGCGCGCCAGCCGTCCAATGATCGAACATGATCGAATCGGGCAATCTGGCGCCGGCGCAAAGGCCACCACACCTACTCAACCGGCTCGCCTTCGGGCCACGGCCGGGTGACATCGAAAACCTCGAACGAATCGGGGTCGAGCGCTGGGTAAGCCAGCAACTCGACCCCGGTTCAATCCCCGAACCACAAGTCCTCGAGCGCCAGGTCGCCTCGCTCGGCACCCTCCACATGACGCCGGCGGAACTGTTCGTCCAATACCAGTTGCCGGTTCAGCGGCTGCCCAAGGGCGATCGCGAAGACCACCAGGCCGCTCGTCAGCTTTCCCGCGTGATCGCGTTGCAAGCAGTCCAGGCGCGTATTGTGCGGGCGATCGAGGGGCCGCGCCAGTTGCAGGAAGTGATGACCAACTTCTGGTTCAATCACTTCAACGTCTTCGCCGGCAAAGGACTCTGCCATCTGTGGATTGGCGCCTTCGAGCAGCACGCCATCCGGCCGCATACGATGGGCCGCTTCCGCGATTTGCTGGGCGCCACCGCCATGCATCCGGCGATGCTCTTTTACCTCGACAATTGGCAAAACAGCGCGCCCAATGCGCCCGGCGCTCGCGGTAAATTCGACGGGATCAACGAGAACTACGCCCGCGAGTTGATGGAACTGCACACGCTGGGCGTCAATGGCGGTTATTCCCAGGCCGACGTGATCGCCCTGGCGCACCTGTTGACCGGATGGGGCCTCGTACGCCCTGGCGTCGCGCGCGCAGCGGGTTGGCGAGGACCGGGAGCGCCGCTCTTCGCGCCCAGATCTTTCGCCCGTCTGGCGTTCGGTGGATGGCGCCGCAATAACGCGATGCAACGGCCTGGCGCGGACGAGAGCACTTCGCCCGAGGGCTTCTACTTCGATCCGCGACGGCACGATTTCAGCGCACAGACCTTTCTCGGTCATCGTATCGCCTGCGGCGGGATCGAGCAGGGCGAAGCCGCACTCGATTTGCTCGCGCGCAGCCCGGCGACCGCGAATCATCTGAGCTACCAGCTTGCGCAGTATTTCGTCGCCGACCAGCCGCCGCCCGCGCTGGTAAAGCGGATGGCGCTGCGTTACCTCGACAGCGACGGCAATATCCGCGCGCTGCTGGCAACTCTTTTCGCCAGCGACGAATTCTGGGACCGGCGTTACTGCGGCGCGAAGTTCAAGACCCCATACGAATTCGTGATTTCGGCCGTGCGCGCGGCAGGCGTGCCGGTCCTCAATGACCGTCCCTTGGCCGGTACGATGGCTCAGCTCGGCATGCCGCTTTATGGATGTCAGACGCCCGACGGCTACAAGCACACCCAGGAAGCGTGGCTCAATCCGGACGCGATGATGACGCGGCTGGCTTTTGCCACCGCGCTCGGCGCTGGCCGCCTTCCGCTCGAGCATCCGCTTAATGAATTCGCGCAGGAGGGGCATGGAATGGAACGGGCGGGCGCGATGCGGCCGGCGGCGATGGAAATCCCGCCGGCCGGCTCTGCCGCCAGGCCAACCCCGCCTGACCCGGTTGCGCTCGCGATGACGCTTGGCGACTGCCTTTCGTCACGCACGATCGCCGCGGTCGAAGCCGCTCCGCCGCCGTTGCGCGCTCCGCTGATTCTGGGCAGTCCCGAGTTCATGATGCGCTGATGGAATCCGCTGGAGACAACTTTTGTGCAGCCGCTTCCAAGGAGAGGTGTGTGCGTTAGGGTTTTGACAATCTGTCATGACGCTATGTCATCAAGTGATGCGATGAATCTGAAGCAATCTTTGCTGTATCCGCGCTGGCTGATGCGCTCGGTCGCCGCGCCGTTGCTCGCCAACACACGCCGCTTCTCGCGCGGTTCCGTGATGCTTCGCCGCCGCCATTATTCGCCGGCGCCGGTGCGCGCGGAAATTCTGCGGATGGTCGCGCATCAGCGGTTGCAGCGTGCATCGTGGTCCGCTTCGCATGAAAGAGAAGTACGCCGATGAGTTTCAGCGGCGAGGTCCGTGGTCAACCCTCAGTCGATCATATCGGCCGGCGCGAATTTCTCCGGACGGCCGCCACGATTGCCGCATCTTCGAGCTTGCTGCTGCTCGGACCGCATGCGTGGGCGGCACGGATCGCGACGCAAGCCAACTCGCACAAGCGCCTGGTCGTGGTGTTCATGCGCGGCGCGGTCGACGGCTTGAACGTGGTAGTTCCGTGCGGCGAAGGACGCTATTACGAGAATCGCCCGACCATCGCAATTCCCCGCGCGGGAAACGGCGCCGCGCTCAGGCTCGATGGAAACTTCGGCCTCAACCCGGCCCTCGGCGCGCTGATGCCGGCATGGCGCGACGGCACGCTCGCATTCGTACATGCCTGCGGCTCGCCGGACCCGACCCGCTCGCATTTCGATGCGCAGGACTACATCGAGAGCGGCACCCCCGGGATCAAGACAACCGCGGACGGTTGGATGAATCGCACGCTCGCGATAATGCCCGGTGCTCACGGTCCGACCGAGGCTGTCAGTCTGGGGCCCAATATGCCGCGCATACTGTCGGGCCGGATGCCGGTCGCGAATATTCCGCTCGGGCGTGCCGCGGCACGGCCGATGCCGCTCGACAATCCGCGCATCGAGCAGGTCTTCGATAGCCTTTACGACGGCAGCGATCCGATTAGCCGCGCGTATCAGCAAGGGCGGGTGGCGCGCAAAAAGCTGCTGGGCGAGCTTGAGCAGGATATGGCGCAGGCCGGCGGCGGAGCGCCCGGCCCGGAAGGGTTCTCGGTCGATGCTGGCCGGCTGGCGTACCTGATCAGGCACGATCCGACGATTCGCCTCGCATTCGTCGCGCTCGGCGGTTGGGATACCCACGTCAACCAGGGATCGGCAACCGGGCAACTCGCCAACCATCTGAAGCCGCTCGGCGACGGTCTGGCGGATTTTGCCAGGCAACTCGGGCCCGCCTACGACGAGACGGTCATTTTGGTGATTTCGGAATTCGGCCGCACCGCCCATGAGAACGGCAACGGCGGCACCGACCACGGACACGGCAACGTGATGTGGGTGATGGGTGGTCCGGTACGCGGCGGCCGGGTTTACGGCAAATGGGTGGGGTTGTCGCCGGCGGAGCTATACCAGGAGCGCGATCTGGCGGTGACGACCGATTTTCGCGAGCCAATCGCTCAAGTGCTGCACAGTCATATGGGAATTTCGCAGGCGCAACTCCCGGTTATATTGCCGGGCCGCCCAGCAGACTCGGGTCACGTCGCGCAGCTCATCAGAACGTAGAACCACGTTCGCGCAATCCCGTCAGCGACGACCGCTCGGGATCGCAGCGCGTAAGAGGCGGCCACACAAGTAGCCGCCTCTTACGATACTAAACTAAGTGTTATCGTCCGATGGTACTTCTAGGCGCGTCCGTATGATTGCCAGTGCTACCGCTTTCGTTCGCGTTCTGCGCAGTTCGGGCGGAAAGCAATTGCAACGCCTGGCCGAGGTCGAGCTCGCTGTATTTGGGGTTTGCGTAGAGCAGGTCGAGCTTACGGACCGCGTCGGCAGGCTTAGTGTCGGCCATAGACAATTCCTGGATGAGTTGATGAATGATCTTGTCGCCGCTCTTCCAATGCAGGTAGCTCGCGGCAATCGACAGTGTGTTGACTTCCTGAACGCTTACGCCCATCGCGTCCCGGTAACCGTCGATATAGCCCGTTTTGCCAGGATTGGTGAGTTGTTGCCAGAAAACTCCGTTATGACCAAATCCGGGCGACGCAAAAACCATCCCACAACTCGCCACGACCCCCAGCACCACGCCCGCTATGAAATTTTTCATCGGCCCGCCCTCCGAGGCGGCACGCATCGTGTTTTATCAGATCGAAAAGCAACGTCAAATGGGCTTGGCAAGAGCTAAAGCCGCGCGGATTTGGCGCCGGCAAGACGTTGAACCAACGCATTCGCTGATGCCATGATCATCGCCGCGGGGGATCCTGCTGGCCCACGATGTCGATTATCGAGCAAGTTCTGAGCTTCATTCGCGCCCCCGAACCGGCGATCTTCGAGTCCCTGGCTTTGGCAGTTTTTCGCTATCAGGCCGAATCCGTACCGATGTACCGCGCCTATCTTGACAATCTCGGCATCGATCCAGCCAAGGTCGCGTCGCTCGCAACAATTCCCCCGGTCAGCACCGTCGCCTTCAAGTACGCGCGAATCGAAAATCGGTTGCATCCAGAAGCGCCCGGATCGCGGGTTTTTTTGACCAGCGGAACCACCGTTGGACGCGAGGACCGCGGCCGTCATCTGGTGCCCGCGCCCGAGGTCTACCGTGCCGCTGCACTCGGCCATCTCAAGCGCATGATGTTCCCCGACGGTTGCCGGCCCGCGATGCTGGCATTGCATCCAACCGCGGAGCGCATGCCCGAGTCGTCTCTATCGCAGATGATTAGCTGGTGTATCGACGAATTCGGTAGTGGCCGTGCGTTATGTGCCGCCAGCCGCGAGCGAGTCGATACCGGGGCCGCGATTGAGTTTCTGCGCGATTCTATGGCGCTCGACACCCCAGTCTGCATCCTGG
Source organism: Binataceae bacterium (SeqCode) (assembly GCA_035279875.1). Classification (GTDB taxonomy): domain Bacteria; phylum Desulfobacterota; class Binatia; order Binatales; family Binataceae; genus JAMXLL01. The sequence goes on from DATEGX010000035.1 coordinate 9,079, forward strand.
GCACCACCGCCTCGTGCGCGGCGCTATTCGAGGCTGTCCGGGGCAACCGCGCGGCGATTGTTTTGCCGAGAGGCTCGCGTCTGATGGATACTGGAGGGGCGAAAGGACAGCGAATTGCCCTGGCGCCGGAGCAAGTGGCAGCGGAGGCCTTCGAACTTCTCGGAATCGAACCGGATCTCGTTATCAATGAGTACGGAATGACCGAAATGTGCTCGCAATTGTACGACGCGACCCGCTTCAATTCGGACTTCGACGCACCACCCGGCGCGCGCATGAAGCTTGCCCCGCCATGGCTGCGGCCCGCCTCGATCGATCCGGTGACCCTGAGGCCGATGCAAGACGGGCAACCAGGTCTACTGGCATTTTTCGACCTCGCCAACGTCGGTTCGATTTCTGCGTTGATGACCGAGGATTTCGGGTTGGTCCGCGGCAATGCGGTGGCAGTGTTGGGGCGGGCGGCGATCGCGGGTCCGCGTGGGTGCGCGCTGGCGATCGAGCAATTCGCTATCAACGAGCCTCTCACGGCAGCCAGGGACTGACTTGGATGAGGCGCTCGATTGGGAGCGTGCGGCCCCTCGAAGATAAAGGCCCTCACAACTTCGCTGAACCTTCGCCAGACGAAATTCGGGCCGCCGCGCATCGGCTCAGGCAGACAATCTCCCGGCCGCTCGATCCCGAGGTGACGGGCCGGATTTTCCACGAACTTGGCGAATCCATTAGCGGCGCTTCAAGGCGGCGCGACGGCCGCTGGCGTCTCGCGCTTGGGCAGATCGCCGACGAAATGGGCTATTCGGAAGCCTTGCTGGCTCTGTCGCTGGATGCGCTCGTTCGACCGCTCATGCAGGCGGACCATTTCGCCCGCAAAGTGCGGCCGCGCCGCGAGCTTATCGGCTTCATCATGCCGGGGAACGTGCCGGGTGCCGGCCTTCATGAACTTCTTTCCGCGCTTACCGCCGGCTGCGCCCCGATCGTGAAGACTTCGTCCGCGGAGCCGGTTTTCTTTCGTGAGGTCGCCGAAGCGCTGCGTAAAATCGATGCTAGCCATGGGACTGATTTTGGAATGCGTGTGACAGTGTTCAACTGGAGTCGCGAACGCACGGATCTCACGGCGGCGATGGTCGAATCGTGCGACCGAATGGTTGTGATGGGCGATGATGCCACGATTGCGCAACTCCAGCCGGATGGTAAGCGGCACGGATTCACCAGCTTCGGCAGCAGGGTGAGCGGAGCAGCAATACTGCGTGAGGCGGTGGCCGATGACGCCGGGCTGGCCGCCATAGCCAGCGCCGTTGCGCTTGACTGCGCGCTCTTCGATCAGCGCGGATGCCTCTCCCCACATCATATTTTTGTCGAGGGTCGCGCGTGTGAATTCGCGGAGCGAATAGCAACTGGCCTGAGCGAACTCCACTCGCGATTAGGTGCTAGGGACCTCCGCCGGATTGGGCTCGAAGATGGCGCTGGTGTTCGCCGGATACGCGAAGCTGCGCGATGGCGCATGATCGGTGGCGCGCCAGTGAAGCTCTGGGAAGGTCCCGGCTTCGCCTGGACGGTGGTTTTCGATCGCGATGCGGCCTTCACACTTTCGCCCGGTTTAACGACCGTCTACGTGTCGCAATTTGATGGCCTGGCGGAACTGCAACGACGCCTGGAGCCCGTGGATGGGAAGCTGGAGGGCTTTGCGCTGGCCGGAGACGAACCGCGTTGCAGCGCGGCGCGCGGGATTATCCAGCGGATGGGCGCGAGCTACATATCCGCACCCGGCGCGATGCAGTCCCCACCGCTCGATTGGCCGCACGGCGGCGGCGCCTTTCTCCGCTTGATGCTGGGCCGCGAATGAATCAATGAGTAGCGCCCGCGATCATTTCCTCCGTCACCTGGCGCAGACCTCCGAGGCGCCTATCGGCCTTGAAATCGAGCGCGCGGAGGGATGCTGGCTCTATACCTCGGACGGCCGCCGTTACCTCGACCTGATTGCCGGGATTGGCGTGTCGGCGCTCGGCCATGGTCATCCGTTGGTAATGGAAGCGATCGAGCGCCAGCTGCGGCGTCATCTGCACGTAATGGTTTACGGCGAGTACGTTATCGAAAGCCAGGCAATGCTGGCGGCGCGATTGGCCAGTCTGCTTCCGGCCAGTCTCGACCGGGTCTACTTCACCAATAGCGGCGCTGAAGCGATCGAGGGCGCGCTCAAGACCGCCCGCAAGTACACTGGACGGGGCGCCTTTGTTGCCTTCGAGGGGGCTTATCATGGCGACACGCTTGGCGCGTTGGCGCTCGCCGGTAACGAGGCGTTTCGCGCGCCGTTCGGCGAATTGCCGGGCCCGGTTACCCATCTGCCGTATGGCGACGGGGGCGCGCTCACGGCGATCGATAAGCGCGTCGCGGCAGTGGTGGTCGAGCCGGTTCAAGCCGAGGGCGGCGTTCGGATTCCCGGCCGGGAATTTATGGAGCGGCTGCGGGCGCGATGCAGCGAAACCGGGGCGCTGCTGATTTTCGACGAAGTCCTCACCGGGATGGGGCGTATCGGCAAGCTGTTCGCGCTCGAGCATTTTGGGGTGACGCCCGATATTGTGGTGCTGGCCAAGGCGCTTGGGGGCGGCTTGCCGCTCGGCGCCTTCTGCGCGTCAGATGCGATTCTCTCGACCCTGTCGCGTAATCCGCCGCTCGGCCATATTACTACGTTCGGCG